>CAZFEM010000034.1:0-25774 GCA_964517515.1 uncultured Gammaproteobacteria bacterium | reverse complement strand
GAAGGTCGTAGGTTCAAATCCTGCCCCCGCTACCAAGTCGATATCAAGGGCTTTATTTGGTTTGCCCGAGCGAGTCGGTCTCTACTTTTTATGAGGCACAGCCGCTGAAGGTCGTAGGTTCAAATCCTGCCCCCGCTACCAAGTCGATTCAGGTATGTGTTTTGTCCTGATAAGCGGTGTTTTTTTTCAGAGAGGGTTATGATTTCTTTGATGCACTGTTGCCAAATTTGCTTAGACGCTGAATTTGACAGCGGTCTAAACTTTCTGGAAGCCCCGCTATAAGCGGGGTTTTGTGTTTCTATGACGGTTACATTTTTTTAAGTAAATAGAAGTAACTTTTTGATACAACAAAGCAGTAATTATTTTAATTAGTAATGGTAAGTGCATGGCATTAACAGTCACACACATTGATGAGTTGTTACAACCTGGAGCTGAGGCTTTGGGTTATGAGCTTGTGGCAGTTGAGATGAGTGGCGGTGACACATCAATATTACGTATTTACATTGATTCGAAAAATGGTATTAATATCGATGATTGTGCGAATGCAAGTCGTCAGTTTAGTGCTATTTTAGATGTAGAGGATCCTATTTCTAATCGATACACACTTGAAGTGTCTTCGCCTGGAATGGATCGACCGTTAGCTAAACCAAAACATTTTGAAGATGTGGTTGGTTCGCAAGTAAAAATCAAAATGGCGACCTTAGTGAATGGTCGTCGTCGTTTCACAGGAGACCTTGTTGAAGCGACGGATGAATTCGCAGTAGTTGAAGTTGATGGGGAACAAACTGAGTTACCTTATCTTGATATGGACAGAGCGCGTTTAGTGCCTGTTTATGATTTTAACGTTTAATCTTTTAAATTTATTTGATATAGATCATGTCGTAATAATTCATTTGAATTAACGACAATAGCTGAGGCAAAAAATGGCAAGTGAAATTCTAATGATGGCAGAAGTTTTATCGACTGAAAAATCGGTTGATAAAGATATTATCTTTGAAGCAATTGAGGCAGCGTTAGCAACCGCAACGCGTAAGCGTCATCGTGAAGATATTGATGTGCAATGTGTCATTGACCAAACTGACGGCAGCTATGTTCCTTTTCGAGTTTGGGAAGTTATTGAAGATGATGCGGAATTAGAGTTCCCGACTAAACAGATGTGTATTAGTGCTGCAAAAGAGCATGATCCTGAGTTGGAACTTGGTGACTTTGTTAAAGAAGAACTAGAACCTGTGCCTTTTGGGCGTATTGCGGCGCAAGCAGCAAAGCAAGTGATAATGCAAAAGGTTCGAGAAGCTGAACGTAATAAAATTAGTGAAGAATTTGAACCTCGTGTTGGAGAAATGATTTCGGGCGTGGTTAAGCGAATGGAACGTGGAGATACGATTGTTGATTTAGGTGGTGTTGAATCGGTGTTACCGCGTAGCCGCATGATCCAGAGAGAAAGTTTACGTCCAGGTGATCGTATTCGCGGAATTCTCGAGGAAGTAAAAGAAGTAACACGTGGGCCACAATTAGTCCTTAATCGAGTATCTCCTGAATTAATTTTGGCTTTGTTTCGTACTGAGGTGCCAGAAGCCAGTGAGAATATTATTGAAATTATTTCAGCCGCTAGAGACCCAGGCTTACGCGCGAAGATAGCAGTTAAATCTAATGACAGTAAAGTAGACCCAGTTGGTGCTTGTGTGGGAATTCGTGGTTCACGGGTACAAAGTGTGTCGAATGAAATTAACGGTGAACGTGTTGATATTATTAAGTGGTCTGAAGACCCAGCACAGTTTGTTATTAATGCTTTGGCTCCAGCTGAAGTTGAGTCGATCATGGTCGACGAAGATAAAAATGTAATGGACGTTATTGTTGATGAATCACAGTTATCGTTGTCTATTGGGCGTGGAGGGCAAAACGTGCGTTTAGCCTCTGAGTTGACTGGTTGGGAAATCAACATTATGTCCTATGAGCAAGCCAACGAAAAACTTGAAGAAGAGTCAGCGGATACACGTGAAATGTTTATGCAAAAACTCGATATTGATGCTGATGTAGCAACAATTTTGATTCAAGAAGGCTTTAATACTCTTGAAGAAGTGGCTTATGTGCCGCGTGAGGAAATGTTGCAAGTCGAAGAATTTGATGAAGGTTTAGTCGATGAGTTACGCAAACGTGCGGATGACGCAATGGTCACTATTGCAATTCAAAAAGAAGAGTTGTTGAAAGGCGCCGACCCTGCCGACGATTTGCTAACAATGGATGGTATGGATGAAACCACTGCTAAATTCCTTGCTGTTAACGATATTAAAACGATGGAAGATTTAGCAGACAGTGCGACTGATGACTTGTTAGAAATTAAAGGGCTTGAGATTACCTCTGAACGCGCGCAAGAATTAATTATGACTGCTCGTAAGCCTTGGTTTGCCGAGATGGGTGAAGATGAAGAGGAAAGTGACGAAACGGAAAGTGCGGCCTAGCAATATTATTTCTTGAATTAGCACACGTATTGAATTGAGTAGAAGCAATATTAAATAAGCAGCCTTAAAACGAAAAGAATAAAAATTATGTCAACAATTACAATAAAAGCCTTTGCAACACAAATCGGTATCGAACCTGAACGAGTCGTGAAGCAGCTCACTGATGCAGGTGTGACAGGCAAAACAGTTAATGATTCGTTAAGTGATGCTGAAAAAGTTAAGTTACTTGAGCACCTTCGTGGCGGCTCTAAAGACAGCGAGAGTGCTGCGCCTGCTGCGAACCCTGCGCGCGGCAAAATAACTCTAAAAAAGAAAACAACCTCGGAAATTCAGCAAACGACTAAGACAGGTATTGCTCGTACAGTACAAGTACAGACTAAGAAGCGCCGTACTTTCGTGACACGCGAGGCGTTAGAGGAGCAAGAGAAAGAACGCCAAGAAACTGAAAAACTTCGTCAAAAGGAAGAAGAGCTACAGCGTGAGCAAGATCGTTTATTGGAACAGCAGCAAGCGGAGGCTGATCAGCAAGCACTTTTAGAGGCCGAAAAAGAAGCCGAAATTGCTGCCAAAGAAGCTGCAGAGTCTGGTGATCAAGATACTGAAGAGGCAGTTGAAGAAACTGTAGAAGTTGAACCTGAACCTGAGCCAGAACCTGAGATTGAAGAAGCTACCGCTGAAGCAGAGCCTGAAGAACCTGCTAAGCCTCGTCGAACCGTAGAAATGCCTTCGATTATTCGAAAGTCAGCGGATCGAGTTAAGTCATCACCAATTGTTCGTCAAGCAGAACCAAAAACGGATGAAGAAAAAAAGGCGGAAGCAAACAAGTCTAGCCGTGATAATAAAAAAGGTCGTAAGCAATTTACCGGCCGCGCAGAATTACATGTTTCTAAAAATGCCAAGCGTCGTAAAGAAAAACGTCGTCCATCGACAATTCAATCAAGCGCGCAGGATCAACATGCTTTTGAGAAACCAGTAGCACCTGTAGTACGAGATGTGGAAGTACCTGAAACAATCAGTGTTGCTGACCTTGCCGCGCAAATGACAGTGAAGTCGGCTGAGGTAGTTAAAACTTTATTTAACATGGGCACAATGGTCACGATCAATCAGACCCTTGACCAAGATACAGCCATGTTAGTGGTTGAAGAAATGGGTCATAACGCTGTTGAAGCAAAACAATCAGATCCAGAAGCATTTATCTCTGAGCACCAAACAGTTGAAGAAGATGAGTCTACATTTGAGCCTCGTTGCCCAGTTGTAACCGTGATGGGTCATGTTGACCATGGTAAAACCTCTTTACTGGATTATATTCGTAAAGCAAAGGTAACCGATGGTGAAGCGGGCGGAATAACCCAACATATTGGTGCCTATCAAGTTGGCACTAGTAAGGGTGAAATTACTTTTCTAGATACCCCTGGCCATGAAGCGTTCGGTGCAATGCGTGCTCGTGGTGCTAAAGCAACCGATATTGTTATTTTAGTTGTTGCTGCTGATGATGGTGTTAAGCCACAGACGATTGAAGCAATTACACACTCTAAAAATGCCGGTGTGCCGATTATTGTTGCAATTAATAAAATGGATAAAGAAGCTGCTGATCCTGAGCGCGTGAAACAAGAATTAGCTTCTGAAGAAGTGATCCCAGAAGACTGGGGTGGCGATGTGATGATGATCCCGGTTTCAGCGCATACAGGCGATGGTATTGACGACATTCTCGACTCAGTTGTGATGCAAGCTGAATTACTTGAACTCAAAGCTCGTAATCAAGGCAATGCCGCTGGTTTAGTTGTTGAAGCACGTTTAGATAAAGGCCGTGGCCCAGTTTGTACCGTTTTAGTTCAACATGGCGAATTGAAATATGGCGACATTATCTTAGTTGGCCAAGAAACTGGTCGCGTACGAGCAATGGTTGATGACTCTGGCAATGCAATTAAAGTTGCTGGCCCATCAACACCTGTAGAAATTCAAGGCGTCAGCGGTGTACCTGCTGCGGGCGATGAAATGCTAGTGGTGGATGATGAGCGAAAAGCTCGTGAAGCGGCAGCTTTTCGTACTAGTAAGGATCGTGAGTCTCGTTTGGCGCGTCAACAAGCCGCTAAGCTGGAAAACATGTTCCAAGAAATGGGTGAAAACGAGACTAAAACAGTTAATGTCTTAATTAAAGGTGACGTGCAAGGCTCTATTGAGGCTTTGACTGAATCATTAATGAAACTCTCTACTGATGACGTGAAAGTAAGCGTCGTACACGGCATGGTCGGCGCGATTAATGAATCGGATATTAACTTAGCCATGGCATCGTCAGCGGTAGTGATCGGTTTTAATGTGCGAGCTGATGGGCAGGCGCGTAAATTAGCTGAGAAAGAAGATATTCAAATCCGCTACTACAGCATTATTTATGAAGTAATTGATGATGTGAAAGCGGCTATGGAAGGTATGCTAGCACCAGAAATCAAAGAAGAATTACTTGGTTATGTTGAGGTGAGAGAGGTATTTAAAGCTCCTAAAATCGGTACGATTGCCGGTTGCTATGTCACCGAAGGGCTTGTTAAACGTAACGCTAATGTACGAGTCTTACGCGACAATGTCGTAATTTTTGAAGGCAAAATTGACTCGTTGCGTCGCTTTAAAGATGACGTCAGTGAAGTAAAAATGGGCACTGAGTGCGGTATTGGCGTAACTAATTACAACGACATTAAAGTTGCTGATCAATTAGAAATCTTTAATGAAGTTGAGGTTAAGGTAAAGCTGTAGTGCTTTATATTGCTTAGTAGCCTTTAATAAAATAATACTATGCCTAAAGAATATGCCCGCAGTGAACGCGTTGCTCAAACAGTAACGCGACATCTAACGACCATCATGCGCAATGATGTGCGTGACCCGCGGGTTTCATCATTGACTATTACCGATGTGGAAGTCACTAAAGATTTAAGGCAAGCGAAAGTTTTTGTCACGAACATGCTTGATGATAAGCAAGAGATTGATGACGCTATGCAAGCACTTGAAAATGCCAATGGCTTTTTGCGTCGTCAACTAGCCGCTAACATTGATATGCGTTATTGCCCTAATTTACTTTTTTCTTATGATGATTCAATTTCGCAAGGCGCAAAAATGTCTGCGCTGATAAATGACGCGCTAAATAAAAATCGTTAAATTAACTAAGGACTATTTAGCAATTAGGTCAGCGACTAGATCATCGACAACGTCCAGGCAAAAACAGCAAGTCTAGATTAGTCTGATTAACGCCCGCAGCAGTCATGCCATCAGGGACGGTGTTTAGACCGCAAATCCACGATATTGGGCTTTGTGGTGAGCCAGCAACAAACACTGGGCGAATAGAAATAATTTTATCATGCAGTTGCGCAGGTAGTTTTTGTCCAAGGTGTAAGTGCATAGCACCATTTTCTATGGTCATCCCTTCTAGATAGTTACCCAAAATTTTATCCGCCTCGGGTAAGCCAGCCTCAATATTATTAATCGGGAAGCTACCTGCATTTAGTTCATAGTAATTTAAAATGCTACTCTTATAAGGTTCTACTAAGTCGAGCGTTTCAACCATTCTTTGCTGAGTGATTCTGCCAGTTTGCGATGGTATTGCTAATGTAGCCAATATTGCAAGAATGGCGATCACTACCATTATTTCAAGCAAACTGAATCCGTATGGCTGCTGATTTTGTGGCATTTTAATCAGGCGTTAGAGACAGCAGGTGAGCTTGGTCCGTGCCATAAGTTTAGCCAACTATGTTTGATCTGCCGACAAACAATATAATTAACGGGCGTGATAATTAACGTTATCAGTGTTGCGAAAATAATTCCAAAGCCAAGTGACACTGCCATAGGAATCAATGCTTGTGCCTGAGTGCTTTTATTTAGCATTAGCGGTATGAGACCAGCAAAAGTGGTCAAAGAGGTCAGCATTACTGGTCGAAATCGTAGCTCGCCTGCTGTTAGCACAGCTGTCATTAAGTCCATTCCTTCTGCACGTTTTTTATTTATATAATCTACGAGTACTAAACTGTCATTGACGACAATACCGGTTAGCCCTAGAACGCCCATAATGCTGAGCATTGAAAATGCAATCCCCATAATATAATGACCGAGCATAGCGCCAACAATCGCCAAAGGAATAATCGACATAACAACTAATGGTTGCCCAAAAGATTTAAACGGGATTGCTAACAATGCATAAATTAGTGCGACAACAACAACGAAGCCGAATAGAAAACTGGCATTAGTTTCACTCTGAGTTTCAGCCTGACCGCCAAATGAGAACTCAATTTCATTTTCATATAAAAATAATTCGTCGAGAAATTTTTGTAGATCCTCACGAATAATATTTACATCATATTGATCGGCATCAATGTCGGCACTAATTGTCACTGTTTGTCTTTGTCGATCGCGAAAAATAGTCGTCGAACTTTGTCTTGCCGAGAGGTTGGCTAACTCATAAAGAGGAGTAGTGCCATTAAAATCATCGAATGTTCTAATCGGGATGTTTTTCACATCATCAACAGATGAGCGGTTCTCTAAGGGGTAGCGCACCATGACTTTGATTTCTTCTTGTCCGCGTTGAATGCGTTGTGCCTCAAAACCAAAAATAGCTTGCCTGACTTGTGAGGCAATGGCACTTTCAGATAAGCCGACTGAGTGTGCCAATGGTTTAATTTCTAATTGTAGTTCTTCTTTGCCACTAGAAATGTTGTCTTGGATATCAAATATACCGGGGTAACTTTTTAAATATTCGCGAATATCGGTCGTGTATTCTTTGATGCTTGCCGTATCTTGACCAAAAAGATCGATGGAAATAGGGCGCCCAAAATCACCGAAACTTGATTTTAAACTGAGTTTTTCGGCGCCTGGAATATCACCAATTCGAGTTCTTAACTGTTCTTGAACTTCATCAATAGAAAAACCAGCAGGTAAGCCATTTTCCCCTTGAACAAATTCCATAATAACGCTGCCGCGATTACTGCCAAAGTTTAGACCGCCGGTATCAGAAATAGACAGCCCAGCTACTGATATCACGTATTTAAAATAAGACTCCTGTGAGTTTGGGTCAATATACTCATTGGCTAACTCAGTCGATACGCCGACAATACCCTGAATATGACCTTTTGTTGTTTCAAAGCCAGTTGTGGTCGGCATTGTTAGAGTTATATAAATAGCATTATCTTGAAACTTCGGGAAAAAAGACACGCGCAACCAGCCTAATGATGCAGAAGAAATTACCACAACAAAAATCATTATCGCGGTGACGACAGTGATTGTTTTATTGCCAATACACCAATTTAAAAATGGTTTATAAAAATTAATGATAGCGGTTTCAAAACCGCGTGAAAAACCTTGTTGCAGTTTACCTAAGCGTGAGATGTTAGTTTCTTTACGTGGTTTGATTGTGCTCATATGTGCCGGCAAAATGAGCTTTGATTCAACCAAGGAAAAGATTAATACTGGAATAACCACTAACGGAATTTGCGCTGCAATGTTAGATAAAAAACCTTCGACTAATAGTAATGGCGCGAAGGCTACCATTGTCGTGATTACACCAAATGTAACCGGGACAGCGACTTCTTTTGTGCCAAACAAGGCGGCTTCATTAGAAGGCATGCCATTACGCATATGCCGATAAATATTTTCACCTGTGACAATAGCGTCATCGACAACGATGCCTAGTACTAATAAAAAGGCAAACATGGTGAGCATATTGAGCGTTAGACCTAATACTGGCATCAAGGCTAAGCCACCTAAAAAACAAACTGGAATACCTAAGCCTACCCAAAAAGCGACAGCCGGCCGTAAAAATAGTGATAGCAATATCAAAACTAAAATACCGCCTTGAATAGCACTCGATATTAAGGTTGATAAGCGATCTTCAACAACAACGGCGGTATTGCCATAGGTGCCAATTGTGAGTCCTGTGGGCAGTTTGTTTTGATAGCTATCAATAAAGTCGAGTGACTTGCTCGCAATATCAATGGTGCTTTGTTTGCCTACTCGAAAAACGTCAACGGTGATTGCCGGCAAGCCGTTGTACTCAGTTTCAACTTGTTGCAGAGAATAACCATCAATGACGGTAGCGATATCACTTAATTGGATGACGCTATTATTTAGAGAGATAACCGGAATAGCTTCAAACTCTGCTTGATTGTAGAGTTGGCCATCTGCACGAATAAGAATGTCGCCATCGCTGGTGCGTAAGTTGCCAGCTGAAATATCAATAGAGTTTCTTTGAATAGCATTGCCAATATCCGCTATCGTCAAATTGTATTGTTGTAGTGTTTCAGGTGTGACTTCAATATGAATTTCACGCGGTGGAGCTTGGATTTCTGATGCGCGAGTAATCCCTGGGGTTCTCAATAGGGCTTCGCGCATATCGCTAGCGGCTTGAAATAATTCGCTATAAGGGACTTCGCCGTAGATTGCCAAGCCGAGAACTTGTACTTGTTGTTCAGCTAAGCGAATAATAGGGCGCTCAGCGTCACTTGGCAGAGTATTGATCGCATCAACACGTATCTTTACATCCTCAAGAATATCGCGTTCATTGTAATCAGAATCAATTTCGATAAAGACACTTGAGACGCCTTCTGCTGATTGCGAAGTGATTTTTTCAACGCCTTCGAGGTCGGCAATTGCTTCTTCAATACGCGTGGTTATTGTTTCTTCAATTGACTTTGGATTACCACCAGGCAGCGTTGTCGTAATGCTGATTAAGCCTAAATCAAAATCTGGTAGAAGAGCGAGAGGGACGCGATCTTTTACCGCCAGAACGCCACTAATAACAATGGCGACCATTAATAAATTGGCTGCAACGTGATTACGACAAAACCAAGAGATCATCTGATTGTTTCTCTATGGTTTAGCGTCTTCACGATTCCAGAATTCGAGCCAATAACCCCAGATTTTTTTTGCGTACTGCTTGCCCTGATATGCGGTTAAGTAATTCACCGGCACAATAATCAGTGTAACCACTGTTGAGAATAAAATTCCAAAACCCAGTGAGATTGCCATCGGTTTTAAAAATTCAGATTGTGTACTGCTATCTAACAAGAGCGGCACTAGTCCAGCAAAGGTAGTCAATGAAGTTAAAATAACGGGGCGAAAGCGCACAGTGCCACTGGTTAATACCGCGTCAAAGACATCCATGCCACGTTTACGTTGCTGATTTATATAATCGACCAATACCAAGCTATCGTTAACCACTACACCTAATAACGCCAGCATACCGATAATGCTCAGCATAGATAAATTGTAGCCAATAACCATGTGGCCCAAGATGGCGCTAATCACACTAAACGGCATGATTGACATAACAATAAACGGTTGAGAATAGGATTTAAAGGGAATTGCTAATAAAGCATATACGCAAATCAAAATTAAAATCAGTCCTGATTGAACGCCTTGATTGTTTTCAGACTGTTCTTCTGCTTCACCTCTAAAGGTATAGTTTAGATCAGGAGATGATTGTTTTTCATTTTCTAGGAAAGCACCTACATCACGCAGAATTGAAGGCGTATCGGCAATATCTTGGTCGACATCGGCAAATACATTGATAATGGAGCGACGATTAAGTTTGTAGAGAGTTGTTGGACTGCGTTGTGACTCTATTGTTGCTAAATCAGATAAAGGCACTGGGGCATTATCGCTACCAATTTGAATTGGCAGAGTCATTAGGTCCTGTATTGATGAGCGATACTCAGAAGGGAGTCTTACCATCACGCGAACCTCTTCTCGACCACGTTGAATACGCTGCGCCTCAAAACCAAAAATCGAGCCGCGAATTTGCGTAGCCACATCGGCGAGATCCAAGCCTAGTAATTTTGCTAATGGCTTGAGCTCAATATTAAGTTCTTCCTTACCTCCAGAGAAGTTGTCTTGGATGTCGAATACTCCAGGGTAACGTTGTAATTGGCTGCGTAATCGTTCTCCAACTACACGCATTCCTTCAGGGTTTGCGCCGCTCAACTCAATACTAATCGGTGAACCTCCACGACCGATTTGAGCAATGATGCTTAGCTCCTCAGCACCTGGAATTTCACCAACGCGCTCGCGCAGTTCTCTTGCTAAATCACCAGTGCGAACATTTATCGAATGTTCTTCGGGGCCATAAAGTTCGGCAGTAATTTGACCAATGCTCGGTTTAATTGTTTGGCCAATGCTGCCGCTAGTACTGTAAATGTGTTTGATGATCGACTGACCATTACTAGCATCGCGATTTTCATCTTGTAAGTCACGCAGGTGACCAACAATCGTTTGCACATGGCTTTGAGTGACTTCAAATCCAGTAGTGTCTGGCAGGCGTAATGAAACGGCTATTTCTTCTGATTCGACATGAGGGAAAAAGGTAAAACGAATATGTCCGTTTGCTGCATAGGCTAAAACAATTATTGAGACAGCAAGCAGGCTAGTGATGCAAATCGATTTATTGTGTAATGATTTTTTAAGTAAAGGTTGATAATGTTTCAAGATCGCATTCTCAAAACCTCTCGAAATTGATAACTGAGTGCGAGCCAACCAACCTGCTTTATCGTCATCTGAACGAGGTTTTATATGGCTTAAATGCGCGGGTAATACAAATTTTGATTCGATTAATGAAAAAATTAATACCGGTATAACAACCAATGGAATTTGTGCAACAAAGAAGCCGATGCGATTTGAGCCAAGTCCAAATAATGGTAGAAACGCAACTACAGTGGTCAAAATTCCAAAAGTAACGGGGATCGCAATTTGCTTTGTGCCGACAATAGAGGCTTCTATTGGTGGCAATCCATCACGCATTTTGCGATAAATATTCTCGCCAGTGACAATAGCGTCATCGACTACAATTCCAAGCACAACGATAAATGCAAATAACGACATGATATTGAATGTGCCGCCAAAGAAGGGCATAACAATAAAAGCCCCCATAAAACTGACCGGCACTCCAATAAAAACCCAGAAAGCAACTGCGGGCCGTAAAAATAATGACAGTAAAATCAACACCAAGATACCGCCTTGAATACCACTCTTAATTAAGGTTGAGAGCCTAGACTTAACAATTTTGGCATCATCATCAAAGTAAACCAGTTCAATTCCATTTGAATTAGTATTTTGTTGTTCAATATATTGCTTTACGATTACTGCCAGCTCAATTGAGGATTGCGCGCCGGTGCGTATTACATTAATTAGAATTGCTGGTTTATCGTTAAACCGCGTAATTAATGGTTGCTCTTCAAAGCCATCATTAATCTGTGCTATATCACCAAGCAGAATAGGGTCAGAGCCAAATTGAGTGATAACCGGAATTTCAGCAAATTCATTGCGGCTATAGGCTTGGCCGTCTGCTCGGATTAGTATATCGCCATCACGAGTTTGTACATTCCCGGCTGAAATATCTACCGAGCTACGTTGCACTGCTTGCGCAACCATTGCTAAAGAAATGTTGTAGTTATCTAATACTTCTGGTGTTAGTTCAATGCCGATTTCGTAATCGGTGACACCAGTTAATTCAACGAGGGAAATTTCTGCGTTATCTAATAAATCTTCGCGGGTTTTATCGGCAAATAAGCGCAAGGTTTTTTCGTCAACGTCACCAGTGACAGCAATCTGAATAACTGGCTGATTATCATCAATCAGCGAGACGATGGGATTTTCAGCGTCATTAGGTAAAGTGTTCAATGCATCAACACGCAGCTTTATGTCGTTCAAAATTTCTCGACGGTCATAGCCGCTAGCAACCTCAGCAAGTGTTATCGCAACACTCTCTGAGGAGCGTGAAGTTACTTCAGCAATACCTTCAATGTCATAGATTGCTTCTTCTATGCGATTAGAAATACTGTCTTCCATTGATTGCGGAGTTGCGCCGCGCAATGTGGTGGAAATTGAAACGGTGTCAGTTAAGAAGCTTGGAAAGACTTCAATAGGGATGGATCGTGCGGCCGAAGTAACACCAGCAATAATAATGGCAAACATCAAAAGGTTAGCCGCGACAGGGTTGCGTGCAAACCATTCAATCATAAAGCGTTACTCAACCTCTTGGCTGTCACTGCTGATGTTGTTATTAAGGTCATCTTGACTAGCGTCAGTAATGTCATCGCTTAACTTTGCTTTAGCGCCAGTCAAAGTACTATTTAAAGACGTTGTCACGACAATTTCATTATCACTAAGACCATCTATAACAATTGCGTTTTCATCATCCTGCCAAGCAATTTTAACGGGTAGTTTAGTTAAGCGCTCGTCGCGTACAGCATAAACATAGAGCCCTTCACGAATACTTTTGTTTGGAATAACATAAACATCATCAACCGTTTGGCCTTGAATTTTAGCGTTAACAAATTGCCCAATTTTCAATGGCGGCTGATCTTTTTCTAAACTGAACGGGTCTTCAATTTCGGCAATAATATCAATTTGGCGGGTGTTTAAATCAAATGTGCTATCAGTGCGAACGATAGTCGCATCCCAGTGATATTCGTTTAAACCAATATTAGATGTCAGCGTTACTTTAAAAGGATTACTCTCTGCATCACTAGAAAAAGCATTTAATCCAAGTTGTTCAAATTCTTGCTGGCTAATTGGCAAGCGAACTTGAATCAACTCTTCTGAAAAAACTTCTGCTATCGGTGTGCCGACCGTTACAAACTGACCAAGTACCGTACGCCGTTCAATGACGCGCCCATCATAAGGCGCTTTGATCGTTGTTCTGGCCAAATTGAGATTAGCTGTTTCTTGAGCAGCAATTGCCGAATCAAGTTGCGCTTTTGCCGCAGCAAGCTGAGGTTTACGCATTACCAAATCGGGAGCAGGTTCGGTATTACCTAAACGTCGCCAATCTACTTCAGCTTGTTTGGAATTGGCTAGTTCTTGTCGATAATTTGATTCAGCTTGAGAAAAAGCCGCAGAAGCTTGGCTTAAATTAGCTTGGAAGTCGCGCTGATCAATTTGTGTTAGTACATCACCTTTTTTAAATGAGCCACCAGTTGTGAAATTTCCTGCAACAGCGACAATTTCTCCGCTCACTTGCGAAACTAAATTACCGCGTGTCTCTGCTTCAACTGTGCCGTTGGCATCAACTGCGATAGGGTAATTAGAGCGGTTTGCATTAATCGTGTCCACCCTGACAATTGTTTCCGGAATAGCCACTTTTGCGGCTTCAGGCTTTAATGCAACTAATACAGCAATGATTGCAGCTGTAATTAGAATTATGCATACAACAATCAAAAATTTACGCGGAATAACGAACCTTTTTTGACGTGCTGACCCTATGTTATTAGTTAGGTCATTGGTTTGAAGTTCGAAATCGCTATTCATTGCTCTGCTAAGTTTGTATCAGAATTTGATATATTAAGCGCAGTTGGTAAGTCCTCCTCATAATCTCTTGGGGTTGCAGTAAAATCACCGCCCAAGGCTAAATGCGCATTAATTCTATTTTGCAAAATCGCATTGCGAATATCAATTTCATTGCGTTTTGAATCAAATAAACGTCGCTGAGAATCTAGTACCGTGGTGTAATTTTCAATACCTAACTGATAACTAGATAGAGCTAATTCAAAACCATTTTCTGCATAACCTACCGCTTCTCGTAAAGCGTCGCGTTGTTCAATTAAAACAGCTTCGCGCGACAAAGTATTTTCGACTTCTTCAAATGCATTGAGCGTCGTTCTCACTAAAGAAGCATAGGCTGATTCAGCTTGATACAGGGCTTGTGCCTCGCGGGCCTTTAATGAGCCTGCTGAAAAGATAGGCTGAGTGATAGAAGTGATCAACGACAAAGTCATATTGCCATCTGCGAATAAATCGCTAAAGCTGTCACGCGAATCACTAAGCGAACCGGTAAAAGAAATACTTGGATAGCGATCTCGGTGCGCTGCTTTAGCGCTGGCAATTTGAGCTTGATATTGTAATTGGCTAGCTTTAACGTCCGGACGTCGAGTTAACAACTCTGCCGGAAGACCGATTGGAATAGGGTCTTGCAGTTCAGGCAGCATGGCTTCAAATTCTAAGTCAGTATCTGGGTATCTTCCCAATAGTGTTTTAAAGTTCCGCAATGACTGGTCGTAATTAAATCGTGTGTCAGCTAAAGATGCGATTTGTGTTTGCACATCAGTGCGACTTGAAAAAACATCAAGAGCTGAACGCAAACCACGTTTATAGTTTTCGTCAATTAAATCGGCGGTGCTTTTGAAACTGTCAAGACGTTGTATCGCTAGCTCTAGCTGCAACTTATTGGCCATTAAGTTGTACCAAGAGCGAGTCACATTCGCTACCAGCGATAGCTCTGAAGCTTTAAAGAGTTCGGTCTGTGCAAGCGAAGAAAAAACGGCTGATTTTTTTCTTTGCGTAAGGCGTCCCCAAATATCGGCTTCCCAGCTCACATTTAAGGTGCCGGTAATTGTACGAATATCAGTGCTGATATCGGCAGGGCCTTCTTCGATATCACCGAGAATTTCAAAATCATCGCCGCCATCAAGAAAATCATTGTCGTCAATGTTGTCATTTACATTCAATGACCCTTCGTCACGACGAATATTACTATCGCGTAGGTTCGCCGCAACATTTGGCAATAGCGACGCGCCAGTGATGGTGACGCCTTCATTGGCTACTTTTAATGAAGCCGCAGAAGCTAATAAATCGGGGTTATTATCGAGTGCGATTTGTACATATTTTTGCAAATCACTGTCGTTAAACGCGTTTAACCAAGCGTTGTCTATACTGCCGCTAATTGTCGAGGTTTTATCATCAGATACTTCTTGATCGGCAGAGGGCTCTGTTGACAGCTCGTCCGCTATAAGTTCTTGGTCACTCCTTTCTGCAACAACTACTTCCCAAGCTTCGGGAATATCAATCTGCGCTTCTTCAGGTAGGTTTTTGACTTGTGAGGCACAGCCAGCTAATAACGATAACCAGATAAGGCTTACTAAGGTTCTGGAATAACGGTATTTGCTAGTGATTATTTTTTTGTGCTGTATGGTAAAAAACATATGGCATATAGACTTAACTAGAGTAGCTCTTATTACTCTTTTGAGTGTTTTATCCTGCGTGAAAAGCTGTCTAATAAACGTGAATAAAAGCATTATAGAATCTTTATAAGACTATTACATTAAATTTGAATGTCATCTAAGATAGGCATTAACGTAATATTGAATAAATTAAAACTAACATGAGTGATTCTAAGCAACAAATTGCCAAAATTTTGATTGAGGCTTTGCCTTACATTCAGCGTTTTCATGGCAAAACAATAGTTATCAAATACGGCGGTAATGCGATGATTGATGATGACTTAAAAGTCAGTTTCGCGCGCGATGTGGTTTTGCTCAAATTAGTAGGTATGAACCCGGTTGTCGTTCATGGTGGTGGACCACAAATTAGTGGCACTTTAGAGAGGCTTGGTAAGACCAGCGAATTTGTTGACGGCCTGCGTGTGACCGATTCAGAAACAATGGAAATAGTTGAAATGGTCTTAGGTGGTTTAGTGAACAAAGAGATTGTTAACTTGATCAATGCACAAGATGGGAATGCGGTTGGTTTAACAGGTAAAGATGGCGCGATGATTCAGGCTAAAAAATTATCTTCAGGTAAAGCAGATGTTGATTATGGTCACGTGGGTGAAGTCGAGTCGATTAACCCTAATCTAGTAAAAAGACTTGAGCAGGATCAGTTTATTCCAGTGATCGCTCCTATCGGTGCAGGGAAAGATGGTGCCACCTACAACATTAATGCCGATTCGGTTGCAGGTGCTTTAGCACGAACACTCAATGCAGAAAAATTAATATTAATGACAAATATTCCTGGGGTGCTAGATAAAGAGGAGAATTTGTTAACCGGCCTTGATGCTAAACAAATTGACAAGTTAAAAGCCGATGGAACGATAGTAGGTGGCATGATCCCTAAGGTTAATTGTGCCTTAGATGCAGTCTTGTCGGGCGTTAAAACGTCACATATTATTGATGGCCGTGTCAATCACGCCTTACTGCTAGAAGTTTTAACTGACAAAGGTGTAGGAACATTGATTTCACATTAATTCACACAATACTAAGCTTACTATCTATAATAAGCATGTAATATTAAACGTTGGGGCAGTAGCAATGGGATGCTAATTACAGTTCAAATTTAATGGGGTTTTATTATGGCGGTTGATAAAGAAGTAGATTTACTTGACGATATGGATTTAATTGAAGAAATAGATTCAATTAAAGAAATTAAAGCGGAGTTAGTGCAACTTGAAAATGGTGATGTTGTATTGCGAGATGTTGAAAACCAAGACAAGCCATTGATGCGATTTTCTTTTTCAGACAACATTGACGATGTTTTACGAGGAGAAAAATTAGATATCACTAAGGCTATGTTAGAAGCTGGTATCAAACGTCATCATGAGTTGTTGTTGCAAAAAGAGTCGTCACTTGACGGATTAAAGAGCGGTTATTATCACTAATGTGGTATGCAGTAATCAGTGAAGATGTGGCTGACAGTTTGCCTCTGCGTAAAGTACATCGCCCCGCACATCTCGAAAGATTACAAACTTTGGCTGATCAAGATCGCTTATTAATCGCAGGCCCTCATCCTGCTATTGATAGCAATAACCCTGCTGAAGCAGGCTTTACTGGCAGTTTGGTGGTGGCAGATTTCACCTCAATCGAACAAGCACAAGCATGGGCTGATCAAGATCCTTACTTACTAAATGGAATTTATAAAAACGTTGTCGTTAAACCTTACTTAAAAGTATTGCCTTAATTTTTTTGTTCTAACTCTGTGCTTTAATGACTGTCTTGGAACTGTAGCTCAGCAAGGCGTTGGTATAACGGTGATATAGCAATAAGCTTTTGATGACTACCCAGAGCAACTAGTTTTCCTTGATCTAAAACCGCAATTTCATCAGCGTTACGAATGGTTGCTAGCCGGTGGGCAATCACGATACTAGTGCGGTCTTGCATTAATTGCTCAAGCGCTTTTTGTACCTGAAACTCACTTTCGGCATCTAATGCGCTGGTCGCTTCATCCAACAATAAGATACTAGGGTTTTTTAATACTGCTCGCGCAATCGCTATTCGTTGGCGTTGTCCACCAGATAGCCGAACTCCTTGCTCACCAAGAAAACTGTCATAACCATCGGGTAACTCTTCAATAAAATCATGAGCAAAGGCAGCTTTTGCTGCATTGATTACTTCATCATCCGAGGCATCGCTTTTTCCATAACGAATATTGTGCCAAACATCGCCGCTAAACAGATTAGGTTGCTGTGCAACAACGGCAATTTGTTGCCTAAGTGCTTGCGGCGTGAGATTACGAATATCGACATCACCAATATTAATGTTGCCATCGTTAGGGTCATAGAAACGTTGTAATAATTCAAATAGAGTGGATTTTCCCGCACCCGATGGGCCAACTAATGCAAGAGTTTGTCCTGCAGGAACGGTTAGAGTTAAATTGCTGATTGCTTTTTGCGTGGGCCGAGAAGGGTAGTGAAAGCTAATATTTTTGAAGCCAATATTATTACTAGTTGGAATGATTGCTGCTGGGCTATCTGGTGTAGTAATTAGATTTTCCACAGCAAGTAATTCTAATAAGCGTTCGGTCGCACCAGCGGCCTGTTGAAGTTGCCCAATAACTTCAGAGATGGTAGCCACTGCACTAGCAACAATAATGGCATAAAAGATAAAAGCACCGAGTTCTCCAGCTGACATTTCGCCGTTTAAAACTTCGTTGCCGCCAACCCATAGCATTACTGCGATAGCAGTAAAAATCAGTGATATAACTACTGCAATCAACATGGCTCGTTGCGCAATGCGTTGTTTAGCAACATCAAAGGCACTCTCAACGTGAGTCTTGAATGCACTTTTTTCATTGTCCTCTTGGGTGAAGCTTTGCACAGTTTTGATTTGTTGAATTACTTCACCAGCATAACTACCCACATCGGCGATAGTGTCCTGACTTTTACGCGATAACGCCCGCACACGACGTCCGTACATTAAGATTGGTACTAACACTAGCGGCACGCAGGCAAGTACTAATAAACTTAGTTTCAGATTAGTGATGAGCAACATAACTAATCCACCAATAAAGGTTAGCGTTGAGCGTAAAGCCATTGACGCAGAGGAGCCAATCACTGTTTGCAGTAAGGTCGTGTCGGTGGTTAATCGCGACATAATTTCACCGCTACGATTCGTTTCGTAATAACTTGGGTGCAGCATTACGAGATGATCGAAAACAGCTTGGCGAATATCGGCTGAGACTCGTTCACCTAACCAAGAAACCAAATAAAATCGTATGTAAGTTCCTACTGACATCAGTAAGGCAATGGAAATAATTAACAGTGCCGCTTTATTCAATTGCGCCGATGAGCCAGCAATAAAACCATCGTCAATAAGTATCTTAACGCCTTGTCCCATTGCTAACGTAACGCCAGCAGTAAAGATTAGCGCGCACAGAGCAGCGACTAGCGTTGATTTATAATTCAGTAAATAGTTAGAAAGCTCTAACAGTATTGAGACATTTTTTTGTTTTTGCATAGTGGTTTAGCGTTGCAAAGTGAGTCAAGCGCATTCATTATTGTTGAATAATAATCAATGCACCTCTAATTTTTATCGAAAACTGAATATTATTATGAGTAGATTAACTACTATAGAAATTGCTAAACAGTATTTACATTTCTCCGCTGCGCACTTCACTATTTTTAATGCGACAGAACGAGAGCGCCTGCATGGGCACAATTTTCGAATTGCCGTAGCAATTACTGGTGAAGTAGATAATAACGGCTTGTGTTTTGATTATGCGATTTATAAAAAAATATTAGAAGAGTTATGCTTGCGCTTTGATGAATATACTTTGATTGCTGAAAACTCACCGCATCTACAAATCACTTCTGATGAAACTTTATATTATGTGGAGCACAATCAAATTGTTACTCCTTTGTTGAAAACCGATACTATCTTATTACCAGTTAAAAACGTTACTATTGAAGAACTGTCGCACTATTTCCTTGGCCAATTACTTGAAGATCGAAAAACTCTTGACGAATTGAAGATACATGCATTAGAAATGCGAGTTTCTTCTGGTCCAGATCAATGGGCGAAGCACAGTTGGCAACGCCAAGACGATAAATAATTTCGTATGCAAGGCAAAACGCTTACCAATTCAGGCGATGTTTCAGCAGACTTTCTAGCGCATTCTAGTAATGAATTACAAGAACGGCGTGAACGAGTTTTTTTATTGCTGGCTGGATTTTTTTTATGCGCGATGACATTGCTCAACGTTATTGGTATTACTCGTTTTGTACAATTAGGTCCTATGTCCTTGGCTGTGGGTGTGTTGGCTTATCCGCTAACTTTTTTGTGTACAGATTTGATTAGTGAATTATATGGCAAGACGCGCGCCAATTTTATGGTGACGGTTGGCTTAGTGCTGAATGTGTTTATTTTGCTGATTATGTACATTAGCAATGCGTTACCGTCAGTTGATCCAAGCGCGCAGCCGCCGTGGCAACAAATTGAATTGGCTGAGACTATTAATTTGCCTGATGGTAGCGTGGTTGAGCAATCTGTTGAACTATTTAGTTTAATCTATGCTTGTACCGCAGGTGCTGTATTCGCCTCTATGGTGGCTTATATTGTCGCGCAATACATTGATGTGCACCTGTTTCACTTTTTTAAAAAACTCACTAATGGTAAGCAATTGTGGTTGAGAAATATTGCCAGTACTAGTATCAGTCAGGCGGTTGACGCTTTTGCTGTTATTGCGATTACTTTTGGTGCCGTTTATTTAGCCGGCGAGATGACTCTAAAAGTCCTCTTCACCTTGTTTTTAGGCAATTATTTATTTAAATTTTTTGCCGCATTAATTGATACTCCCATCATCTATTTATTGGTTGCAAAGCTGCGTCCTTATCTAGGCTTGGCTGCACCAGGAAAAGTCCATGAATGACAATAAACTCTTATTAATAACAGGCGCTAGTAAAGGCATTGGTCGAGCTAGTGCACAACAATTTATCGAGCACGGCTATCGAGTTATTAATTTATCTCGTTCTGTTTGTGATGTGAGCGGAGTTGTTAATATTAATGTTGATTTAAGCAATGAGGACGGCCTGCGTAGTATTACTAAAGAGCTATTAGAAGCGATTGGTAAGCCTGATAGTATTACTTTAGTACACAATGCAGCGGTACTCACTAAGGATACAGTAAGCACCATTGATGTTGGCGTGCTACGTGACGTGCTTAATTTAAATGTCGTTGCGGCGGCCGAACTTAATTGTTTGATTTTGCCGTTGATGCAAGAAGGCTCGTCGATTATTTATATCAGCTCAACCTTAGGCACTAAAGCAGTTGCTAATAGCTATGCCTACGTCACTTCTAAGCATGCAGTTATCGGACAAATGCGCGCCACTTGTCAAGATTTAGCCGGTTCGCAGATTCATACTGCATGCGTTTGCCCAGGCTTTACTGAAACGGAAATGCTCAAAGGACACTTAGGCGATAACCCAGAAATTTATGCGCAAATAGCCTCAGGTGTAGCTCTCAAGCGCTTAGCGCAACCTACCGAGATTGCCAGTACTATTTGGTTTTGTAGTCAAAATCCAGTTATTAACGGCAGTGTTGTGCACGCTAATCTTGGGCAAATAGAAAGCTAAATACGTTATTTTCCTTATAATCCAGTTTTAAAAACTGTTGGCATGTGATTTGTGCCTCCGCGAATTCCCTTTTATAATGAAAAACTTAACTATTTAGGTTATTTTTAGCCGTTTTAAAAAGACTATTGAAGAAACGTAACTCAACCTCTGTTATAGCCAATTTATTCCCTGATGAGGAAGAGCCTTTGTCGGCTGTAGAAAAGTCCGCTGTAGAAAAAAAACCACAAGGCGTGCCTCCGCACGCAACCGCAAGTCTTGAGAATTTGTATCGTATTTTTATGGTGCCCGAAGCACCAGGCAGTACATTGGGTGCAATTGATAAAGAAATCTCGCATAACTTACAAGGCTTTTTAAAAGATCGGATTGTTGCGCGTGAAAAGAACCTAACAGCGATCGAAGCTGATTTTTCAGCGAGCAGCATCCCTGAAGTACCAGATTTTGTCTCTAACTACACCAATTTTGTTATGGAGAAGTTAGTTGCACATTCGGTACACACTGCCGCACCCAGCTTTATTGGCCATATGGCGACGCCATTGCCATACTTTATGTTGCCACTTTCTCGCATTATGGTGGCACTCAATCAAAACCTTGTAAAAATAGAAACATCCAAAGCTTTCACGCCTCTAGAACGGCAAGTATTAGGCATGTTGCATGGATTGGTCTACGAACAAGACGAGAGTTTTTATGCAAAAAATTTGCATAACAGTCGGCGTGCACTGGGTTCATTTTGTTCAGGTGGTACAGTTGCCAACATTACAGCGTTATGGGTAGCTCGTAATAATATGTTTCCAACAACTGAATCGTTTGCTGGTCTCGCTAAAGAAGGCTTGGTAAGAGCTATTCAACAAAGTGATTATCAAGATTTAGCGCTTATTACTTCCGAGCGAGGGCACTACTCCTTAGGCAAAGCAGCAGACGTGCTTGGCATTGGTCGAGAGAATGTTATTTCAATCGAAACCGATGAGCATTCAAAAATCAACATTGCGCAATTACGTGAGAAGTGCGAAGAATTACGCAATAACAATATTGGCATCATTGCTATTGTTGGTATTGCAGGCACCACTGAAACGGGTAATGTTGATCCATTAGAAGAGATGGCGGACATTGCGACTGAATACAATGCACACTTTCATGTCGATGCCGCTTGGGGTGGCCCGACATTAATGTCGGACACTTATAAGTATTTGCTTAAGGGTATCGAACGGGCCGATTCCGTTACTATCGATGCGCACAAACAGTTATATGTGCCGATGGGGGCGGGCATGGTTTTATTTAAAAGCCCAACTTTGCTAAGTGCGGTAGAACATCATGCAGAATACATTCTGCGCGCAGGTTCAAAAGATTTAGGTCAGTATTCGTTAGAAGGCAGTCGCCCGGGCATGGCGATGCTGGTGCATGCAGCTTTACATATTATTGGTCGAAAAGGTTTTGAAATTATTCTCGATCAAAATATTGAAAGAGCGAGCAAGTTCGCCGAACTCATTGAGGCGCATCCAGATTTTGAATTGACCGCAAATCCAGAGCTGAATATTTTAAATTACCGTTATGTGCCAGCAGACTTAGCTAGCGAGTTAGCCAAGGCAAGCGTCAAACGACAACGTGAAATTAATAGTGTTTTAGATCGAGTAAATAAAAATATTCAAAAATTACAACGTGAAGCAGGGCACACCTTTGTGTCACGCACACATTTTTCACAGGTGCGTTATGGTGGTGATGCCGTATCAGTATTCAGAGTGGTGCTTGCCAACCCCATGACAACAATGGAAACACTCCAAGCGATTTTGGATGAACAAATTGCATGGGCAGAGAATGGACGCATTCAAGAAATGCTAGCAAGTCTTTCTTGATACTTACTATAGCTTAGGTAGCCTTAGAGTGTTAACGAGGGAAGTTAGCGAGAGAAACGTGCAAAACTAGTCTCTGATTCCCATAAGGTCACCGCTACCACCGGGAACTTTTGCTGTTCAGCAAATTCAAAAATCAGTTTCGCAATGTTTTCAGCGGTAGGGTTATCTGCCATTAAGTAAAACTTTTCGTTGTTTTCTTTGAACACTGGTATTAAAGGGTCGCCCTCGCTCAGTAGCAAAGTGTGATCTAAATTATCATCAATCCATTTTTTGATTATGCCCTTGATGTCACCAAAATCCATCACCATGCCACGTTCGTCCAGGTGCTCACTGGCGAGCAATATATCCGCTTTAGCATTATGCCCATGCAAGTGCTGGCAAGGACCGACATAATTAAGCAAACGGTGCCCGTAGCAAAAAGAAACTGACTTCATGACTTCATACATAGTGGCGCTATTATATGACTAAATTAAATAGACTGCTCAAGTTCATGCGGTGTTTTTATTTAAGTAACGCAAAAAGCGTAAAACGATAAGCCAAGCAGTCTGTATTTCCGCTTTAAAGTATCCGAAATTGTGTTGACTCACCCTGAGCCACGGTGTATCTTTTCGCGCCTCAAGGATGTTTAGATTGTTGATCGAAGGAAGAACAAAATGGCTATGTAGCTCAGCTGGTTAGAGCACAGCATTCATAATGCTGGGGTCGGTGGTTCAAGTCCACCCATAGCCACCATACTTACTTAATAATTGAATTCAGTATTTATTTTATGACAGATTCAGTAAATAAGATTTGCATTATTGTTGGTGCTAGCCATTCGGGGTGTCAGGTAGCTGAAAGTGTCCGTAAATCTGGTTGGCAGGGCAGGATAATTCTACTCGGTGATGAACCTCATTTGCCTTATCATCGGCCGCCTCTATCAAAGGATTTTTTATTAGGTGATAAAGAGATTGGCGATATTTTAATCAGACCGCTGTCGATCTATGAAAAGAACGATATTGAACTCAAGTTAAGTACACGGGTAGAAACTATAAATCGTGATGAAAAAGCGATCTTACTTGATGACGGAGAGTCTCTTGGTTATGACAAATTGATTTTAGCTATAGGAGCACGTGCGCGCCGCATCTCTATTGAAGGTGACGACAAAGAAGGAGTCTGCTATCTAAGAACGGCTGATGATATAGAGCAAATAAAAAAGTTCGTTAAAGCAAAAGGCAAAGCGGTTATTGTTGGTGGCGGATATATCGGTCTAGAAACAGCTGCCGTTTTGCGCAAACTTGAAATGGATGTAACGATCATAGAAATGATGCCGCGCATTTTGCAAAGGGTAACTGCACCCGATGTGTCAGAATTTTATCATCGAATTCATACTGAAGAAGACGTAAATATTGTTACTGATGCGGTCGTTGAAAAAATTCAAGGTGATGAATCTGTATCTCAAGTGATTTGCAAAGATGGTCAGTCTTTTGAAGCGGATATAGTGATCATTGGGGTGGGTGTTGTGCCGAATGTAGAGATTGCTGATAAAGCTGGAATTGAGGTCAATAAGAATGGGATTGTGGTTGATGAGTTTTGTAAAAGTTCAGACCCTAATGTCTTTGCGATTGGCGATTGTACTTGGCACTATAACTCGATTTATGATCGTTGGATGCGGTTAGAGTCGGTACCAAATGCAATGGATCAAGCGCGAGTCGCTGGTGCTGCGGTTTGTGGTGTTTTAGATAAGCCTTACAATCAATTGCCTTGGTTCTGGTCTGACCAGTATGATCTAAAATTACAGATCGCCGGTCTTTCTCAAGGTTTCGATGATGTGGTAATTCGTGGCGATAATAAGTCGGGTAGAAAATTTGCCGCCTTTTATTTTGAGGCTGATCGGTTATTAGCTGTCGATGCAGTGAATATGCCAATAGCATTTATGTTTGCTAAACGAATCATAGCCAATGACACGAAAGTTGATAAAACTAAAATCGCCGATGAAACGGTAGAATTAAAATCACTACTTTGAGAAAAGAAATTACAATCATCAGCTCGTTGACTAATTTGTAAAATCTCACCCCCGTTAAAGTTATAAGCTTACTTGCCTTTAAAGACCGGTTTTTTCTTTGCTACGAATGCCATTATCGCAGTAGTCGTATCCTCAGAGTTAGCGCACTTCATTTGATATTCTGATTCAAGTAATGCGGTTTGCTCGCGACTCAAGGTTGCGGCCTCGCGCAGTATTCTTTTGGTGTATTGCAAACTAAGCGGTGACCTTTCCGACAGCTCATTAGCCCAAGTTTGCGCGCTATCAAGTAGTTCATCGGCGGAGACAACTTTATTTACCATGCCGAGTTCTAGGCAGGTATTAGCGTCAAGGCGTTGGCATTCTGCAATGGCGGCAAATGCTCTTTTGCTTCCCATCGCTTTCAAAAAATCCCATGATGAGCCGCCATCGGGTACCAAGCCTACGTCTGCGAAGGGAGAAAATACAGTGGCATCATCAGCCATGATTGCAAGATCGGCGCCTAGGCACATTCCCAAAGCTACTCCACCAGCAAATCCGTTAATCGCTGCCATGTAAATCTTGTCACTCTTAACAATGTTATCTAGTAATGGCTTGTAATCTCGTACTGAATTATCAAAAGCACCATTACTCTTATCTGATGATGCAAATTCTTTTAAATCGGTGCCAGAAGAAAAGGCTTTTCCAGTGCCAGTGAGAACGACCACCCTTATTTCTGGATTAGCTTCAGCCTTAGCTTGTGCCTCAGCTAAAGCAGTTCGCATTTTAATATCAAATGCGTTCATCGCGCCGGCTCTATTAAGCGTAATTAATGCCGTATGTTTTTCTTCTTGATACAGGACTCTAGGTTCTTCACTCATAATGGATCACTTTATTTTCTGAAAAT
>CAZFEM010000033.1:21497-25815 GCA_964517515.1 uncultured Gammaproteobacteria bacterium | reverse complement strand
ATCCATGAACCAGGTGACGTAGACTGGGTGAGGTTTGATGTGCTGGAAGGTGATACTGATATTGTTCTAAGCGCCTTGTCGGCGAATGCTGTCGATGATCGGGTACAGATGACTTTGTTCGATCAAGCGATGACCGAAATTGAATCGGCCAGTGATGTCTTGTCTGCGGCAGAACAATCAAACCCGCAGTTATCTGAAATCAGCATCGACACATTACCGCCTGGTACCTATTTTCTGCAAATCCAAGCACAATCTCCGGCAACTGATGATTTATCTTACACCTTGGAATTGAGTATTAACCGTCCAGAAGATGAACCGTTTTGCTTCCCAATTGTTGCTCAAAACGGCGCTGTCGCGACGATTTGTTTGTAGCCAAGGTTGTCAAGTAATTGATGACGATAGCCACGATAGCTGTAGTGGCCTCTATAGCGACTATTAAAGAGTATGGTCTAATATAGGCTAGCTGTTCACTTTAGTGTAGAGTCGTGATTCTGCTTTAAGTTGAGCAGCGGCAATTTTTAGTAAAAGTTGTTGCTTGTAGTGCTCGTTTGATTAACGGTGTTAGTTTGAGGCAAAGCTATGAGTATTGGCTTAGTTATTTTGTTTGTTTATGTGATTTCTATAATGCACATGCATTATAGAGGTCGGGTTCGTTTGCCGGTTTTACGGCAAGTGCTCACGCATACAAATTATTTGGCGCCCTATAACTTGTTAATGAATCTGTTTTCCAAGTTACCTACTGCGCCAATCATTGAAACGGATTTAATAGATGACTTGGCGATTTTACGTAATAACTGGGAAGTGATACGAGATGAAGCATTAAGCCTTTCTGAAGATGGTGAAATTAAAGCCGCTGATGGTCTTAACGATGCTGGTTTTAATTCTTTCTTTCGTCATGGTTGGACTCGATTTTACTTAAAGTGGTACGGCGACCCGCTGCCGTCGGCCGTGAGAAAATGCCCTAAGACACTTGAAGTCTTGAAGCAGACTCCGTCTATTAAGGCGGCAATGTTTGCCAGCTTGCCCAGCGGTGGCAAATTGATGCCTCACCGTGATCCATTTGCGGGTTCATTGCGTTATCACTTAGGTCTAAAGACGCCTAATAGTGATGAGTGCTTTATCTTGGTTGACGGGCAAAAGCACTCTTGGCGTGATGGTGAAGATGTTTTGTTTGATGAAACTTATATTCACGAAGCACACAACCGCACAGATGAGAATCGCATTATTTTATTTTGTGATGTTACTCGCCCGATGAAAATTAAGTTGATTGACCGGTTTAATTTATTTATGAGTAACACCTTGGTTAGCGCATCTGCCACTCAAAATGAAGAGGGCGATGGGGTTGGCATGATTAACAAAATCTTTGAAAAAGTGTACGTGGTAAGAACGATATCCAAGCGTTTCAAAAGGTGGAATCGTAGGCTGTATCGAACCACTAAGTATGCTTTGTTCTTGGGAATTATCTATCTGCTATTTTTCTAGTAAGTGGGTTTTGTATAAACCTTAAAATTTACAAATTTTTCACTAAATTAGGGCGCGCATTCTAATTAAACTAAATAGAATGCGGAGTTTGTTTTTCAATACATTTTTAATTTAGTATGAGTAGTAAGTCACCTGCGATTTCTGAGCAAAGGGCGAATCAAATCGTATTGCGCTCGCAGCCCTGTTCCATTGCTGAGCAAAGAGATATTACCTCTTACTCTTTTTTGTATCGCGGTTTATTGATGGCGGAATGCTCGAAAGTCGCCTACCTTCCCAAAAATGAAGCATCGAAGGCGGCCGCAAGCTTAGGTTTTTTTGAATCAAACTTCTATGATAACGACGGCTCACAAGCCTACTCGTTTGCTAATGAGCGCGATATTGTGATTACTTTTCGCGGGACCGAGCCGAATGAATGGAATGACATTAAGGCAGACATGGATGCCTCTAAAGCGCTAGCTGAAACGGTTGGGCATGTGCATCGAGGATTTAAGAAAGAGGTTGATGATTTGTGGCCGCAACTTGAAGAAATGTTGTTAACTAATAAGC
Organism: uncultured Gammaproteobacteria bacterium; assembly: GCA_964517515.1. GTDB lineage: Bacteria > Pseudomonadota > Gammaproteobacteria > Arenicellales > Arenicellaceae > Arenicella. The sequence continues at coordinate 23,787 of CAZFEM010000033.1, read as the reverse complement.
AAAATCTCGCTAAGAAGGTTTGGTTTACTGGGCATTCTTTAGGGGGTGCTATGGCTTCAATTGCGGCTGGACGTTGCCTGCTTTCACATATTGATACACAACCCGAACAAGTGCATACCTTTGGTAGTCCGCGAGTGGGTACTAAGCGTTATATTAATCATGCTAAGGTTGATTTTTACCGTTGGGTAAACAATAACGATATTGTGCCGCGTTCACCGCCAGCATGGCTTGGCTATCGACACGCTGGTAAAGAGATTTACTTAGACTCACAGGGTCAAATTAAAGAATTGAATGCAATAGAGCGTAGAGCGGATATGTGGCGTGGCTTAGTGGCAGGATTTAAACGTAGGCAACTAGACTATTTCAGTGATCATCTTATTGATCAATACATTGAAAATATCCATAAGGAATGTGAGCGGCAAATTGCCGCGAGTGATTTATAGCAAGGATAAGCTTGGTCTCTCTGAGGTGACATTTTAAAACTCGGCTGTATAGCCTGTTTTGGTGTTTTGTTTCAAGGGCAGCACCTATAAGTTGGAAATGTGTTTATAATTAAATAGTGACATAACGACGCCGTTATAGCCTGCAATTATCAATTTCATATTTATAGAGAAAACACAATGACTAGCATTGACATAGGAATTAGCACGGAGGATCGCAATAAGATCGCGGAAGGTCTCAAGCATTTGTTGGCTGATTCTTACACTTTGTATCTACAAACACATAACTTTCATTGGAATGTAAGTGGCCCGCAGTTCCGCGAGCTGCATTTGATGTTTGAAGAACATTACACAGAATTAGCAACCGCAGTAGATGAAATCGCAGAACGTATTCGTACTTTGGATGTTGCTGCGCCAGGCACTTATAAAGAGTTTTCTAAGCTAAGTTCTATCAAGGAAGTTGAAGGCGTACCAAGCGCGGCAGAAATGGTGGATCTTTTGACTAAGGGCCATGAGCAGATTGTTAGAACCTCGCGCAATGTTTTAAAACTTGCTCAAGCTGGTGATGATGAGTCGACCGCGGCTTTGGTTTCTGACCGTATGCGAGTGCATGAAAAAACTTCCTGGATGTTGCGTGCTACCCGTAAGTAACATGATGCTCTACAGGCCACTAATTTAAGAGTGGCCTTATATCCCTAATCGTTTAATTAAACCATGATAAAAATTATTCTCACAATTACTCTGATGACCTTTCATGTGGTTGCTTTTGCACAGTTCAGCAACGCCAATGCAGTTGTCGAGCGTAATGAAATTTCGGTGGAGCTTGCCGATCGATTTGCGCGCTTAGCTCTGAATTGTATTCAACAGGAATTCCCCAATAAAATTTCTCGCACTACTGATAACGCCGAGGCTATTGGCAGACCAGCTGAGATTTTCCCTACCTTCTACGGTTGTTTTGATTGGCATAGTGCCGTGCATGGTCATTGGTTGTTAGTTAGATTGCTGCGATTGGATAACCAAGGAGCTGCATGGAGAAAAGAAGCCATCGCTAAATTGGATGAGAATTTTAGTGAGCAGAACATAGCTGGAGAGCTGGCTAATTTTTCACGCCCTGCCAGAGGTTCGTGGGAACGCCCTTATGGTTTGGCTTGGTATCTGCAACTTACAACTGAGCTTAGGCAATGGGATAATTCAAACGCAAGAGTTTGGCTTAAACGGCTGCAACCATTAGAGGCAGACATTGCGCAGAGCATAAAAGATTGGTTGCCAAAGTTAGCTTACCCAATTCGTCTTGGTACACACAATCAAAGCGCCTTTGCGTTTGGACTTATGTTGGATTGGGCGCGTGAAGTGGATGATGATGAAATGGAAGCTTTAATCATCAGCAAGTCGACCGCTTTTCACGCGCAAGATGTGGATTGCCCAATAGAATACGAACCCAGTGGTGAAGACTTCTTGTCGCCTTGTTTAATGGAAGCTGATTTAATGCGGCGAATATTCGATCAAAAAGAATTCTCTAATTGGTTGAGTGAGTTTTTACCTAACATTCCAAGCGATGGTTCTAGTGATTGGTTAGAACCTGGCATTGTTAAAGACGCCAGCGACGGTAAACTCGTGCATCTCGATGGCGTTAATTCGTCACGCGCATGGAATCTATACAATATCGCGCGGGCCTTGCCAGAACGTGATGCTCGCCGTGAATCCTTGCTTGCTAGCGCAAAAGTACACGCGGATACGGGTGTTGCAGCGGTTTCTGACGAGCACTATTCGGGGTCGCATTGGCTGGCGAGTTTCGCGACATATTTGATGACGGATCGCGGCTGGGCTCCTTAGAGCTGTGTTATTAAAAG
>CAZFEM010000033.1:8328-21397 GCA_964517515.1 uncultured Gammaproteobacteria bacterium | reverse complement strand
TCGTTAGCACAGCTAATTACTCTCTTAAGGACCTTAAGGGAATATTGAAGGCCGCGGCACCATCGCTTTGTTCTAAAATTTTGGCTTAGCCTCATAGTTATGGAAAAAGCTGATAAGATTCTGTATATAAGCTAGCGGTAAGTCGTTTTTTTACCGTTTAGTAACCGACAGAAAAGGATTTTCCAATCAACTCGCCTTGTGTGAAAAAGTAATCTATATTGTGTTTTGCGCTGTACTATTTAACTATTGGTACACTGAATCTTGCAAAATAAATACAATTATTCATTGTTTAGCCCTCACTTTTTATTTCTAGGAAGCTCATGTTTAAAAAAATCATTTTCTATTGTTTTGTGTTGTTTGTGGTTAATGCTTGTGGTCCTGCTGAGAAAGAGCAAACCCAAGCGGTTTCTATTGATTCAAGCAAAGAGCTAGCCGAGGCAAGTTCCAAGAATAAGCCTAGCGACTTGAGCGCGGCCTTTGATGTGAGCAAGGACTATCATTCGTTTTCAAACCCGGATGAAGTCATAGTTAAGCACATTGCTTTAGACTTAAGCGTCGACTTTGATCGTAAGGTCATGCATGGAACGGCGGCAATTGATTACGAAAAAGTCGATCCAGCCGCTACTATTTTAGTATTGGACACTAATGACCTTGATATTATAAAGATTAGCAGCGGTGATCAGGAATTGCCGTTCAAATTGCAATCGAGTGATTCATTTCTAGGCGCGGCTTTAGAAATTACTTTGCCAAAGAATAACGCTCGCCTAGTGATTGATTATGCAACGTCGCCTCAAGCAAGTGGTGTGCAATGGCTTACGCCGGCGCAAACCGCGGGCGGTAAGCAGCCGTTCTTATTTACGCAAGCGCAAGCGACGCATGCACGCAGCTTTATTCCTTTGCAAGATTCGCCGCAAGTACGCGTAACCTACGATGCAGTGATACGAACGCCAAAAGAGCTGTTAGCAGTTATGAGCGCGTCTAATGACCCGGATACCGTTCGTGATGGTGTTTACGAGTTTACGATGCCGCAAGCGGTGCCATCGTATTTGATTGCTTTGGCTGTAGGAGATTTGCACTTTAAGGCGATGGGGCAGAGAACCGGGGTTTACGCTGAACAAAGTGTATTAGAGGCGGCCGCTGCGGAGTTCGAAGATACTGAAGCGATGTTGATCAATACCGAGAAGGTTTATGGCCCGTATAGCTGGGACAGATACGATTTGCTGATTTTGCCGCCGTCATTTCCCTTTGGTGGTATGGAAAATCCGAGGCTTTCATTTATTACGCCCACTGTTATTGCCGGCGACAAAAGCTTGGTGTCTTTGATTGCGCATGAGCTTGCGCACTCTTGGTCCGGCAATGCAGTAACTAATGCGACTTGGCGGGATCTGTGGTTAAACGAAGGTTTTACCACTTATCTTACCTATCGAATCATGGAAAATATTTATGGCACTGACCGTTTTAATATGGAGGCGGTATTAGGCTATCAAGGTCTCGAAGGTGCTATAAATCGTCTGGATAAAAATGATCAAATTTTAGCTATCGACTTGCGTGGCCGTGATCCAGATGACGTTTTTTCAAATATCCCCTATGAGAAAGGCGCTTTGTTTCTGCGAGAGATAGAACACAAAATTGGACGAGACAATTTCGATGTATTTCTACGAGACTATTTTGCAACCTTCGCTTTCCAAAGTATTACTACCGATGAATTTCTTAGCCATCTGAAAAATACCTTGTTGCTTGATTATGCCGATAAGCTCGATATTAATCGTATTAATCAATGGGTGTTTGAAGCAGGTCTGCCAGACGCAGCGCCCAAGCCTAAGTCGAGCGCCTTCAGTGTTGTTGATCAAGCTCGCAGCCAGTGGTTGGCAGGAGACTTGGCCGCGACCTCTATAGATACCCAAGACTGGGTCGTACACCAATGGCTGTATTTTCTTAATAATATGCCGGAAACCATGAGTGCCGAGAACATGGCGGCATTAGATGCGGCTTTTGATCTTACAAACTCAAAAAACAATGAAATCGCCCATAGTTGGTTGTTAATGTCGGTTAAGAATTGGTATCAACCGGCACTGCCAAGACTTTATGACTACCTAACCAGCATTGGGCGCAATAAATTGGTAAAGCCTTTGTACAAAGCGTTATCAAAAACCGAAGATGGTAAAGCACTTGCTCGCAAAGCATTTAAACAGGCCAAGCCTGGTTATCACCCTCTAACGGTAAAGGCGAATCAGGAGTTTGTAGAGTAGCAAGCGGTTATTCACTTTTTTCTGGCCGACTTAAATTGCTGTACTCACCTTGTTTTCTAAGTATTGAATTATCTCGTTTGACTCGTATAGCCATTGCACATCGCCATGGTTTTCTATACGAAGACAAGGCACCTTTACACGCCCGCCGCCTGCTTCTAGTTGTTGTCTGTATTCAGGGTTTTTATTAATGTCTCTTGCTTCAACGGTAACACCAAGCTGATATACGGCGCGCCGTACTTTAGTACAAAACGGACAGGCGAAAAATTGGTAGAGTGAGACACCCTGCATGGTCGATTGCACTTTAAGTTGGTCTGCCTCAGAACGCTGAATTCCTTTCGATCGAGTGATCCAATCAACAAAGACGATGATTAAACCAAGGCCGTTGCGAACGGCTTTAAGTAGAATTGATTTAACTGACATTTCGGTTTTTTTGAGAGTAATTTGTTATCCAAATCGGTTGGACGATTAAGCGTGTTTTAACTTCAATGATCACGCTTAATTATTGATTTGGCGGTGCTTTATTTGGTGCTGATTTTAGCAGTAGTGTCACCCAAAAGTGTTAATCATTTGCTCGATGTTGGAAAGTTATTGATCTGTCTATTGATTACTAAAATAGGGTTATTTTCCACAAATAGGCTATTCTCACGCTTAGTCTTGTTTAATCGCTTAACGTGGATAGTGTAGAGATGAAAGTCGATCGTTTTTTATTGGTTTGTCGTAAACTATCGGCTAGCTGAATTAGTTTCATTCAGTGGCAAAAAAATAATAACAATCGATGCACAATTGTGCACAAAATTAGATTTCAATAAATGTGTTAAAGGCCTTATTTAAAGATAAAAATATTGTCGCCAGCTTTTTGCTGCTAGCCGGTGGTATTGCCGGTCATGTCATGCTTGAAGTGGCAAGAGACAGTTTGTTTTTAGCGGCATTCTCATCTTCTGCGTTGCCGTGGGCTTATATTTGTGTGGCAATTCTATCTGCCTTGCTGGTAGTGTTTTTAGCGCGCACAAAAGGGTTTCCCAGCAATCGCTTTTCGATTTCCGCTGGGTTCTTCTTCACTGGCGCTACGGTGCTTGGTTTCATCGGCTTATTGCAATTAGATATTCCTCGTCATTGGGTAGCTTTTAGCTTATACGTTTGGGTTGGGGTCTATATCGTCTTACTTGTATCCAGTGTTTGGTTATTAATATCCTCACTTTTTACTATCGCTAAAGCGAAACAGGCTTACGGTATTATTTCAGCCGGTGCTGCCGCCGGGGCGATCTTAGGGAGTAGCGCGGTTTCGGCAATCACTCTGAATAACGATTCCATTGAGATTATTTTACTAAGCGCCGCTGCGGTATTTTTCGTGTCTGGATTAACGCCGATTTTATTCTCACTAAAACCGGTGGCTGCAACTAATAAGCACAGCTCACCTCCGGCTGATATTAGTTTTATTGCTGAGCTAAAAAAGAGCGATTATGTTCAAAGTATTGCTGCCTTAGTTTTATTTTCTACGATTGCGGTGACGGGCGTGGATTGGCTGTTTAAGGTGATTGTTGAAGCAGAGGTAGCTAGTCAGGAATTGAGTGCGTTTTTTGCGCGCTTTTATTTGCTTGCCAATATTGCCTCAGTAATGATACAGGTGATTTTCCTGCAATGGTTTTTTCGTTTGTTCGGTGCAACCGGGACCTTGTATGTTTTTCCTATTGTCTTGTTATTAGGAGTTTTACTGCTTTTATCTCCGTTTGTGTTTGCCGCAATCGTTGGTTTAAAGTTTGCCGATAGTGCACTTAAGAATTCATTGCACAAGCCTGCAATAGAGCTGCTTTATGTGCCTTTGCACGATCATGTTCGCAAAAAATTGAAACTGGCATTGGATTTAATTTCTTTGCGTGGCGGCCAAGCGCTTGGTTCGGTATTAATTCTTGTAGGAACATTTTGGTTTAGCCCTAAAAGTGTTGCTAGCGTGGTGATTCTTTTTGGTTTGGTCGCCTCGATTTATGTGTCGCTTCGCCTTAAAGCTAAATACATTGATTTGTTTCGTGAATACCTTGTTGAGGGAAGAATAGGGATTGACATTGAGCGCCCCGAGCTTGATGTGATTTCGGTTGAGATGTTAATCGACTCACTCAATAGTAATGACGACGATGTTGTTCTTTCGGCCCTAGCTTTTTTAAAAGATGAAGACAAAAGTGCCTTAGTCTCACCGTTGATATTGTTTCATCCCTCTGAAAAGGTGGTGCTTACGGCTTTAGAGATATTCACTCAATCACCACGTTCAGGTTTAAAAAGTATAGCGTTGCGTTTGCTTCGTGAAGAACGAGAGTCGGTGCGGGTAGCAGCCTTACGTTTACTTATTCAGTTGCATCCGCCGCAACCATTTATGCAGGCAATTGCCGAGGGAGAAGACGTGCCCTTGAAAACGGTTGCGATGGTAAATCTGGCAATGCGCACAGATATAGAATTGTCCGAAATACAGGCGCTGGCGGTTGACCTGCAAGAACAAAATGATGAGGCTGGCTTGGTTAACTTGTGCCAATCGTTGGCGCTTTGGTCAGAGCCTAATTTAATGCCCTTGTATCTAAAAATTTATGATGGCGCTAATAATTTAAAAGTGCAAAAAGCGGTGTTAGCGGCGATGCGCAATGTTGACGATGCGCGATGTTTAGACCTTGCTCAGAAAGCGTATAGTCAGCCTGAGTTAACAACTCATGCTGAGGCTCTGTTTTTGCGTTTTGGCAGTCAAGGATTCGATAGGCTAGAAACCATGCTGCGCTCAAATGATTGCAATTATCGAGCTCGAATATCAATTCCAAGCACTATGAGCAAATTCGACTTCCCGGAGATTAGCGAACGTTTAATAGAGCAGTTCTCACATAAGATTGATGGCGCCATCTCATTCAAAGTTTTACGAGCTCTGGGGCGTACCGGTATATCTGCGAGTAGTGAATCAAATAAGAATCGACAACTATTACAATTAGATAAGTTAATAAGCGGTGAGCTTGAAAGGCTTATAGGCTACACCTCTGCCTTGAATGTCATGAATAAGCAAGTAGCGCAGATTGATAGCGGCATACTCAATATGTTGTTTCAGTTGGTTACAGATCGCGCTCAAGAGAGTTTAGAACGTTTATTTCGAATTTTTAATTTACGTTATGAAGATGATCAGTTTGAACAAATTTTTCTTGATCTTAAAAGTGATGGCGAACGCGAGCGAGCCAATGCGGAAGAATTACTTTTGCATACGGTTCCAAAGCATCAAGCTACTCCGGCGATTGATGCCATAAATTTGCTCAGCACTCTAGCTGAGCTAGGTTCAAATACGCAAGAGCAACTTGTTTCTATGCTTAATATGAGAGAAGAAAATAGCCGTCTTGAAAGTATGATGCGAAAACAGTTTGAAATGTTTAGAGACTTACTTGACGATGAGAGTGCGACTGTCTCTGCGGTAACAGCCTATTTGATTGGCTGTGCCAAGCTAACAGAATTAAAGGCAGATGTTCAACGGCAACTGTCACTGCGTTCTAGCGATATGTTGGAGTGTTTTGATGCTGCCATCGACATGCTAGAGATTGGCGATGACCCGGCCAATCAACAAGAGGTGAGCTCATGAGGCTTGATAGTAATGCTCCGAGTTTATCGCCGTTACAAAAAATGTTGTTACTGCGAAGGATTCCTGCCTTTACACAACTTGATGATGACGATTTACAACTGATCGCTGAGAATGTCGATACCACCATGCTATGCAAAGGCGATGTTCTGTATAGTTCCGACCAGCGTGTAAGCGATGCCTATCATATTGTTGATGGACAAGTTCGGATTGAGAATGCCGATGGTAGTGTTGATTTTGTTGATTCAAGTATGGTCGGCGTTGGTTCTATGACTATGTTTGCTCAGACTTGTGCGGACGCTACTGCGGTTGCTGAACAAGACACTTTTGCACTGGCGTTGAGAGACCGTGATATTTTTGAGTTGTTTGAAAAACGATCAACCATTCTTTGTTTTGTTATTGAACATATTGCTAGACAGATCAATCAAGTGAGACACACCGCTGGCTACCACAAAGCCTTGTCTGGTAGGCTGCAAGAGGCACTGCCGGACCTGGGTGATAAGTTAGACCTTGTGCACCGCACGCAATTACTTAGACAAATGCTGACCCTGTCAACGTTTCGAATTTCCATTGCCTTTGAAATGGCACGGCATACTCAACCGGTCACCTTATTGGCGGGTTCAGAACTGTGGCTGGCAGGCGAAGAAGCAGATCATTTTTACTTTATCATTGATGGTTCGATCGAATGTCAGACGCCGGCCGAATCAGACTCCTTTGTTTTAGGGCCTCGAGATGCAGTTGCCATGATCGATACTTTGGCGCGAATGCCATACAGTTATAATGCTCGCGCTGTAGAGAAGGTGCGAGCATTACGAGTACCAGCGACATCATTTTGGCGAGTAATCAGTGATAATCATGAGTTTGGTATATCAGTGTTATCGCTTGTTGCTAGCATGGCGCTGGAACTCATTCGAAATAGCAAATTTCTTGCTCTTTCGTCTACGCCTACTGATTCCGATGTTAGCGATTGGATGGCGAATTTACCGCCATCGGTGTCACAAATTAATTCGAACTGAGTAGATTGTTCTAAATGAAATTATTAAAAATTATTGTTCGGCAGCAATGGATAAAACTATTTGTCCTTAATAGTCTTGCGTTTGTGTTTACGCATAGCCTAGCCTTTGCCGAATCAATGGCAGACGCTCAGTACACCCGGTTTCCGACATCGGTAAGTTCAGAACTTCAAGCGCGCTTAGAACAGGCGATTGGCAAGCGTGATCTGCAACAGGAGGTTGCCAGTAAACGTTTGTCGGTAACTTTGGTTGATATCACTGACATCGAAAAACCACGCCTGGCACACGTTAATGGTAATCATACTTTGTATGCCGCGAGTCTGCCAAAACTGGCGATTATGCTGGCGGTGTTTGAAGAGGTGTACCAGGGAAAATTGGAGCTCACTGATGATCTAGAGAAATCGTTAAAGCAGATGATTCAGGTTTCCTCAAATGTAGAGGCCACTCGTTTGTATGAGTTGGTGGGGCCGTCGAGAATTGCAGAGATTTTACAGTCTGATCGATATCAGCTTTACGATGTCGATAATGGCGGTGGTTTATGGGTAGGCAAGCCCTATGGTAAACAGCCTGCGTGGAAACGTGATCCTCTAAAGAACGCAAGTCATGCCGCCAGCGGTGTTCAGGTAGCGCGATTTTATTTCATGATGGAACGCAATGAGTTAACTGATCCAGACTATTGTCCGGTGATGAAAGAGATCCTAGCGGATTCGCTTATCAATCATAAATTTGTAAAAGGTTTAAATAAACAAAACCCTGATGCCAAGGTGTATCGAAAATCTGGTACTTGGCGTAACTATCATTCTGATAGTGCGTTGATAGAGCGCCCTGATGGTCGTAAATATATTGCTGTTGGTCTAACTCAAAATGACAACGGCGGTGCGCTACTAGAAAAAATCATTATTGATTTAGATAAATTAATGGATGACGTTTAATTAACTCTCTGGCTCGGCATTCCATCGTTTAACCATTTTATGTATTTTGCCAGCAAGCGTTTGGTGAGCCACGGCTGAATTGATGCGCAGCATATTCGATTGCACCACCACAATATAATGCAATCCGCCGCGTTCTTCTGAGCTTTCAACAATTGCTACAGAGGCAAGCAGATTGCGCTTATTGCCTTTGTATTTGCCACAGGAAAAGCCTTCTTCAGGTGTACAGCTATAGAGTGATCCAGATTTAAAATACACTGCTTCAGATTTTAAATTGGGGTGCGAAGCATAGCGAATTCGACGTTCAGTCATGTATAAAAGCCGTTTTAATTCGGTACTGGTAAATTCATCGACTAATTGACCGCGCTCTACCATAAAAAGCAACTCTACTAATTCTTTTGGGTTGCCATAGCTAGACGTGCCCGGCACTCTAGACTTGCCCACTCGTGAAAAAAAGCTACCTTGTCGAAGATTATTTATATCTAAACCTGCGGCAATAATAGGGGAGTCCATAGCACTACGAAACAGCTTGCCTAATTCTGTCTTTTTTGTGTCTTTTAAATAGGCGCGGCTTTCATCATACGACTTTGGGTAATCGGTTCCAAAAGCACTCATTAGCACTAACTCTCGTTGCAGTGTTGCTGCCGCTGCATTTGAGCTGGGAGAAACAGCCCAATCCATATAGTCATATAAACTGCCTTCATCACCGTCTTTCATCGCACGGCGAGTTAGCGAACGATTTTCTGTGTCCCATAATCGAACCGTGTGATGGTCGCCTCTAGAGAATTCATCTGCTCGAACCATGGTTGTTTGTAAAATATTTCGGCGTTTATCTACGTCGTCTGGATACAGTTCATTGAGTTTACTGAGAATGGCTAGCACCACTAAGATCTTACCGACACTGCCAACATTATTTCGGTAACTCGGGTTATGTGCGGCGTAACGTACCTTGTTAGGATCACTGACGTCCAAAAGTGCAACGCTATAACGTGTTGGGTCGTCGGGTATTAAGGCAGATAATTGTGCGCTCAGTTCAGAATCACTTTGCGGGAAATTAAGTTCAGAGTTAATTAGCCTTGGTGTCACTTCGCTAAGAGTTAATCCGGCGCCAGGTAAAAAGTAGCGCTGTACTAAATTGTCGCTTACCTCGCCAGATTTCACCGCTTGAAAATAATCCAAACGTTTGATGCCAGAGTATTTGTAACCATCAATTGGATATGCGCTTACTAATAAAGGAACAACTGACAAGGCTACTGCATAGAAAGCTTTCAATAGATTGTTTTTCATAGTCTACCTCTGGTTTGTGTTTGAAGAACTGCTAGCTGTTGGCTGTTGATCTAAGGACAGCGTGACACTGGATGCATCGGTGAGGGTGGCATCAAGTGCTATTAGGCGTTGGTCGCGTTGACCAGAATCGGAATCAACCAGAGGGCGTATTTGGAATAGGGCAAACTCCCCATTCAAGAACCCAAATTCAACATCTGCTGCTGCACCGTCATGCTCTTGATTCCAATTATCTATGCTTTTAGTAAATTCCAGTATCGCTTGAATGTCAGAATCCGTGAGGCTGCGAGCTTGACCACTTGCTGGTATTTCGTCGACGCCGCCAGTTTTGCTGATTACCTTTTTATAAGGCGCTGTGGCACTTGCCATCCAATCTACTTTGGCTGTCTGTGTATCGATTCGTAAGGTCTCGGCGGAGAGGCCATCAACGCCGCCAGCGACACCTTCGTTAAGCACCACCGATACCTTGTTGGCTTGTCCTGCAAAAATATCATTGGTTACTAATACGCCTGATTTGTCGGCTGGCACACTCTTATGTAATAAGATGGAAGTGTAAACGTGTTCGGGAGTAGTCAGTCGCGCTTGTCGCCAGCCAAATGCTCGTTCTGTAAAAGGAGAGGCCCACACTTCTCTAATGGCTTTAAGGATATTGTCAAAACCCACCACATTGGCCAGCGTTAAATTTAAGCCAGCACCAGTGAAGCCCGCTAAATCTTCTACGTTAGTATCACTTCGGACAAACACGCCATAACTACCGTCGGCGCCGAATTCTTTTTCCATCGCGGCTCGCAAATCGCTGATAAATTGGGGTTCAAGTTCGACTTCAAGAAACCACTCGCGTAGTTCTTTTAGAAATGCTTTGCGAGTGGCATCGAGCTCAGCACCTTGAAGTTTATCCATTTGTTTATAGGATGCCTTAATCCACTCAAACATGGTGGAGCCGCTGGCATGTTGGTTTGAATCGAGTAGTGAACGGAATGTGCCAAATGGGATCGCTAAGCCAGGCGATACTCGGCCTGGGAATTGCTTGGCTAAGCCGCCGACTTTAGCGGCTTTAGGACCAACCAAAACGCCAGAATCTGCGGAGCTTAGCTCTTTGGTAGAGATTGCTTCATTGCGTTTCAAATTAAGTTTTTCTGGGTCTATATTAATTGCCACGTCAGTGACCGCAGCTTTGACTTCGTTCTGTTCTTGTTCAAGTTTAGCGAGCTTTACAGAAACCACACCGCCAGTGCTGGCCAATAGTTCTATACGTTTGCCGTAATAATCAGGTAGTTTTTTTATAAAGTCGGCATTAACCACGACATTAGGTACACCTAAGTTTCGAGCCAGTAGTTGTACGTGCGACAGTTGATTCCCTTCAAAAGCGGTTAGGATGCCTTCAACGGCTGGCAGATCTGCCAATGTTTCCGGTACAACTAAGATAGTCTGGTTAGGCGCGGTACCATTTTTCGCTATTGATGCAGCCAGAGTTTCAGGCGTATGCAGTTCACCAATGCCGGCGCCTGCATTTAGTACGCGGAATCCTTGGCTCGCGGTGTTATCAAAAAATTGATGCCTAACGCCACTTAATGTTGCCGCGTCTTCATTTAATCGCTTCATCAAAGAGGTAAATATGAGTAGCGGTGAGCCGCGCAGACGGTCAGGAATATAATGGTGCGCAAGCGGTTCTATTAGTGAAAAACGAGCTATTTGTTCTTGCATAAAAAATTGAACACGCCGTTCTGCCCAGGTTGGCACACGATCTAGATAAGCGAGGGTGTCTCGATACTTAACTAATTGTGTGTTGCTGCTGTCGGATTGTATTTCGGAAATTTTGCTAGCGGCCTGCTGGCGTTCTATATCAGTCAGTAAACCAACGCCATAAAGTGCATCTATGGTTGCGCCGAGTAAAATAAATTGCTGCCTGCGAGACGGTGATTGTTGATTGATTATCTCTCTGCCTGCGGTAAATATCGATTGCTCGAGTCCGGCGCCAAAGCGTAAGCGGGCAGTGCGCCCTTTTGGTGTGCGCTGAACTTCTTCACGTAGCGCAGCGCTTAAACCACCAAGTGCAACAAATTTATCAATTGAATTATTGCTGTTATCTACCTTTGCAACTTGCGTCTGCAATGTTGGAGAAATTTTACTAATACCAGCTAAGGTTTCACTCAGTTTTTCGGCATCAAATAAAGAGTCTATGGCGTCTGCAAGGGCAACTACATCTGCATGTCTTTTAAGAGTGGGATTGTCGTTAGCAAATTCGCGTACACGAGCTGCATCATCGGCACTCAAACGCCCATGAATTTTATTTCTCAGGTCTGAGAATGCTGGGTACTCTTGATGCAGTGAGGCGGCGCTGTCACGTATTTCATTGAGCAAAGAGGATTGGCCGCCACTGGGCAGATGTTTGATTGCCTCTGCTACTAACCAATAACGTTCCTTGATAGGGACCGCCGGTTCGGTAAGATAATTGATGGTCTTGCGTGCAACCTTTTCTTCATTTTCTACCTGAAAAGCACCGCGGTAAAAGCGCGCCTTTCGTAAAATCCAACCATCGTCAGTGTCGATTAAAAATTGCTCTATTAAGATCGCCTGTAATTGGCCTGCCGGCGAGTAATTTTCAGCCAGTTCTTTGGCGTCTAATGAGGCTAAAACATTGGCTACATAAAAGCCTTTCTCTCGCAGTGTCTTAGTTTCAGTTGTCCATTCCCCATGTTGGCGTCCACCGCCTCGGTTGCCACAGCCGTAGGGCTTGGGCGGTAAAACACTTCCATCTTCACAGAACCACCGTAATCTTGAAAACGGGCCACGTTCAGCAGACTTCATTGTTTTAATCCAAGCTTGGTAACGTTGCACCTCATCACTGGTGGCGAGTTTGCTTGGTGTCGAGGCGGCGGCATGGCTAAGTGAAATATTAGTTGAGATAATGCCAACAATGACTGCCGCAAGTGTATGCACAATTAAGTGCTTAAATTCTATCTGCATTTATAGCTACCCTATCTACGAGTGAGATAATAAAAAGGCTGGTAAATCCTAAGTTCTGTTTTATTAGTCGCTAAATTGTAGCGAGCATTATTATTTAGCCTAATGTTATTTAGAACCATAGCTAAAGAGGCGTACTATTTCTAGATATAGTGCCTGTTTTAGGTGATTTATTTTAGATCGCGATGGGTTTATTGCGCTGACAAAATTTAACCGCAACCAAGCTTTACACTTTAGGTTAGAATAAAACGGTCAGGTAACAAAAGAATCAAAATAGACTAAAGAGATTACTATGAGAGGATCAGGTGGAACATCGGGCGGTACAGGTCAGTTTATAATTGGTCTGATTATGTTTTGTGGTGGAATGTACTTGTTGTTGAATTCAATTAAGATTTCAGCCCCCTATGGTTTTGGTGCGCGTTTATATAATGTGGGTGGTTACTCAATCACCAGTGGCATGGTTATGATTCCCTTGATGTTTGGTATTGGGATTTTGTTTTACGACTCGCGTAAATGGTACGGTTGGTTATTAGCAGGTGCCTCCTTGGTTGCCTTAATTTTTGGTGTTATTGCCTCAATTCATTTTACGTTTGCGAGAATGAGTGCCTTTGATTTGATCGTAATTTTGGTGTTGGCAGTTGGTGGCTTAGGCTTGTTGCTTAGATCGTTTCGGTCCTCTTAGTCACCTTATTAGAGAACTTTTTTGCGTCAAACAAGCGAGCTAGTATAAGTGGCTGCTACAGTACTTTAGATTATGACTGAATTACCTAGTTGCCCAAACTGCGGCTCAAATTACGTCTATCAAGATCGTGATAAGTTTGTTTGTCCTGAATGCGCACATGAGTGGGGCGAGAGCGAACAGCCAGAACTCTATGTTGTTAAAGACTCAAATGGAAAAGTATTGTCTAGTGGCGATAATGTCACGGTAATTCGCGATCTTAAGGTCAAGGGATCTTCGTCATCGATTAAGGTTGGGACAAAAGTTAAAAACATTCGAGTGCTGGACGCCGAGCATATCGTAGATGATCACAATATCGA
>CAZFEM010000033.1:3570-8228 GCA_964517515.1 uncultured Gammaproteobacteria bacterium | reverse complement strand
TAGCCGCTTCATAACTGTTTATTAGATACCGGTTCTCTGGTGCAAATGGTGCTATTTCCTTGAGGACGTCCAGCAGTTGAGCTGCAGTATCTAATTTGCCAGTAGTAATAATTCTGGGCAGTGCGGCACGAATTTCTGCTATGACTATCTGAAGCCCATTGTAGGCTTGGCTGTCGTAACGATCGATTAGCAGGGCTTGTTGATAGTAGTAAATTGCGTTTTCTTGAGGGGGCAAGGCTAGTCTGCCCGCACTTCGTGCCTGAGTTGCCAACTCCATTAGTTGCGCCGAGCGTTGCGCTTTGCTGTCACCTTCGTTTGGCTGCTTGTCTTGCGTATCTTCTTGTTCTAGTTCGGCTTTAGCATGTGCGATTGGATCGCTAATATTCTGATTTAATGAGTCCGTATGTGGTTCGCCACTAAAGATGGTGTAAAGAATGACGCCCGCAATGCCGATGGCTAATAAAGAGCCAGCGAATAACGGCTGATAAGGTTTATTCTTGCTGGATACTTTGTTTTTTTCTTGTTTGGTTTTATTGGCCGTTGCAGTAGCTATGGCGATCTCAAATACGGGTATCGACACCGGTTTTGGAATCGCTCTATGGATCATGTATTTAACGTCGGCTGCAGACGTTAACGTTTTTATGTTTGCGCGGTCGCCAGTTAGTATTATTGGTTTGTGCTTGGATTCTTCAAAAATCCTTGAGAGGTACTCTTTTGGATTATTAGCGGTGTCGATGTCAAAGATGATGGCGTCACTTGCGCTTAATTCCTTTTTGTCAGGAGCATCATTAAAGAATACAAAGTCGATATTATCGGAATTTGATTTAGCACTGTGAGCAATATTATGCTCAGACAGGCTCGACATCAACGAGTCGTTAGTGATCACCACTACTCTGGCATTGTTCGTCTTCATTTCAACCCAACCCTGCGTCGATAATAGCGGTTGTATCACCTGCTTTATTTACCGACTCAATTTTTATTAACTACCATGAAAAAATTTAGGTGCCCAACCAAAATTTCTAACCCTTAAAAATCAGCTTTTTAGATATCTATTATTTTTATTAGCTGTATTTCTATTGGAACGATAGTACCGCTGATACTCGCTGACAGTAAATACTAAATTGTAAGAATGTCGTAAACTATTGATAATAAATAGACATTTGTTTAGCAAAGAGGGTCGTGCCTCAAAGATGAAAGGGATGAAATTGTTTTTAGACGATGTAGTAGATCTCGTCGGTCTTACTTACTGAGGCGCCAGCCAATTGTTTACTCTCTGGCTGGCGCAGTTTGACATTAGAGAACGTCGCTTTTAATGACCATCATTTTTTCTCGTGTCATTTCATGCATAGAATATTGAATGCCTCCCATGCCAATGCCAGAGGCGTCACGGCCGCCAAATGGCATCCAATCAACTCTGAAGGCAGTATGGTCATTAACCATCACGGCTGTTGCATTCAAGCGGTTGCTTAAATCAAGCGCATTATTCAAATCCTGAGTATAAACCGCGGCTTGAAAGGCGACGTCTAAGGAGTTTGCTTGTTCCACAGCTTCAGTTTGATCGCTGTAAGAATACACACAGACAACCGGGCCAAATACTTCCATGGTTGACACTTTACAGTCGGCAGGCGGGTTAAGAAGAACTGTTGGCGTATAGCAGCTATTGGAAATTCGTTGGCCACCAGTTAGTAATTTGGCTCCCTTTGCAACCGCTTCTTGAACCCATTCATCGATACGGTCAACTTCTCCTTCAGTTATAAGTGGGCCAACTTCAGTAGCGGGGTCGAGTTGGTCTCCGACCACTAGTTTGGCTGCACCTTCAGCGATGGAGTTTGCCAAATCATCACAGATGCTCTCATGTGCGTACACTCGTTGAACTGAAACACAGACCTGACCGGCATGATAAAAGCCGCCTTTTAATACGCTATCGACGACAATACTGGTATCAGCAGACTCGTCGACAATCACCGGTGCTACGCCACCATGCTCTAATGCACAGCGTGTGCCAGGAGCAAGCTTCGATCGAAGCATCCAACCAACGCCAGCAGAACCAATAAACGAAAAGAAATTAACGCGCTTGTCGCTAATCATTTTTTGAGCGTCGCGACTTTTACAAACTAGCGCCTGGCACCAATCCTCGGGTAAGCCTGCTTCGTGTAAAATTTCCACAAAACGGATACAGGATAGTGGTGTGCGATTAGACGGTTTAATAATAACCGGACAACCAACTGCTATCGCTGGGATGGTTTGATGCACGATTAAATTCAAAGGGTGATTAAATGCACTGATTGAAGACACCACCCCAATTGGTTCCCGTTGTGTAAAGGCAAGACGATTAACCGAGCTGGAGGTTAATCCCATGGGAATCTGTTCACCTTTGATATGGGCGATATGCTCAACAGCAAGTTTTACACCTTGGATTGCCCGTAGCACTTCGACCTTAGAATCGTTGTATGGTTTTCCGCCCTCGCTAGCAGCAAGCTGGGTAAGCTCTTCCACTTGCTGAGACATTAATTCGACGACTTTTTCTAATATCTCGATTCGTTGATGTGCAGCCAACCAGCGGTCGCGGTCGATAAATACTTGATAGGCGCTTTCTAGAGCTTGTTCAACATCGGCTTCGGTCTTCTCTGGTATCTCTTTGATTAATGAACCATCAAAGGGGTTATGAACTTTTACAGTAGACATAATGTTATCCCCTTAAATGATGCAGGCACTTTCTTTTAACAAAACATTCAAAATTGAATGATTCATCGAGTAATCAACTGGAAGGTCGATTAAATGAACACCTTTGGTGTTGAGTGCTGTATCAAGAATCGTTTCAAATTCATCGTGTGTTTCTGGACGATGACCGATGGCGCCAAAGCTCTCGGCGTATTTAACAAAATCAGGATTGTCAAAATCTAAGCCGTAATTTTCAAAGCCTTCACCTTCTTGCTTCCACTTAATCATGCCGTACGCGCTGTCGTTAAGAATGATTACCACTAGGTCTAGGCCCATGCGAACCGCTGTTTCAAGTTCTTGTGAGTTCATCATGAAGCCACCGTCACCATTAATGGAGACAACTTTTTTATCTGGGTGTAACTCTTTGGCAGCCATCGCCGATGGAAGACCTGCGCCCATGGTTGCAAGCGCGTTGTCGAGCAATAAGGTGTTTGGTGCGTGGCACTTGTAGTTTCTCGCGAACCAAATTTTGTATACGCCATTGTCGAGTGTGACGATGTCCTCATCACCTAAGTTCTGACGCAGAATATTGACTAGCCTTTGCGGAAGAATAGGAAAACGCTCATCATCAAAATATTTGGTGAGATGATTTTCAACTTCATCTTTGACACGTTTGAAATATGAAAAATCTCGTTTCTTGTCGATCGAGATATTATCGGCAATGCGCTCAACAGAGTTAGAAATGTCGCCAACCACGTTGAGCTGCGGGAAGTACACATCATCTAGATGCGCTGCAAAGAAGTTAATGTGAATGACTTTTTTCCCGCCTTTTTCCATAAAGAATGGCGGTTTTTCGATTACGTCATGGCCGATATTTACGATTAGGTCAGCGCGTTCTATGGCGCAATGTAAGAAGTCGTTCGAGGACAGAGCAGCAGTGCCAATAAAGTTCTCGTGTCGCTCGTCAACCACACCTTTACCCATTTGCGTGTTAAAAAAGTAGATGCCGGTTTTGTCGATTAACTTCTTGAGTGCCTTGCTGGTGCGTTTTCGGTTTGCACCTGCACCAATCAAAAGAAGAGGCATCTTGGCTTTTTCAATCATGTTGATTGCTTGGTTTATCGAGGTCATGTCGGCGTCTGGGCGCCGAGAGCCAACAACATCAAAAGTGGTCGCGTCTGTTTCTTCAGCGGCGATGTCTTCTGGTAATTCTAGATAGGCGGCGCCTGGGCGCTCTTCCATGGTGATTCTGAACGCGTCTCGGACCATCGAAGGTACATTGTTGCCATCAACGATTTGTTCAGAGTATTTTGTGATTGGTTTCATTAAACCCACCACGTCCACAATTTGAAAGCGGCCTTGTTTACTTTTACGAATTGGCTTTTGACCTGCTAGCATTATCATTGGCATAGCACCTAATTGTGCGTATGCGGCGGCAGTAACGAAATTAGTAGCGCCCGGCCCTAGTGTTGATAAGCAAACCCCAGGCTTGCCAGTCAGGCGACCATAAGTGGCGGCCATGAAACCCGCTGCTTGTTCATGTCGGGTTAGAATTAACTCAATTGGTGAGTCTTTTAGTGAGTCGATAAAGTCTAAATTTTCTTCACCAGGGATGCCGTAAATTCTTTCTACGCCTTCGTTTTCCAATGCCTTAATAAATAAGTCGGTAGTTTTCATTTTTTCTCCAGTTTATATTTTTTAATGGGTTACTAACCCGCTATAGAGATATGGCTCTAGGCCATCTAGGCGCCTTCTAACCCGCTAGAAAAGCGACTCAAATCAATAAATGATATTAGGCGTTAATGATTATTTTAGCTGCTGTTAAAAGTGCCTCTAAGTAGTTAAACGCCTCTGTTTGTACTTTTGGTGTTTTGTTCTTGGTAATAACGGCGATATGCTACCACGTTTGCGGCTGAGCCTATAGTTTGTGATGTAATATGGTCATGTTGTGTGAGTGTAAATTAAACCCTATTGAAGGAGCTAAGAATGTTGTTGAA
>CAZFEM010000033.1:0-3470 GCA_964517515.1 uncultured Gammaproteobacteria bacterium | reverse complement strand
CATGTTGTGTGAGTGTAAATTAAACCCTATTGAAGGAGCTAAGAATGTTGTTGAAGGTGAGTTTGTTTATGGCTGTGACGGTTTATCTTTTGGGGGCTGCTTTGCTGTATTACTTTCAGCGTGACCTTTTGTATTTTCCATCGCCCGAATATCAACACGATCTTGATGTGATGGAACTCTACAACGGCGGCGAAACTCTCAAGATTTCAGTGCTTAATCCAAACCGTACTAAAGCAATTATTTATTTTGGTGGTAATGCCGAGTCAGTGATTTTTAATCAAGAGCCGTTCATGGAAAATTTTTCCGAACATACGATTTATCTAATGAATTATCGAGCTTATGGTGGCAGTTCTGGCCAAGCCACTGAGCAAGCTTTATTCTCTGATGCGCTTGCCTTGTATGATTTAGTTGAAAGAAAACATGCCACAATATCGGCGTTCGGGCGGAGCTTGGGCACGGGTGTTGCGAGTTACTTGGCGACGCAGCGTAAAATTGACGCATTGGCATTAATTACGCCTTATGACAGCATTGCGAGTGTGGCGCAAAAACGATTTCCCATCTATCCTGTGCAATTACTGATTAAGGATAAGTATGATTCTCTGTCGCGAGCCTCACAGATATCCTCAAAGGTGCTCATTATAATGGCCGAGTTAGATGCTGTTATACCCAATTGGCATTCGCAGCGACTACTAGAAGCGTTCTCGAGTGATCAGGCCGTGTCTTTGGTGATACCAGGAGCGGATCACAATAATGTGTCGCTTTCTCCACAGTATTTTCCCGAGCTGGTTCGATTTTTTGAGTAGCAAATCATTTTGACTCTCGGAAAGTGTTGAATAATGCTTAAATTTAGGTATGTTAATGGATCGGGGGATTGCCAATTTTTAGTGCTGCTATAGGCTAGCTTTTCGCCGAGCGGCCAGTAAATTCACTTGTGAATAAGATTTCCTTATTTCGCAGGATATGGTCTAGATTGGCCTAAAGTTTTTTATCTTTTGAATAGATAATTTTGTGAGCACGAAATGAGTGAATCGAAAAATGGGCCTAAGATTATTCTAGTTGAAGATGATCCTGATCAGATGGACTTGCTGGTTCAATGTGCGCTTGACGAGATCAATAAAATTATCGAAAACGTCAATACCAGTGAATCGGATAAACAACGACTTAATAGTATTAAGATCGTAAAGGTCAGTAATATCCGTTCCTTGGAAAGAGCAATTAGTAAATACAAGGATCTGTTTTTTGCAGTTTTAGACTGCAACCTTCCCGATGTTAAAGGTGGCAAGCCTAATGATCAGTTAGTGAAAGTTAAGCATAGAATTACCGGGCAACATCGAGCTGTTGATATTGTCCATAAGCACGTACCTACTGCACCGATCACTTTGATTTCGTCCAGATATCGATTTAAGAGTGTTGTATATCAGTATTACGAAGATATGGACGGTTTAAATATCACCTTTATCAGCAAAGATAATCAAGAAATGATTCAACGTAATATAGGTTACCATTTAAGGCAATTTATGAGGGAATCTAGTTAAGCATTTTTCTTTTTTTTGCACGCCGTCTTACTAAGCTGAAGTCGTTTAAGGTATGTCGTATGAAAGCACGAAATACTCCAAGGTTGGTTTCTAAGGACAGACCTTTGGAGAGCCGAATAATTTGCCAATAATAAAAGCCTACGGCGCCAAAAGCATTGATTGCTTTAATCAGAGCGAGTGGGCTGTTGTTTCCGAAAAAACCTTTTCCTAATACTAATTGCTCTTCGTAGACATCAAGTTTGTCGACTTCCTTATTTATTAACAATTTGGGTAAATCAACTTGAGTGCAAAATGGTCGCGCAATACCAATAATGTCTACTTCGCCATTGCTAATACTTTGTTCCATGATTTCGCGTTTGCGAAATCCTCCTGTCACCATTAAGGGTATGCTCGTCACCGTGCGTATAGCGGCGGCATATTCGAGAAAATAGGCTTCTCTTTTACGCGTGCTTTCGCGTACCTGATCGTCTTTGGGTGGTACGCCCATTAAACTGAGCTGTTCATAATTGCCACCGGATATTTCAAGAAGGTCTAGGCTGTCTTCTGCCAACCAGCTTGCCACTTGCTTACATTCTTCTAGGGTGAATCCGCCTTTTTGGAAATCAGCAGAATTAAGTTTAGCACTGACCGGATATTCTGGGCCTACAGCTTCGCGCACTTTTTGTACGATGGTTCTTGCTAAACGTGCTCTATTTTCAAGCGAGCCTCCCCACTTGTCTGTGCGTTTATTTACCAAGGGATTCAAAAATTGACTGATTAAATAACCATGCGCGCAATGAATCTGCACGCCTGTAAATCCAGCTTGTTTGGCGAGCTTGGCAGTAGTTACAAAGCGTTTAATAAGGTCAGTTATATCGTCTTCATTCATAACGCGTGGCCGACCAAAATTGCTCATCAGTTTGAGTTGCGAATCTGATGGCGCGATTGGTTCGCTATTGACTAACCTTGGACATTGTCGGCCAGGATGATTAATTTGCATCCAAAACTGATTGCCATTGGATTTTCCGGCGCTCGCTAATTGGCTGAGATTAGCTAAGGCGCTATCGTCTTCTAAAACAATATTACCAGCGCGTTCTAGATAACGAGCATCGACCATTACATTACCGCTAATGCATAGACCTAGTCCGCCTTTCGACCAGCTTTTGTATAATTGATTGTGTTGTGATGTTGGTCTGTCGTAAGCGTCAGCTAAGCCTTCAGTCATGGCGCTTTTGCCGATTCGATTTGGGATTGTTTGCCCACAGGGAAGGATAAGTTCTGAAGCAAGGTTCGGTGTTGATGTGTTCATGTCGAAGGATATTTGTGGGAGTCGTCTAAAATTATACGTTAGGGGTACGGTAAGGAAAATCGCAATTTACGCCATTCAAAAAATACTTGATTAATCAATCTTTTTTGATATGATTGACAGATCAAGTATTAATCAACTAATTAGAACCTCTGAAATGTCAAAGAGTAGCTTTGTAACCTTAATTGAAATATCTAATTGTCATTCTCGTATAAGTAAAAAACTTGAGCAAAGTCTTGCTGCGGTGCACGGTTTAGGTTTGAGTGAATACTTAGCACTTTATTATTTAGATAATGCTAATACTCCACTGAGCCGTATTGCTTTAGCCAGCGAGCTTGGACTTACTGCCTCTGGTGTCACCCGCCTACTTAATCCCATGGAAAAACTTGGCCTAATAGAGCGCCAAGTGAATGAACGCGACGCTCGTTTGAGTCTGGTTAAATTAAGCGTTGCGGGGGGCGAGAAATTTAGTAATGCCAAGGTAAGCGTAGAACGTTCGGCTGCAGATATTCTACAAGAACTTGCTAGTAAAGAGGCTGCGTCTTTAGTGGCTGTACTTAAAAAAGTTGCTTGATGGCTTAGTCTTAGAGCGAACTCTTATTTAACTTTAATATAAATATGGCCTTAGCCGACAATGCCGATGTAGACCG
>CAZFEM010000032.1:0-26268 GCA_964517515.1 uncultured Gammaproteobacteria bacterium | reverse complement strand
AACTACGCAAAAAAAATAAATAAAGCGGAAGCCCAGATTGACTGGCAACAAAATGCAAGCCAACTGCAATGTCGTATTCGCGCATTTAATCCTTGGCCTATATGTCAAACCTACCACCAACAAACTCGTGTCCGCATCTGGCAATCTTCAACATTAAACGAAGCAATGAGTATTTCTGCTGCCAAACCTGGTGAAGTCATCGACATAGTTAAAGACGGCATTTTGGTTGCCTGCGGCGCTGATACAGAAACGAATAAAACAACCGTACTAAAGCTTCAAACTTTGCAACGCGATGGTGGCAAGCCACTTGATAGCAATACCTTCTTAAATGGCTACAACATTAATATTGGCGATATCTTCACCACCATCTAATTGCGATGGCTAAAATTCTCAATACTCGCGCTATTGCTGCGCAACTATCTTGGAAAATCATTGACCAAGGTAAATCATTGGATGCCGTATTAAAGAATTATTTTGAGGCACATGATGTCAACAACCAAGACCGAGCCTTTGTGCAAGAATTGGTTTATGGTGTTTGTCGTTGGTATGGCGCGCTAAATAAATCTGTATCGAACTTACTGCGTTCGCCTATCCGCAAAAAAGATCGCATTGTTCACTATGTATTACTAGTAGGTCTGTATCAATTACGATACCTGCAAACGGCTGAACATGCGGCGGTTGGAGAAACGGTCAATGCTTGTACACAACTAAATAAGCAGTGGGCAAAAAAACTAATTAATGGCTGTTTAAGAAGCTATTTAAGAAACAATTCTTCAGAAAGCTCTGACAAAAATAATGACAACATTTTGTCTCATCCAGATTGGCTCAATAAGGAACTACGTTCAGCTTGGCCAGAGCAGTTCAATGATATTGTCGCTTGTAATAATATTCGCCCGCCAATGTGCCTACGCGTTAACCGGCGGATAAATAGCGTGGATGAATATCTTGCAAAATTAGATTCTGAAAATATTGCCGCTAGCACAGATCCTTACAGTGAAGATGGGATTATTCTTGAACAAGCTGTTAGCGTTTCTGCTTTGCCCGATTTTTTTGCTGGGGCTGTTTCAGTACAAGATACTGCCGCGCAAATCGCCTGTGACTTTTTACCCGCACAAGCTGAAATGCATGTGCTCGATGCTTGTGCTGCTCCGGGCGGTAAAACTGCTCATCTTTTAGAACGCCACAACAACCAACTAAATATGACGGCTTTGGACGTTTCTGAATCACGTTGTGAACAGTTACAAAATACTCTGCAACGTCTCAACCTTGATGCCAACATTGTATGCAGCGATGCCAGTCAAAAACCTAATTGGACAGTTCCACTACAAGGCTATGACCGAATCCTAATCGATGCACCATGTTCTGGAGTTGGCGTTATTCGACGTCACCCTGACATAAAACATCACCGTACTTTGGCTGACGTCGAAGCACTAGAAAAAACTCAAGCAGCAATATTAAATAATCTTTGGCCTTTATTAAAACCAGGCGGATTGATGCTCTATATGACTTGCTCGATATTGCCACAAGAAAATGAGCAACAAATAAGTAAGTTTGTAGGCAATCAAAACGATGCTATGCTGACCGAATTGAAGCACCCTAATGCGCTGAAATTAAAGTATGGGGTGCAAACATTGCCTGGTATTCACAATATGGATGGCTTCTTTTATTCACTACTGACAAAAAAGTAATTACAACTGATTGGATATGATTTCATTATCAAATTGCGCATTAAAAGTAATAAGAAAAAATTTGCTTATTACTAGTCTAAGCCTATGCACAATACTTATGTCATCTTCAACCATAGCTCAAACAACCGCAAATCGACTCTCTTTAGAATTATCACAACAAGCCCAAGAAGCAATTAACAACGGCGTTTCACTAACGATTGATTGCACCATTGCTAACATTGAATCACGTTTTTTATTTAACTTAGAACATGATAAAAAAATATACCGTTTCACCTTAGGTAGGCATACTTTGTCTAATAGCTTTATCGTTAAACGCGATGACATAGGTACTCCGCATACATTCCGAAGTATCGCTGATGCGACTAACTATATTACCGGTGAAGCACTAAACTTGCTTGAATATCAAGCGACAACAGACCCCGCACGACATATGCGTCTGTCAATCAACAAATTTGAATTACCTGCACCAATGCGCTTACAAGCTTTTATTTTTGATGAATGGGATTTAGATACCGGCTGGCTACAATGGCAATTCGAGAGTTAATAAAAAAAGCCACTGGTCCAGTTCCAATTATTGCTTTTTGCGCCACCCTTTTGTTTGCCTTATGTTATTTGATATTGCAGCTATTGAACGAAGATGTCTCAGGCGAACTGCAATTGTGGGTAGCTATTTTAGGCAGCGTTGGCATTGTTATCCTAGTATTTTTCTTAATCACTAATGCCTATTCATTATTTCGACAATACTCTCGCAATGAAATCGGTTCTAAGTTAACCGTAAAACTAGTATTAATCTTTTTATTCTTAACACTTATTCCGTTCTCGCTGGTTTACTTTTTTTCCATTCAATTTTTAAACAAAGGCATCGACAGCTGGTTTGATGTTCGCGTTGAGCAAGCGGTTCAAGATGCATTATTGCTCGGACAAACATCACTTGAAGGAATCAAAGAAGAAATTACTAGCGATGTTGAGAGTTATGCAAACAACTTGCCGAGTAATCTTGATCCTGCACAACTATTACGCACATTAGATGATATTCGTGAGGCTGAAGACTATTCAGAACTATCGCTTTATGACGGTGACGGGCGCATTATCGTATTTAGTAGCGAAGATAATATTCAAATGCTACCCGACACTCCGGGTGATGCCATTTTTTCTGAACTACGCTTAAATCAAAGCTATACCTCTTTAGAACCAATATCGGGTAACAGTCAACAATTTCGCGTGGTAGCACCAATTCCGACGCAAGAATTTGGCCAACGTGAAGTTTATGGTTTACAAGCGATCAAATTACTTCCATTACGTTATGCAACACTCGCTAATAGCGTTGATACCGCGCTGAATCAATATGATCAAATGCTGTTTGCACGCGGCCCTTTAAAGTTTAGTTTATTCATAACACTCAGCCTTATTTCACTGTCTAGCCTATTATTTTCTATTCTTACTGCAGTATTTTTATCTCGCCGTTTAGTGTCGCCTATTTCCAATCTCGCCGCAGGCACAAAAAAAATCGCCGACGGTGACTATGGAACAAAACTTCCGGTTAGTAGCGCGGACGAATTGGGTATATTGACAGAGTCGTTCAACAACATGAGTCTGAAAATTGACGACGCTCAACGTCTAGCTGTTGCTAGCCAACAAGAAACTGAAGAACAGCGCGGCTATTTAGAAGCGGTATTAACAAATTTATCTTCTGGGGTGTTTGTATTTGATAACGATAAACGTTTACAAATATGTAATAGCGCCGCGATTGGCATTTTAGGAACTCCCCTTGATGAAAATATTGGACAGTCTATTTCTGAGATCGGTAAAAAATACGCTCAGTTAGAGAAGTTTTTTGCGCAGATTGATGTTGGTCTTAGTTCGGGATTGAATGATTGGCAGGACGAAACAACATTACTTGGCGCGCATGGTCGCTTAATGCTAATCATGCGCGGCACGTTACTAGGCGGAACACAAAACAATTATGTAATTGTATTTGACGATGTCACCGATTTAATTCAGGCTCAGCGCGATGCTGCTTGGGGTGAAGTTGCGCGTCGTTTAGCACATGAAATCAAAAATCCTTTAACACCTATTCAACTATCCGCTGAACGAATTCATGATAAATTAATAACTCAAGTTGATGGTGATTTAAAAGAAACATTAGAACGCAGCACCCGCACTATCGTACAACAAGTTGAATCAATGAAAGAGATGGTCAATGCATTTTCAAGCTATGCTCAACCAGTCAGAGCAAAACTTTTGCCATTAGACCTTAATCAATTAACCAAGGATGTCATTGAATTACATGCATCCACACTGTCAAATGTTAATACTGAGACCTCACTGGCAGAAGACTTACCTATCATTAAAGCCAATGCCTCTGCATTACGACAAGTTTTAAATAATCTAATTATCAACGCCAGCCATGCACTAGAAAATAGCGATGATGCTTACATCAAAATAAGCACGAGTATTGCTACGATCAGCAGCGGTCATTATATCGACTTAGTTATCGCAGACAATGGCGCAGGCATCCCTGAGGACATTCGTGATTCTTTATTCGATCCCTATGTTAGCAGTAAAGCTAAAGGCTCGGGCCTGGGCTTAGCCATCGTCAAAAGGATCATCGAAGAACATAGCGGCACTGTTTGGGCAACCGACAATCCAAACGGTGGAACAGTAATGCATGTACGATTGCCAGTAAATGCAATGCAAACCTATCGTGGTAATCGTTCACAAAATACATTACATTCAGATAATACGAGTTCTTAAATTATCGACTTTATATAAGAGCTTTATAATAAGAACACTATTTTAATTAACGACTAACTACTCTACTCGCTAACTACAAGCACAGTGACTGTTGCCGATAAAAACAAACCACAAATTCTAGTGGTGGATGACGAACCCGACATCCGTAATATCCTCAAAGATATTTTACAAGATGAGGGCTATCTGGTTACGCTCGCCGAAAATGCCGAACAGGCTCGACGTGAGTACCGAGAAACTTTGCCTAATTTAGTACTATTAGATATATGGATGCCCAAGGAAGATGGTATTTCAGTATTAAAAAATTGGGTTGATTCAGAGCAATTGGGAAGCACACCTGTCATTATGATTTCTGGACATGGCACTGTCGAAAATGCAGTCGAAGCAGTAAAGCTTGGGGCCTATGATTTTCTCGAAAAACCATTGTCGACTGGGAAATTACTAATGTGTGTTGAACGGGCACTAGAAACAGCAAGCTTACGAGCCGAAAACAAACGCCTTAAGTCTCGCCTGCAAAACGATTCACCAATTATTTCCAATAGTCCTGCTAGTCGCGAACTTATGCGTCATATTGAATTATTAGGCCCAACAGATAGTTGGGTTTTTATTACTGGCGAATCTGGTACTGGCAAACACCTTGTTGCCAAAAACATTCATCAAAATAGTCCACGCGCAGCGCATAGTTTTGTTGATATAAATTTGTCAGCAATCCCAAGCGATAATGTTTCCCAACAACTATTCGGTTCTGAACAAGATGACCAAGTAATTCTTGGCAGTTTTGAAAAAGCCAAAGAAGGAACTTTATATATTAATGAAGTGCTCGACTTAAATCTTGAAACACAAGGAAAATTACTCAGTGCCTTACAAGAGCAAAAATTTATGCGTATCGGCGGCTCTGACTATATTGATCTCAATGTTCGAGTAATCGTGACTACTAGCGGTAACCCTGAAGAAGCTGTCAACAAAGGTTTGTTCCGTGAAGATCTTTATTATCGGCTCAATGTCATTCCAATTGAAACTCCGACACTTAGACAACGGCGCGAAGATTTACCTGAACTCATTGAACTTTTTATTGAGGATATCGCACAACGCAATCAAATTGAGCAACCAAGCATTGATCAAGACGCTTTGGATCTTTTAATTGCATACGACTGGCCTGGTAATGCGCAACAATTACAGAACGTTATTCAACGCTTAATTGTATTAAATACTGATAACCATATCTCCAAGAGTGATATAAACTCTGCACTCGGCGGTGATATCAACGTCAACGGTAAAGCTTCGACTGAGACCCCTGATTATTTTGAAACTAATATTCGTCAGGCAAAAGAGCAGTTCGAAACAGAATACTTACGCTACCAACTAAATAAAGTAAATGGCAATGTCAGCGCCCTAGCAAAAAATGTTGGTTTAGAACGAACTCACTTATACCGTAAACTTAAAAGCCTAAAAATAACGGCCAGCGATTCCAAATGAAAATTTTAATCCTAGGAGCTAGCCAAGTTGGTGCATCTATTGCTGAAGTATTAGTCGGCGAAGAGAACGACGTCACTGTTGTTGATATCAGACCAAACATATTGCAACAACTACAAAATCGCCTTGATATACGAACCATTATTGGCAATGCAGCCTATCCATCTGTATTGCGTGCTGCTGGAGCAGAAGATGCGTCTTTAATACTAGCGGTAACCGATAACGATGAAGTCAATATGGTTGCCTGTCAGGTGGCAGAAAAATTTTTTTCAACCCCTACTAAAATTGCCCGTATTCGATCTAAAGAGTACCTCAATAATCCCGAATTATTTGATAGTGAATCAGGATTTCATATTGATGTCGTAATCTCACCGGAAGTCATTGTCAAAGACCATATGACGCGCCTAATCGAATTTCCCGGAGCACTGCAAGTTTTAGATTTTGCCGATGGTCTTGTACAACTAATTAGCACTAAGGCCGTCAAAGGTGGCGCATTACTGAACTGCAAGTTATCAGACATTAAACGGCATATGCCTAGCGTGGAAGCACGAGTAGCAGCGATTTATCGTAACCGCGAAGTTATCACCCCAGTCTCCAATACTATTATTGAAGAATCGGATGAAGTCTTCTTTGTAGCCGCTCGCAAGCATATTCGTGAAGTGATGCATAAGATGCGCGGTAAAGTAGATAAAACCAAACGCATCATGATTGCTGGTGGTGGCAATATCGGTCTCACTTTAGCTCAAGAATTAGAAGAAAAGGGCTATAGTGTAAAACTCATCGAACTCGACCCTGAGCGCGCCGAAGAAATTGCCGACGCGGTCAATAATACAGTTGTGTTAAATGGTGACGCAGCCGATTCAACGCTGCTTTTACAAGAAAACATTGAGGCCACTGATATTTTTTGTGCCGTCACCGAAAAAGATGAAATCAACATTCTATCGGCCAAACTCGCGAAACAACTCGGAGCGAAACGCGTTATGGCATTAGTGAATAGGTCAGCGTACGTTGAGCAAATTGAACACCATGACATAAACGTTATTATCTCACCAAGAATTGCGACCATCGGCAGTGTGTTAGCGCATATCCGTCGCGGCGATGTAGTTGCTGTACATTCTTTACGCAGAGGCCGCGCTGAAGCGATTGAGGCTATTGCGCACGGTGACGAAAGCTCGTCAAAAGTTATTGGCCGCGGTGTACGTGAAATACCTTTTCCTACCGGGACCGGCGTCGGCGCAATTGTGCGAAACGAAAAAGTTATCATCCCTGATGTCAACACTGTCATTGAAGCTGAAGATCATGTCATTATTTTTATGGATGACAAATCGTGCATCCCAGACGTAGAAGCATTATTCCAAGTAGCTGTCACTTTTATCTAGTCATCCTTTGTAGAAAACTAAATAGCCACACTACGCACGCATGAATTTTCAAATCGTTTTTAAGATACTTGGCGTTTTACTGATCATTTTCAGTATCACTAATTTAACGCCGTTATTGATCTCATATCTGTATCAAGACGAAAATAGCTTACCGTTTCTGATCGCCTTTGGAGTAAGTTTCTTTACTGGACTTGCTCTTTGGCTACCCGTACGGAAAAATAAACGAGACCTACGCTACCGAGATGGCTTTTTAGTCGTTGTCTTATTCTGGGTAGTACTTGCCACATTTGGTTCTCTGCCTTTTTTATTCACCACCTATAGCCCATTATCCATCACCGATGCTTTTTTTGAATCTATGTCTGGGCTCACAACCACAGGCGGAACGATTCTTACCAATCTCGACACCCTACCTAAATCAATTCTTTTTTATCGCCAACAACTACAATGGCTAGGCGGCATGGGTATTGTGGTACTTGCCGTTGCAATTATGCCTATGCTAGGTATCGGTGGCATGCAGTTATATAGAGCTGAAACGCCTGGCCCAATGAAGGACAAGAAGCTTACCCCTCGAATTACAGAGAGCGCCAAAGCTCTTTGGTATATCTATGTTGGGCTAACGATTGTTTGTATGTTGTGTTATCTAATGGCTGGCATGTCATTTTTTGATGCGATTTGTCATGCTTTTTCGACTATTGCAATCGGTGGTTTCTCTACTCATGATCAAAGTCTTGGATATTTTGACAGCATGGCAATTGAAATGATTGCGATGGCTTTCATGTTGATTGCTGCGGCTAATTTTTCCTTACATTTTTTAGCCTGGCGTAGACGTTCTCTAAAACCCTACCTAAGTGACCGAGAATATCGATTTTTTCTATTCGTTATATTTTTAGCAGCAGTGATTATCCTCGTGTCGCTTTTTAGCGAAAGCACTTATCCAGATGCAATTACCACTGTTCATCAAGGCTTATTTCATTTGGTTTCAATTATTACAACGACAGGGTTCACTTCAACTGGCTTCGCATGGTGGCCAGGGGCACTGCCAGTATTGCTAATCATGGTGAGTTTCATGGGTGGTTGTGCCGGCTCAACTGCGGGCGGTATGAAAATGATGCGCATTCAACTGATGTACAAACAAAGTCGTAAAGAAATTATTCGATTAATTCACCCCAATGCCGTTTTATCCATCAAGACTGGCGACCAAGTCATTAGTGAAAAAGTAATTAACACCGTCACTGCATTCTGCACAATGTATATTTTTTCTTTTGCAATTGCAGGCTTTGCCCTTTGTGCTGTTGGGCTCGACTGGATTACTGCTTTTTCAGCCGCTGCCGCATGTTTGAATAATCTCGGCCCCGGTCTCGCTGAAGTTGCCAATAATTACGCTAGTATTAATGATGCAGCCAAGTGGATTCTCTCGTTCACAATGCTTCTAGGACGATTAGAGTTATTTACTCTATTAGTATTATTTACAACTACTTTTTGGCGCGATTAAAAATATTGTTTGAAATAAAAAAGGCCGCTATGCGGCCTTTTTTATTTGAACTCTTATAAAGTATTTACTTATTTGTAAACGCTCGCTTTCTTAAATTGCTTAACAAGCAAATAGTAAAATACTGCGCGGTACTTAGTACGATTAGACTTACCATACGTATCAACCGCTTTTTGAATACCTTCATCTAATTTTGGTGTGTCCTTTAGACCTAACTTTTTGATTAAGAAGTTCTTCTTTACTCGACCCATTTCAGCCGCATCACCAGATGAAACTGTACTTGCATCACGATTGTATATCGAAGGACCGCAACCGATAGTAACGCTCGTTAATAATTTCATGTCTGGCTTCATGCCACATTTTTTTTCTAAGTCACTCGCGTATTTTGCGATTAATTCTTCACGTTTGCTCATTACTATCTCCCGAAACTTGGTAAGTACGATTGTTATTATTTTTACAGAGCAAAGACATTACCCCAACACGCGACAAAAATAAATGCCTAATCATAAAATATTGTGTCACTTGGAAATCTTACTTGATATAGAAGGGCTTGTTAATATAAAGATCGATTTCATGTACAACAAAAAAGCTATAAAATGTAATCTTTATTGAATTTTATCTGTCTATCTAGAGTATGTTTGATTTTTTATTAAAATCAAAACATATAAACACTAACTTGACGTAACCCTTGTTAAGGTATTTTTATGAATAGAAGACAAATATTATTACTCTCATCCGTTGGCGTCGCTGCAGCAGTACCGCTAATTGCGACACGCCTTAATGCTAAAGATCCCAATATTTCAACTACTAGCGGTGGTGTCAGTATGACAGCAGAAAAGAAACGACTTCAATTAGATCCGCATCCTCAAGTAATCGAACCTTTTGAACTTGATGACGCCGACTGGAAGATGCGCCTAGATGAACTCTCTTATCAAGTACTTAGACTTGAAGGTACAGAGCGACCGTTCACTAGCCCATTAAATGATGAAAAACGCGAAGGCGAATTTGCTTGTTTAGGTTGCAACTTAGTATTAACGACTTCTGAATTCAAGTTCGATAGCGGTACAGGTTGGCCGAGCTTTTTTGATATGACTGAAGATCGTGTTGCGACAAAAACTGATTTTAAAATAGGTTACCCTCGTACCGAATATCATTGCGTACGTTGCGGTGGTCATCAAGGGCATGTTTTCAAAGATGGTCCGCAACCTACCGGTTTACGTTATTGCAATAATGGCGCAGCAATGAAGTTTATTCCTGCTTAATCGTCGCTATCAGACTCTAGTAATCCTTGCGATACTAAATAGCGTTTGAGTTGAGGAATTAATTCAACCGCTTGAGTTATATCTGACCAACGGTCAATATCGAAACTATGCGCTAATTGATTTAATTCAATGGTGTTATTGTCGGCAACTTCGATAGTCTCATTTAATACAACTTCCGTACCCCACGAGATATTGGAAAACAACTCAGCATAAGCCTGACTCAGACCAATAAAATAGTAACCGCCATCTTCACTGGGCCCTATTACATTTTTTCCTTGGCTCAGCAATTGGTATGCATATTCAAATGTAGTAGAAGTAATGAGTGGCGCATCACAGCCCATAATTGCTGCAGGGTATCCTACTTGCTCAAATGAAGCATGCATCTTCGCACCTAAATCACCCGCAACCTGTGGCAAAAAATCAACGCTATGTTTTTCTAGCATGGCATTAATAAAATTATTTTTCTGATCCTGCCAAATACTTAAATATACTTTTCCAGGCCAATGTTGCGTTGCGGCTAACAGTGATGTTTCGATTAAAATTTCAGCTATTTCTGCTGCTTGAACGGGAGAACAATGGGTCGTTAATCGAGTTTTTACCCGGCCTGCAACCGGCGCCTTAGCGAACAATAATAAAGGGATATTATTAACTTCACCTATCATCGAACATTCCGATACTTGATTGCCAAACTCTCAGCAGGAACACCACAAAAAAAGGCACACCTTAAAAACCACATCTGTGCGACTGTTTTAAAAATACCATTTTGCAACCATCGTCGCGGGCTCGTCGTCGCTCTCAATTTGCTGCAATAAGGCTTAGAATATTGTTTTAGTTTCTTACTGATCGCAACATCTTCCATCACGGGTAACTCAGGAAAACCTCCAACTTTCTGAAATAAAGCTGTATTGATAAAAATAGCCTGATCGCCTGTCGCTATTCCACTCAAACTTGAACGCACATTTATAAAAAAAGCAACGATCGACATCAGCCAAGCTGACCTTGTCTCTCGTGGAAAACGCACATCAAAACGCCCCCACTGATAGTTGTTATTTTTCACGTTAACAAGTTCTCGATCTATACCGCTAGGCAATTGTGTATCAGCATGTAAAAAAAGAATAAGATCACTTGAGCAAATCTTAGCACCAGCATTCATTTGTTTCGCTCGTCCTTTGTCACTCTGTAAAATTGTGACAGGAAACTTTAACAGCCCTTCATTAGATATTTTTTGTAGCCATTGCCAGGAACCATCATCGCTGCCACCATCAACGATGACCAACTGTTTAAAATCGAAGCGCTGTAAACTCTCAATTAATTTTGGTAACCCAACTAATTCATTTAGTACAGGCACAACTACTGACACAGTTGGCGATAAATCCTGCTCTAGCGGCTTACTCATTAAAAAGTAGCTCAGTAATTATTTTTGGCGTTTTGCACCAATACGTAAGCGCAAAGCGTTTAACTTGATAAATCCTTCTGCATCAGCTTGATCATAAGCACCATCATCATCTTCAAAGGTAGCAATACGCTCATCAAACAATGAATCGCTTTCCGATTTGCGCCCAACAATCGACACCGTTCCTTTATATAATTTTACTCTAACTGTACCATTTACGTATTGTTGAGATTCATCAATCATTGTCTGCAACATTTCTCGTTCAGGGCTCCACCAATAACCGTTATAGATTAAGGATGCATAACGCGGCATTAAATCATCCTTTAAATGCGCCACTTCACGATCAAGGGTTAACGATTCAATGGCACGATGAGCACGTAACATAATTGTGCCGGCAGGTGTTTCATAACAACCTCGTGATTTCATCCCTACATAACGATTTTCGACAATATCATCTCGACCTATTCCATGCGCACCACCAACCTTATTCAGCCAAGTCATTACATTAGCAGGCGTCATACGCTCACCATTAATAGCAACAATATCTCCACGTTCATAATCGAGCTCTATATATTGCGACTCATCAGGAGCCGCCTCGGGTGCTACCGACCATTTCCACATAGCTTCCTCGGGTTCAGCCCAAGGGTCTTCTAAAATACCGCCTTCATAAGAAATGTGTAATAAGTTAGCGTCCATAGAATAGAGTGATTTGCCATCCGCTTTTTTCTCAACAGGAATACCATGTTTATCGGCGTAGGCTAATAATTTATCTCGTGAGTTCAATTCCCACTCACGCCAAGGCGCAATAATTTTAATATCTGGTCGTAAAGCATAAGCACCAAGTTCAAATCGTACTTGATCATTCCCTTTGCCTGTCGCCCCATGAGAAATTGCGTCAGCGCCGGTTTCATTAGCAATCTCAATTAAGCGCTTTGCAATAAGAGGTCTTGCAATAGAAGTTCCTAAACGATATTCACCTTCATAGATCGCATTTGAGCGCATCATTGGGTAAACAAAGTCTTTGGCGTACTCCTCTTTTAGATCATCAATATAAATTGCTGATGCACCCATTTCTTCGGCCTTCGCGCGGGCAGGCTCAACTTCTTCACCTTGACCAATATCGGCGGTAAAGGTAACGACTTCACAATCATACTCTTGCTGCAACCAAGTCAGAATGATCGAAGTGTCTAAACCACCTGAATAGGCTAAAACGACTTTGTTTATTGTTGTCATAGTAATCAATAATATTGCTAATGGTAATGCGCGTAGTTTCTTGTTTTAACCTAAAAAGGTCAAGCTTTGAATTCAATTCTCAGGCATCAGATTAAAATCCGTGTAAAATGATAGTTGTCTAATACACAGGTTTTAAAATACTTTGCTAAATAATAAAAATACAAGGTGACTAATATGATGTTCGAAATCGATTTTATCTTCCGCTGGATTCACTTAATGTCAGGCATCACTTGGATTGGCATGCTCTACTATTTTAACTTTGTACAAGGTGGTTATTTTAAATCAGCTACGCCTGAAGCGCTTGCTGATGCTAAAACTAAATTAGCGCCTAACGCCCTTTGGTGGTTCCGCTGGGGAGCAATGTTTACTTTTTTCTCTGGCTTATACCTATTTAAAACGTTGGGCGCGACAGTCGGCGCTAATGATTTCATTATGCTTGGCGCATTAATGGGCACTCTGATGTTCTTAAATGTATGGATTATTATTTGGCCTGCGCAACGTATTGCCTTAGGCATGAAAGAAGGCGACGGTCCAAAAGCAGCAGCAAGAGCACTACTAGCATCACGTACCAATACGCTCTTTTCGGGACCAATGGCCTACTTTATGTTAGCTTCAGCACATAAAAAAGCCAGCGCAACAGGTGTTGATACGGGCTTGCTTATTGGTATCGCGATTGTTGCTTTATTGGAAATCAACGCCATTGTCGGTAAACAAGGCCCCCTTACTACAGTAAAAGGAGTTATTTTTAGCAGTATTGCACTCACCGCAATCTTGTCACTAATTTTACATTACATCTAGAGCAAATGAATTAAAGCGAGTAAACTTATAACTCTGTAAAACAAAAAGCGCCCTTTGGGCGCTTTTTGTTTCTGTGGTTTTTTAAAGCCGAATGATTATAAGCTTAACCACTATTTAACTAGTTTGAGAAGTAAAAATAAAATGTTAAAAAATCTAATCGGAAAATTACGTAAAGCACCTGTTAAGGAATTTCCAACTCCTATGCTGATGAATACTTTTGCACGCCTACCGATTAGCTTTACACGTGGAAAAGGAACGACTCTTTGGGATAATGACGGTAATGAATACTTAGACGCCCTAGGCGGCATTGCGGTAACCGTGCTTGGTCACTGCCATCCTAAAGTTAGTGAAACAATCACTGAACAAGCAAATAAGCTTGTGCATATTAGTAATTTATTTCAAGTCCAAGAGCAAACCGATCTTAGCGATAAATTCTGTCAGATAGCACAAATGGACCGAGTCTTTTTTGGTAATTCGGGGGCTGAAGCCAACGAAGTAGCGATTAAGTTAGCACGCAAATACGGTAACGATAAAGGTATCGAAACTCCAACAATCATTACTGCTCATAATTCATTTCATGGTCGTACTATGGCGACTCTTTCTGCTACCGGTAGTGAAGGTTTGCAAAAAGGCTTTCACCCAATGTTAGCTGACTTTATTCATGTTCCTTATAACGACTTAGCTGCTATCGAAGAGCATATTGATAATAGCAATGTCGTTGCTGTAATGATGGAACCAATTTTAGGTGAAGCAGGAATTATCTTGCCTGATGAAGGTTTTCTAAAAAGCCTACGTGAAATGTGTGATGCGAATAACTGGTTACTTATCTTAGATGAAATTCAAACTGGTATGGGCAGAACAGGTAAGTGGTTTGCCTATCAACACGAAAACATATTACCCGATGTAATGACTAGCGCTAAAGCATTAGCTAACGGCTTGCCTATAGGCGCTTGCGCTGCTCAAGGCTTAGCTGCTGAAGTGTTAACACCAGGCACACATGGGAGTACTTTTGGTGGTAACCCATTAGCTTGTAGCGCTGCCAAGACTACAATCGATGTAATCGAGTCTGATAATCTACTCGATAACGCTACCAATATTGGCGATTTTCTTAAAACACAGCTTACTCAAAAAATTGCTACCGATGGCAAAGTTACTAGCATTCGTGGCAAAGGCATGATGCTCGCGGTGGAGCTTAATAAAGCCTACTCTGATTTAGCTATCAAATTTTTACAAAAAGGCTTAGTTGTTAATATCACTGGTGGCGGTAAAGTCATTCGATTATTACCTGCGCTTATAATGACTGAGTCTGAAGCGCGTTCTATAGCTGACACTATACAAGCTGTTATTGCTAAACTATAAATTGGTGCGTCATGTCCATTCAACACTTTCTAACTTTAGATGATTTAAGCGCAACAATTTTACATAGCCTGATCGAGCGCGCTATCGATTTAAAAACATTGACGCTTAAAGGCGTTAGCTATGAACCGCTTAAAAATAAATCGCTGGCAACTATTTTCACTAAGTCTTCTACTCGAACACGCGTCTCATTTGAAGTTGGCATGCGTCAGCTTGGTGGCGGCACAGTTAACCTTACGCCAACAGAATCACAAATCGGACGCGGCGAACCTATTGAAGATTCAGCGCGCGTGATTTCTAGTATGACGGATGGCGTTATGATTCGTACTGATTCTCATTCTCTGGTTAAAACATTTTCGGAGCACTCCAGCGTACCAGTTATTAATGGTTTAACTGACGACTTTCATCCTTGCCAATTACTAGCTGATCTACAAACATGGCAAGAATTACGTGGCAGCATCAAAGGCGCTAAAGTTGCTTGGATTGGCGATGGCAATAATGTTTGTCATTCTTGGATGAATGCCGCTCGTATTTTTGATTTTACTTTACACATCGCAACACCAGTTGGTTACGAACCTAAGCCAGAAATTTGTGCCCACAATAAAGGTTCAATTGAACTCAGTAATAACCCAAAAGACAGTATTGAAAAAGCTAACCTTGTTGTAACAGATACTTGGGCGAGCATGGGTCAAGAAGATGAAAAAGAATCTCGCCAACAATCATTCGCTAATTTTTGTGTTAATGATGAACTCATGTCTCTAGCGGATAAAAAAGCTTTATTCATGCATTGCTTGCCTGCTTATCGAGGTATGGAAGTTAGTAAATCTGTCTTTGAAGGTAAGCAAAGTGTCGTCTTTGAAGAAGCAGAAAATCGTTTGCACGCACAAAAAGCGCTTTTAGAATTTTTACTGACCAGCTGAACTCTTACAATTAAATTCTGAAAATTAAAAGCCTACAGCAATGAGCGCACCCTTTTTAAAACTAACTGACGTCAGCGCGGCTTACGATAAAAAACCCATCATTGAACAAATTAATTTCGATCTCGCTGAAGGTGAATTAGCTTGTCTACTTGGTCCAAGTGGTTGTGGTAAAACTACCATTCTCAGAGCTATTAGTGGTTTTCAATCTCTTCTATCAGGACAGATCGAGCTGGATGGCAAAATTCTTGCCAATCTGAAAACAAACGTATTACCTGAACATCGCAATATTGGCATGGTTTTTCAAGATCATGCGTTATTTCCGCATTTATCAATTGCAGATAATATTGGCTTTGGGCTTCGCAAGCACAACAGCAAAGAACGCGCAGAAACAGTCAAGCGCATGCTCGATTTAATTGATATGCCAAATTATCAAGATCGTTTCCCGCATGAATTATCAGGAGGTCAATCACAGCGGGTTGCCTTAGCAAGAGCTATCGCTCCGCAACCTAAATTATTACTGCTAGATGAACCATTCTCTAATTTAGATACCGATTTACGTGAAAGCCTAGGCAATGACGTTCGCGATTTACTCAAAGAACTAGAAATTACTGCAATTATGGTTACCCATGATCAGCATGATGCCTTTGCTCTTGGAGAAAAAATTGGCGTAATATCGGACGGTAAATTATTGCAATGGGATAGCTCATTTAACTTATACCACGCTCCAGCATCGCGATTTATTGCGAACTTTATTGGTGATGGTGTTTTAGTAAAAGGTAAAATGACTAAAGAAAATACCGTTATCACTTCATTTGGTGAAATTTACGGCCAAATAGTAAACAAACCACTAATTGATACCAATGTGGATTTATTGATACGCCCGGATGATGTGAATCATGATCCACAAAGCAGTATTCGCGGCAAGGTAACACGTAAAGCATTCAAAGGCGCACAAACGCTTTATACTTTATGCTTAGAAAATGGTGAAGAATTAATGTCTTTAGTACCAAGTCACGACGATTATGAAATCGACGACATTATTGGTGTATCAATAAAGCCGGATCACTTAGTGTGCTTTAAGTCTTAGCTTCAGAAATATCTGAATTTAAAACTGTATTTAAAAATCACCAACTAAATCAACGCTCACAGACATGCGCCCACTGACTAAGCCTTGACCCTTCGCTGCGACACAACGTTTTAAAATAGAATTTTCCGATTTAACAACACCGCAGTCATCGCAAGCTTGTAGAAGTAAACGGTGATTAGTTGGATTAATAACTGTAACCCAAGAGTGATTAGCCTTGTTTGCTTCCTGACTACTTTGAATGTTACTTGTTGTACTTGTTGAATGAACAATTTTCATAACGAGCTCCAGTAGTGATATTAAAACCATTATAAAATAGCTTAATGAAGATCAAACGATCACAATTAATTATAGTTCATAAACTCTGGAATATAACGCCACTGGGTCAAGAAATGTAAATTCTAAAACCTCTTAGCCTTTAGAAAGCGGCGGATGAAAAATCACCTGAATAACATTTTTTTCTGGGTCATAACAATAAAAACTGCGTGCTCCATCACGATGCGTTTTTGGCGCATTAATCATTTCTACCTTATTCGCAACTAGAAACTCATACCAGTCATCTACTTCAGTAATCTGATCAACAATAATCCCCGTATGCGCCAAACTCTGATGTTTGCCGCCTGTATCCTCAACCACATGCAAGGCTAAATTATCATTACCACTGCACAAATACAGGTTTTCAGCATCAGGCCGCCACTCAACTTCAAAGCCAAGTAATTCAACATAGAACTGCTCCATAGAAGCAAGCTTGAGTACGTTCAATGCGACATGGCGCATCCCAGCATGTTTTGGACGGGTAAGTTCAGTCATTAGATAATTTCAAAAGAATGCGTTATTTCAGCTGTCTTACCCAGCATAATCGAAGCCGAGCAATATTTTTCAGCAGACAATTCAACTGCTTTAGCAACCGCTTTTTCGGTTAAGCCTTTGCCACTAACTTTAAAATGCAAATGGATTTTAACAAATACTTTGGGGTCAGTCTCCGCCCGCTCGGCTTCTAATTCCGCAACACAGTTGGTTACAGTTAAGCGTCGTTTACGCAATATATGTACGACATCAAATGATGCACAACCCCCCATACCAATAAGCAAGGTTTCCATCGGGCGGGCACCCATATTTTGACCACCAAAATCAGGTGGGCCATCCATTTGAATTTCATGACCACTACCGGAAGTGGCTTTGAAGTTCACATTATCTTGTAATTCAATTATTGCTTTCATCGTTTTAAATAAATCTATATTAAATATGTGTGATTAGAAAAACAGTTCAGCTAATCGTTCACCTGGTTCATTTGCACGCATAAATGCTTCACCGACTAGAAAAGAATTAACTCCATGCTCACGCATTAGTTTTACATCAGACTCAGAATGAATACCACTTTCAGTTACTACTAACACATTATCAGGAATTGACTCTAATAGACTCGTTGTACTCTCTAATGAAGTTTCAAACGTTTGTAAATTACGGTTATTAATGCCAATCATCGGCATGCCTAATTTAAGGCCTCGTTGTAACTCTCGGAAATTATGCACTTCTACCAACACATCCATGCCTAGATCAAGTGCGCGACCTGCCAAATCTTCCATCAAACTATCTTCTAATGCAGCGACAATTAACAAAATACAATCAGCGTTCATCGCCTTTGATTCATAGACTTGGTACTCATCTAATAAGAAATCTTTTCTGAGCATTGGTAAGGTACTCGCCACACGAGCTTGCGAAAAATAATCTGCTGAACCTTGGAAAAATTCTTTATCCGTTAAAACAGATAAACAACTCGCGCCGTATTTCTGATAACTTTCAGCAATTTCAGCAGGGTTGAAATTTTCTCTAATCAAACCTTTGCTGGGTGATGCTTTTTTTACTTCGGCTATCACCGCTGAACGATTTTCACTCAAACTAGTTTGCAAACTCTGTACAAAACCACGCGCAGGGTCAATGTCTGCGGCACGTGCTTTTAATTCCGTGATAGGCAACTGTGACTTTGCATGAGCGACTTCCTCTGCTTTAAACGCCATGATTTTATCTAGCGCATCAGACCCGGTTGAAAGAACTGCGTGCATGAAATTAACTTTCACTCGCAGCGGATTGCGTTGCGGCAACATAAGCTTGTTGAGCTGCAAGCGCTTTACCCGAATCAATAGATTTTGCAGCTTCTTCTACACCTGCAGCCAATGACTCAGCAACCCCAGAAACATAAATTCCAGCACCCGCATTGAGTAAAACAATATCGCGAGCAGCACCCAGTTCCCCATTCAATACCTTTTCTATTACAGCGGCTGAACCGGTCGCATCAGCAACTACAATTTCATTAAGCTGCGCCACCTTCAAACCAAAATCTTCTGGTTTAATTACCGTATTGGTCACTTCACCATTACGCATTTCACTAACAAAGGTTGGTGCACAAATACTAATCTCATCCATGCCATCTTCAGAATGAACTACCATGGTATGTTCACTGCCTAACTCTGCAAACACTTTAGCCAGTGTTGTGGTGAGGTCTTTAGCAAAAACACCAACCACTTGCCTCTTAACCCCAGCAGGGTTTATCAACGGACCAAGCACATTAAAAATAGTTCGCACCGCCATTTCTTTACGTGGGCCAATGGCGTGCTTCATCGCGCTATGATGCATCGGTGCAAACATAAAACCAACACCAGCAACCTCAATGACTTTAGCGACCTGCGCAGCGTGTAAATTTAAGTTGGCGCCAATTTTTTCCAACAGATCAGCACTACCTGATTTACTCGATACCGATCGATTACCATGCTTGGCAACACTCGCACCCGCACCAGCCGCAACAAAAGAAGCAGCAGTAGAGACATTGAAGGTATTCGTGCCATCGCCACCCGTACCAACAATATCAACTAAATGATCTGCACTCACTTCAACGTGTTCGGCAAGCTTTATCATTACCTGAGCCGCGGCGGTTATTTCTTCTACCGTTTCACCTTTCATGCGCAACGCAATTAACAAACCACCTATCTGCGCATCAGTACATTCACCAGTCATAATAAGCTGCATCACTGATTGCATATCTGCTTGCGCGAGATCCTGCCCTTGTATGACGTGGGCAATCGCCTGTTGAATATTCATGATTTTATATCCAAAAAGTTTTTAAGTAAGGCATGGCCATGTTCAGTCAAAATAGATTCTGGGTGAAATTGTACGCCTTCCACAGAAAGTTCTTTATGACGCAATCCCATAATCTCACCATCATCAGTCCACGCTGTCACTTCTAAACAATCGGGTAAACTGTCTCGTTCTACTACCAGAGAATGGTAGCGAGTCACTGTATAAGGGTTTGGGATATCGGCAAATACACCTTGATTAGTATGTTCTATAGTCGAGGTTTTACCATGCATAATTTGTTTCGCATGTATTACTTTTCCGCCAAAGGCTTGACCAATACTCTGATGGCCTAGACACACGCCCATCAACGGTAATTTACCCGCAAAGCGTTCTATTACAGATAGAGAAATTCCTGCTTCATTTGGCGTGCAAGGTCCAGGCGACAACATAATACGATCAGGTTGCAACGCCGCAATTTCATCCAAAGTAATTTGGTCATTGCGAAATGTTTTTACCTCTTCTCCTAGCTCGCCTAGGTACTGCACAAGGTTGTAAGTAAATGAATCGTAGTTATCAATCATTACTAACATAATTACCTCCAATACCAGCACTCACCATTTCAAGCGCAGAAAATAAAGCGCGCGCCTTGCTTAACGTTTCTTTCCATTCATACTCAGGAACTGAATCCGCGACAATACCAGCACCTGCTTGAATATATAATTTTTGATCTTTAATGACTGCAGTTCTTATTGCGATCGCAGTATCCATATTACCATTCCAACCTAAATAGCCAACTGCGCCAGAATAAACACCCCGTTTTAACGGCTCAAACTCAGCAATAATTTCCATCGCGCGAATCTTCGGTGCACCACTGACTGTGCCTGCCGGGAATGTTGCACACAATACATCTAAGGCATCGTAATTTTTATCCAGCTTACCTTCCACATTAGAGACAATGTGCATAACATGAGAATACCGCTCAATGATCATTTTGTCGGTTAAATCGACACTGCCTATCTCAGAAATACGGCCAATATCATTGCGCCCTAAATCGATAAGCATTAAATGCTCAGCAAGCTCTTTCTCATCACTTAATAATTCTTTTTCTAAGGCAATATCTTGTTCTGTATCAACACCACGTTTACGCGTACCGGCAATCGGGCGCACCGTGACATCATCATCATGCAAACGCACCAAGATTTCTGGTGATGAGCCAACTATTTCAAAATCACCAAGATTGAGATAATACATATACGGTGATGGGTTTATCGTACGTAACGCACGATAAAGATCAAATGATCTTGCCGTATAATCAACCACTAAACGTTGCGATAAAACCACCTGCATAATATCACCGTTTTCAATGTACTCACGACAACGCTCCACGGCTGATTCAAAATCGGCTTGATGAAATGTTTTCTCGGCTTCGCCCTCAGACACCGT
This sequence comes from uncultured Gammaproteobacteria bacterium, assembly GCA_964517515.1. Lineage (GTDB taxonomy): Bacteria > Pseudomonadota > Gammaproteobacteria > Arenicellales > Arenicellaceae > Arenicella. The sequence goes on along the minus strand of CAZFEM010000032.1, from coordinate 4,927 downwards.
TTTAGTAGCTTGTGCGGGTGGAGGAGTAAAACTTTTTGTCAAACCAACAACTGTTTCATCAAGACGCTTTAGCGCATTATTATAAGCATCAGGTTCGTTCAGGTTTGCCAAGGTCACAACGTAGATACGCCCTGACAAATTATCAAAGACCAAAACATTTTCTGACACCATTAATAAAATATCCGGTGCACCAATCGGGTCAGGCTTATGCATGGTTTCACTAAGCGCGGCTAACCTTGGCTCAATATACTCCACCGTCTCATAACCAAAGTAGCCAACCAAGCCACCAATCATTTCCGGTAACTCTGGGTACTCGACAACTCGGTATTCTTTTTGTAGTTCTCGAATAGCATCGAAAGGATTTTTTACTTCACGTGTTTCAACAACTTCACCTGCAATTTCCGTTGTTTGCGTTAATCCAGAAAAACGATAGGCCTTACTGCAAGGCAAACCAATAATCGAGTAACGTCCCCACTCTTCACCGCCTTGTACAGATTCAAAAAGGTAAGAGTACGGTTGATTCGCAAGCTTGATATAAGTACTCACCGGAGTATCGAGATCAGCAAGTGTTTCACGCATCAACGGCACATGCGTAAAACCTTGTTCACGCAATGTTATAGCACACTGATCAAAATCAGCGGCATTGGCAAAATGTTGAGGTTTTAAAGTGGCAGACATAATAAACAAAGACCATAAATAATTATTCAATTTGCAGCAAGCGCTGCTAGAAAATCACCTTGTATAATCCTAAAGGATAGAAACAGGTATAAATACACGTCGAGCAAAGCTCGATACTAGCGTTGCCAGCCTCGCCAACTTTCTTTGCGAAAGAGGAATTGTTGTTGTCGTGCAGTCATTGAATGATCTAAATATATTAATTGCTAGGTTCTAGCTCTCGTGTGCTAATGATCTCTTGACTATCGAATCAGGTCAAGTAAATGTATGAATTTTGTTAAGGTGATCATTTTTAAACCCCTTTCTATTTTGAACAAAAATGAAAGCAACACCGCCTCTGCTAGAATAACTACGTATTCAATTTATCAAAATTCCTTTTGTTTAAAGTCTCAAAAAATTCTTGGCCACAACGATGGCTACAGCTTAGCACCATGATTGATGCAGGACTAAGCATTGAACACGCTTTATCCACATTGAATAAAACGCCAAGCAAAGACGACCTTACTTTAAAAAAAATTACCCACAGCGTAAGTAAAGGTGCGGCACTGGCAACAACATTTGAAAAACATAATATTATAGACAAATTCGATGCAGGATTGCTCAGAAGCGCGGAACTCGCTGGACGATTACCACAAGGGTTAACGTATCTTGCGCAAACTCAAACGGAACGCCAACAAACCACGAACAGTTTAAAATCATTAGCTTTATTGCCAAAAGCGATATTAATGATTGGCGGTTTAGCAGGTATTTTTGTCCGTATTGCTCAATTTGGGCAAACCCCACTGCAAGCCATATTAAATGTAGGAGTTGTTATATTTTCCACGCTAGTGATTATCCAACTATTAATCGCCCTCTTAACTCTAGATCCGCGCGTGTGGATTTCGTATAGCTGGAATTTTAATTTTCTACATAAATACAGCAAACGATTTCAACAAAATTTTGAACAATTATTTTATAGTAGCTTATCTTGGCAATTCGACTCTGGAATAGATGCAGCAAAAGCATTACAAAGGAATGCTTTATTACTAAAATCAACGTCTTATCAAAAAACTGTCAAAAATGCTCAACAACAAGCCAATGCTGGCACCAACCTGCCAACACTTTTGCAGAAAAATTGTTTGGTCTTGAGCAAGCGGATGCGCCGAGTATTAGATGTCTCTGACAACTCAGGCACTCTCACAAAAGCGCTAGGGCATGAATTAAATTTCATTGCTCAAGACATTCAACAACGGACTACTAATCTAATTGCATGGTGGCCAAGATTGTTATATTTAATGGTGTTACTAATAGTCATTAAATTTATGTTTTAATGTCGATAGCCGTTTAAAAATTCTCAATAAAATAACGTGAATTTATAGCTTGGCACCTACGTTATTATATTGACCCAAAAAAAGATTGAGCGATCAAAACTGATTAATCGAGGTATACACAGTGTTCAAGAAAAAAAGTTATACCCCACCCAAAATCTGGAAGTGGGAAAGTGAAAATGGTGGTAATTGGTCAAAAACGAATCGTCCGATTTCTGGCGCAACTCATGAACAAGAGTTACCCAAAGGCGACCAACCATTTCAACTGTATTCTTTAGCGACTCCCAATGGCGTAAAAGTGACAGTGATGTTTGAGGAACTATTGCAGCTCGGACTCGGTCATGATGTAGAGTACGATGCGTATTTAATCGATATCGGTGAAGGCGATCAATTCGGCAGCGGCTTTGTAGACATTAACCCAAATTCAAAAATTCCAGCATTGATTGACCAAAGCTTAGATAAGCCATTAAAAATTTTTGAGTCGGGGTCTATATTGCTATATCTGGCGGACAAATTTGATTCATTTATTCCTGCCGAAACACATGGGCGAACTGAATGTTTAAACTGGTTATTTTGGCAAATGGGCAGCGCGCCCTATCTCGGCGGTGGTTTTGGGCATTTTTATAACTACGCACCTGAGCCAATGGAATATCCCATCGACCGATTTGCAATGGAAACTAAACGCCAGTTAGATGTATTGAACAAACACTTAAGTAACCGTTCATTTATGTGTGGTGATAAGTACACCATCGCCGACATAGCAATATGGCCCTGGTATGGAGCACTAACTTTGGGGCGATTGTATGACGCGGGAGAGTTTCTCGATGTTGCCTCTTACACCCACTTATTACGTTGGGCAAAAGAAATTGACGACAGACCTGCTGTAAAACGCGGCCGCATGGTGAATAGAAAATGGGGCGAACTTAGCGAACAATTACATGAACGTCATAGTGCCATCGACTTTATCACCAAAACACAAGATAAATTACAATCCGATTAGCAAGTTATCAAAAGCACTAAATTAAGCTGGTGTTTTTGATAAAGAACACTGACCTCGTTCAGGGTTGGGTGCGACTTCCCTTTTAAGTATCTCACTCAACTCTGCAGCACCACCCACATAGTTACCGTCTAACCAAATTTGCGGAACGGTGATCGGTGTTTTAGGGCCAACAATTGGTTTTACTCTTGCTAACATTTCATATAGCGCCTTAGAGTTTTTGACCACATCGTAATAGGTATATTCAATGCCTGCATCATCTAAGTTTTGCTTGGCTCGGTGACAATGCGGACAGGTCTCCTTACCAAAAACAATATTTTTATTTGCCTCTACCGGAGTTTTAACTGCATGTGCTTCTATTATTGCCTCAGTTAATAAACCTCGATTCAAAGCTCGACCTTGACTAATGATTTTGCCATCGACCATGACTATTGGGGCATGCCAACCACCCTTCATTAACGGCTTCCACCATTCACTTAGCCAGTCCCGAATAGTTAATTTAACATCGACTTCACTAAGCTCATTATCGATCGTGTCTTGAATAATATCTTTTGTAAGAGAACATTCGCCACAAGGAATATTAACTTTAAAAGGCCCCCAAGAACCTGCCCAACGATACACTTGTAAATCAATCGTTTTATTTGTGGCTACTTCATCAGACATATATATTCTCCAAATTTTTTAGTGTTACCTACAGTTCATAAGATCGGAATATCACTCCTTTCAGTACAAACTTAATACCTCAAATAAAATTAAACACATAGGTAAGTAAGCAATTATTTAGGTTTTATTTTTTATAGTCGCGCAACTTTTCAGTTAACTGCGTTAGTGCTGCAGTGGTTACTTCCCAACTAATGCACCCATCAGTAATTGATTTTCCATATTCTAACTGTGCTTTATCAGCTGTCAATTTTTGATTACCTTCTTTCAAATGACTTTCCAGCATCACCCCAATCAAGCTTTTATTGCCATCAGTAATTTGCTGACCGATATCAGCTAACACTAAGGTCTGTAATTGTGGATTCTTGTTCGAATTGGCATGACTACAATCGACCATAATATTTGCTGCCAGCCCCTTGGCCTCAAGCGCTTGTTCAGTCAATTTAATGCTAACCGAATCATAGTTTGTTTGACCACCACCACCGCGCAACACTATGTGCGAATAAGCATTACCAGAGGTTTGTACGACCGACACTTTACCGTCCTCATCAATCCCTAAAAAACGATGATCACTGGCAGCCGACTGCAAAGCGTTGATCGCAACATCCAGCGAACCATCAGTACCGTTCTTAAAACCAACTGGTACGGACAAACCACTCGCCATCTCTCTATGTGTTTGCGACTCGGTAGTGCGCGCACCAATGGCTGACCAACTGGTGAGATCTTGTACATATTGCGGTGAAATCGGATCCAAAGCTTCATTTGCAATCGGCAATCCCATTTCATTAATTTTAATCATCAACTCACGACCTAAAGTTAGGCCTTTTTCAATTTGAAATGAGCCATCAAGGTCTGGATCATTAATTAACCCTTTCCACCCCACCGTGGTACGAGGTTTTTCAAAATACACACGCATCACAATAAATAATTCGTCTTCTACCGTTTTAGCAAAATCAACAAGGCGTTGCGCATAATCCAATGCAGCAACCGTATCATGCACCGAACATGGGCCGACGATGACAATCAAACGATTGTCCTTACGGTCTAAAATGTTGAGCAATGTTTGACGACTTTGCTCAACGTGAGCTGCAACTTCATCAGTAATTGGTAGTGACTTTTTAAAATCGCTAGGCGTTATTAACCTATCAATCGCCTCGATATTATTGTTTTCAAGCATGGGTTTTTCTTTAGATAAAAATAAGTTTCTTTGACTATATCTTAAATGCTAGCACGCATCTTCCGAATTACATTCACATAATCATCTTGATTAGAGATAGCCGAACTCGCC
>CAZFEM010000031.1:1930-29040 GCA_964517515.1 uncultured Gammaproteobacteria bacterium | reverse complement strand
GCGGTGAACCCTAGTTTGAGCGCGGATGATGTGCGCACCATGTTGCGCGATACAGCAGATCAAATAGGAACAGTGCCTTATGATGCTAATGGCCGTAACGATTTTTATGGGCATGGTCGCGTTAATATGTTTAGGGCTGTAATGAGTGCAGCTAATGCTGCTGGTATTACTATTAGCGGTAACCCTGCTTCAGCAATATGTACCCCAGAAGCATTTAGTTTCACCCCTGGGCAAGATTTAGATAGTTTTGCTACTGACGGCTTCGGATTATGTCCTGCTATTGGTGATGTTCCAGTAGTCGAGGACTTTTGTTTCCCAATAGTCGCTGCTAACGATCGAATAAGCGTTATCTGCTTATGATCTTTTAATTTTTAGAATTAACATTTGTACACAAAAAGTCATTTTTTGGTAGTTTATAACAAGTATTTTTGTTAGGATTTTGACTTGTTGCTTTAAATATAGGGCTTTCTAGAAAGTCCTATAAACAAATACCGTTTAGTTTTTTATAGAAAGCTAAAATAATAATAAGGTGTTTGATTAAATAAAAACGGGTTTTTATATATGTTAAATAAGATTGATATTCGCAATATCAAAATGGATTGGTTGTGTAGCCGATGTTTGATGCGTATTTCTAATTATGCAAAATTAGCACATGATTACGATGGTACTGTAATTGAAATCCAAAGTGAGGAAGTTCTTGGGCAAATTAGAGATCATGTAGTTAATCTTGATAATATCGAATTAAAACTTGCCTATGAAAAAATAAAGGTTGAGATTAAAAACCGACTCAGTGACCCTAAGCTTTCTGAAGAAATTTCTGAAGAAATAATACCTAGTTATATTACTACCGGGCATGATGAATCACGCATCTCTCGTAAAGAAATAATTGCTCGTTGGTTTGGTCTTAATGACTAGATAATTACTGTTGAAAAATTTATTACTAAAAAGAGCCCTTACGGGCTCTTTTTTTGGTTTTTTATTGATGTTTTGATGTCTTTTTAAGTATAACTAGTAACCCCGTCTTCACCGCCCAACAGAAGGATATCAGCGCCGCGTTTTGCGAACAGACCGTTGGTGACGATGCCGGTAATTTGGTTTAGTTCATTCTCGAGCTCAATAGGGTTAGCGATTTTTAGATCGTGTACATCGATGATGTAGTTGCCATTGTCGGTGATGACTCCTTCACGAAAAATAGGATTGCCGCCTAGTTTAATTAATTGTCGACCTATATATGATTTTGCCATTGGAATAATTTCGATTGGCAGTGGGAATTTACCCAAAGTGCCGACTAATTTTGAGTCATCGGCGATACAGACAAATTTTTCGCTGGCAGCGGCGACAATTTTTTCTCGCGTTAATGCTGCTCCGCCACCTTTAATTAAATGTAAATGTTTGGTTGCTTCATCGGCGCCATCAACATAGATCGGTAGGTCACCCACTTGATCTAATTCCATGACTTTGATGCCATGCCCGCGCAATCGCTCAGCACTTGCCTCAGAGCTGGCTACCGCACCATCAATCTGACCTTTGATTTTGGCCAGCTCATCGATAAATAAGTTTGCCGTGGAACCTGTGCCCACACCAACGACCCAGTCCCACTCGATATGCTCTATTGCTGCTTGCGCAACTAATTGTTTGGCTTGTTCTGGGCTCATAATGTTTCTCTGTTGCTAAACTCGTTGATAGGTAACGTAATCAAATTTTGGTGTATGGTCATTATTTTCAATACGCGTAATTTCGTTAAAATCACTACCTGAAAAATTAGGAAAATAGGTGTCTGCAACAGGTGCATCATCGACCTCGGTGATTTCCATGCTCGTTGCATAAGGCAGAAAGAGTTTGTAAATCTGTCCACCACCAATGACAAAAGCTTTACCGGTATCTTGCTGTTCCGAAATACCAATTGCTTGTTCTAGCGAACTTGCAACAGTGACACCTTCGGCCTGCCATTGTGTATTTTCAGTTAGCACAATATTTAACCGACCTGGTAGCGCGCGGCCAATAGACTCGAACGTTTTACGCCCCATAATGATCGGTGAGCCCATGGTGATTTCTTTGAAGCGCGGCAAGTCACCGGGTAAGTGCCATAACAACTCATTGTTGTTGCCCATCTCCCCATTTTCACCAATTGCTGCGACTAAAATAATTTTCATATCGTTTGTATTAAGACCAAGCTTTATACTGCGACTGGCGCTTTGATTGAGCTGTCAGGTTCATAACCCTGTAGTTCAAAATCACTAAATTTAAAATCGAATAAGCTATCGACTTGTGGATTGATTTGCATAGTCGGTAATGGCTTTGGTGAGCGGTTCAATTGTTTATCTACCTGCTCAATATGATTGTTATAGATATGCACGTCACCAAATGTATGCACAAAGTCGCCCAGTTCTAAGTTACAAACTTGTGCGACCATCATGGTTAGTAAAGCGTAGCTGGCAATATTAAATGGCACACCTAAAAAGAGATCAGCGCTACGTTGATATAGCTGGCAACTGAGCTTGTTGTCGTGCGAGACATAAAATTGGAATAGTGTATGGCAGGGTGGTAAACCAGCTTTCGCCATCTCTTCTATTTCTGCAGGATTCCAAGCCGAAACGATTAGTCGTCTTGAGCTAGGATTAGTTTTGATTTCATTAATAACCCAAGCCAATTGATCAATGCCTGAAAAGTCACGCCATTGTTTGCCATATACCGGGCCCAGTTCGCCCCATTTTTCTGCAAACTTAGGGTACTTCTGGATCGACATGATGAACCAATCAAGTTTGTCTTCCCATTCACAAGAATGTTTTTTGATACTGTCAGCCAAACCTTCTTGCGCTAAATAGTTCTGAAACGGCCATTCATTCCAAATGCCAACATTGTTATCAACTAGATATTTAATATTGGTATCGCCACGCACAAACCATAGTAGCTCATGAATAATGCCGCGTAGAAAGACTTTTTTAGTGGTTAGTAGCGGGAAGCCTTGATTAAGGTCACAACGAATTTGTCGACCAAAAACACTACGAGTACCTGTTCCGGTGCGGTCGTCTTTACCAACACCGTTGTCTTTTACGTCTTGCAGTAAGTCTAGGTAGGCGCGCATGGTAAATCAGCTTTCTCGTTCAATCGCGCGATAACCAATATCAGAACGGCAAAACATACCGTCCCAAGATATTTTTTTGACACTGGCATACGCGGCTTGTTGTGCTTGAGTGACCGTATCACCAAGGGCGGTAACGCAGAGCACGCGCCCACCACTAGTGACAATGTCGCCAGAGTCATTTTTACTGGTGCCAGCGTGGAAGGTTTTACAATCATCCGTGTCGCAATTTTCTAAACCTGAAATAACTAAGCCTTTTGCATAATCTTCAGGGTAGCCATCTGCTGCTAGCACGACGCCTAATGCTGCTCGACTATCCCATTGGGCTGTTGTTTGGTCTAATTTTTTATCAATTGCCGCCAAGCATAATTCAGCTAAATTTGATTGTAGGCGCATCATGATCGGCTGTGTTTCAGGGTCGCCAAAGCGGCAATTATATTCAAGCACTTTAGGAATACCGTCAGGAGAAATCATAATTCCTGCATACAAAAAACCAGTATAAGGGTAGCCGTCATCTTGCATACCGCTGACAGTCGGCTCAATCACTTCACGCATAATTCGTTGATGCATTTCTTCGGTGACAACAGGTGCCGGTGAGTATGCTCCCATGCCGCCAGTATTAGGACCTTCGTCTTCGTCATCACGAGCTTTATGATCCTGCGAGGTTGCTAGTGGCAAGATATTGCTGCCATCAACCATACAAATAAAACTTGCCTCTTCACCTAATAAGAATTCTTCTACAACAACGCGCGCGCCAGCATCGCCAAATTTATTATCAATCAGCATGTCACGTGCCGCTGTTTGCGCTTCTTTTATTGTGCCGGCAACAATGACCCCTTTGCCAGCCGCTAGTCCGTCTGCTTTAACGACAATCGGTGCGCCTTGTTCAGCTATATAGTCACAAGCTTGATCAGCATCAGTAAAAACTCCATAGGCCGCAGTAGGGATTTCATGCCGCGCGAGAAAATCTTTGGTAAAGGCTTTTGAACCTTCTAACTGTGCAGCGCCAGCGGTTGGGCCAAAGCATTTCAAACCAGCTTCGGTAAAAGCATCGACTATGCCGATAACTAACGGCGCTTCTGGACCAACAATAGTAAGATCAATTTTTTCTTTCTGCGCAAAATCTAGTAAAGCAGGAATATCTTCGACGCCAATATTGATGTTAGCAACTTTTTTTTCGCTAGCAGTACCGGCATTACCTGGGCCAACAAAAACCTCAGTGGTTGATTCTGCCTGCGCAACTTTCCACGCTAGGGCATGTTCGCGGCCACCGCTGCCAATGATCAAAACTTTCATAGAATAAGAATACGGATTAGGATTAAAAAGCGATTCTACAACGCCTTCTGGCAAATGTCTTGGGGATGAAAAAACTAACAGGCATTTCTCTCAAATCTAGTTTAATGAGAGAGTGTTATTGCCCCTTGTTGTTCTAGTTTAGTTACCTTGTTCGTTAAGGCTGTCTTCCAAGCCTCTAAGGAATTCCCCCACTTTTTCACCAGCTTCTTCAGGGCTTAGGTCTTCGATATTTTCTAAATCGTCAAAAATAGCCGGCAACTCACCATTAGGAAAACCATTTTCTATGGTGCTTTGAAATGAGCGAAAAGTATGCTCTGAAGCGATGCCATAAAGTAGACCAATAACGGCTAAAACTGCGAATACAATTTTTGCTGTTTGCGCCTTGAGTTTGTGTACTTCAATGCTGGCAACATACAACAAAAAACAAGTCCAAAGGGTTTTGATAATCGTGCCAATATAAGGGATAAAAGATAATAACGTGACGACTGGCACGATAGCAAAGCTATATGCTACACAGCGGTAGGCTACTTCATAGTTTTTCTCAGAACCCATTAATTTCCAGATAATAAATAAAATTGCCGCGGCGATAAAACTTCCAATTATTGCCATAATTGGGAAAATAAAAATGGCAGCAAACGCCATGCCGCCAGCCATCACGGCATTGCTCATGCCGATGAGTGAGGTAAGGCTAATGAGCAAGCCAGTAATTACTGCTACTACAACGACAAAAATTAGCGGATTCGTATAACCGCCCTCGGTTGGCATTTGTCGATAAAAATCAACAGGATTGGTAATCACTTTCTTGATGTCGTCAATCACTGTTGCCAAATTAAATTGTGTGTCGCTCATTTTATTATCCTGTGTGAGTTTTTTTGATAAGCAGTATAACTATGAAAACTTATGTGGCGCAAACTATACGACTTAGATTTGTATAGATAGATTGTATATAGAATTAAGCTGCTTAAATAGTTGGATTATTCTTTCCGCTATTATTAATTCTCATTTGCACCAACAAACCCCTGTTGTCGCCAAGCCTCGAATGTAACGATTGCAACTACATTGGATAGGTTAATGCTGCGATTATTGGGAGCCATCGGCAAGGTTAATTGGTGATTTTGGTCTACCGAAGCAATCACTTCCTTGGGTAGACCACGAGTTTCAGGGCCAAATAACAAATAATCATCCAGTTGAAATTTTGTTTGGCTATAGAGCGTTGAGCTGTGGGTGGAAAGGGTTAATAGCCTTTTGGGGTTCTCTGTAGTTAAGAATTCAGCATAGCTCGGATGAATAATGATGGCTTGCCAGTCTGTGTAGTCGAGACCTGCGCGGCGTAGTTTTTTTTCGTCGGGATTAAATCCAAGAGGCTCTATTAAATGGAGTTTAGCGCCAACATTGCTACAAAGACGAATAATGTTGCCGGTATTTGGTGCAATTTCAGGCTCGTATAAAACAATATTGAACATAAATTAAAATGGTTTCACTACCACAAGAATCACAATGCCAATTAAAAGAAAGATTGGTGCTTCATTCATGAACCTGAAAAACACATGCCCTTGCTTGACTTCGTTACGGGCAAATTTCTTGATTGTTTTGGCGCACCAAAAATGATAAATCAGCATTAATAGAACCAGTGCTAATTTGGCGAGTAACCAACCACCACTAAACCCAAAGCCAATCCATAGCCACATGCCAAAAACTAAGGACGCGACAGCAGCGGGTTGCATAATTCCATTGAATAACTTGCGCTCCATGATTTTAAAGCGCTCAATACTTGTTGAGTCTTCAGACATGGAATGATATACAAATAGGCGAGGTAAATAGAAAATGCCTGCCATCCAACAGACGATGGCAATAATGTGTAAGGCTTTAATCCAGAGATAAGTCATAAATTTTGTGATTATTTAATGGTTAGTGCTGATATTAAGGAGTATGATCATAACAGGTTGCGATTTTAAAACTTCCTATTGTTTGTTTGGTGTGATATTTAAAACAATAAAAGAGTTTTAGTGCTTGTAAAACTTTGATTTAAAAAGAGTGCAAGAAACTGTCGGGAAAAGGCAGTGATGGGGTATTAGACAAATTTACATTTTTTATTAATTTCATTTAATATAAATGTTATATTTCTCTCAGCAAAAAAATTGCAACAAAGTAGTAGTAGTAAAGATTTAGATTTGGTAGTAAATAAAAATCAAAATATTCATGAACTCTATATTCTTGTGGGGGTATTAATTCCTTTAAGGTGTTAATGCAAGCATGGATCGATAGAGTAAATCTAATAAATTAACTAAACTAGCTAGTGGTTTTAAAAATCGGAGTATTAAAAATGAATTCAATATTTAGAAAAACTTCTGTAACAATTGCGGTAGCAACTGTACTTAGCGTGTCTGGGGTTGCATCTGTTAATGCACAGACTGCTGAAGATCTACAGCGCCGTGCGGCCGAACTTGATCAACGTGAAGCAGCTTTAAATGCACGTGCAGGTGCTGCGAGTGGTGACTTATTGCCACCAAGTGCTAACCCTGGTGAGTGTTACGCTCGAGTTTGGGTAGACGCTCAGTATCAAACTTTAACTGAGCAAGTTCTTGCTTCTGAAGAAAGCTCTTCAATCACAATTATTCCTGCTGAATATACTACTGTCAGTGAGACTATTGAAGTTAGTGCAGCTTCATCTCGTTTGGAAACTATTCCAGCGGTTTATGGAACTGAATCAGAAACTATTTTGGTTCGTGACGGTGTACGTGCATGGAAAATTGGTCTTAGCGACAATGATGCGCCAGCAAGTGAAGCTTTAATGGCAGCAGCAAGAGCCCATGGTATTGATACAGCAGGTGCAAGCCCTGGTATGTGTTTCCATGAGCACTATACGCCAGCGTCGTATCGTACAGAGACTGAGCAAGTAGTTACTAGAGCTGCAAGTGAGCGTGTGGAAGTAATTCCTGCTGAATACCGTACTGTTAGTAAAGAAGTATTGGTTTCTGAAGCTTCAAGTCGACTTGAAACTATCCCAGCTGTTTTTGAAACAGTGAGTGAGCAAGTAATTGATAAGCCAGCTCATACTGTTTGGAAAAGAGGTACGGGTCCGATTCAACGTATTGATGAAGCAACTGGTGAAATCATGTGTTTGGTAGAAGTACCAGCAACATATCGCACGGTTACTCGTAGTCAATTAGTGACTCCAGCGCAAACACGTACGGTTGATATTCCTGCTCAATACAAAACTGTTCAAGTTCAAGAGTTGGTTTCAGCTGCGTCAGAAAGACGTATTCCGATTCCTGCTGAGTACGGTTCTGTAAGTCGTACAGTACTAGACCAAGATGGTGGATTTGTATGGCACGAAGTAAGCAATGATGATTACCCAGCTTCTACACGTACTGGTAACCAAATTTGCTTAACTGAAACTCAGCCAGAGTATCGTACGGTTCAGCGCCAAGTTGTTCAAACTCCAGCGCAAACACGTACTGTTGATATTCCTGCTCAATACAGCACTGTTGAAGTAACTAAATTGGTTAGACCTGCAAGTGAGCAAGTAAATGTTATCCCTGCAACTTATCGAACTATTGAGAAACAACAGTTGATCAAAGATGGTTACATGGCTTGGCGTTCTATTTTGTGTGATACAAATATGACTGCTTCACGTATCGCTGATATCCAACGTTCATTAGTTAACAACGGCTATGACATTGGTCCTGGTGGAGTTGACGGTGTGATTGGTTCTACTACAATTCAAGCTGTAAATGCTTTCCAACGTGACAATAACTTACCTGTTGATGAGTATCTAAACATTGAGACAGTTAAAGCTTTAGGTGTTTCAGTACAGTAAGTTAAAGATGTAAGCGCGAAGTTTTATATTAAGCGCTAGTAAGACAAAAAAGCCCTCGTAGGAAACTGCGAGGGCTTTTTTTATTTATAAATAATCCTGTAGCAGACTATCGAGCATTTGTTTACCGCGGTCGGTCGGCGTAATTAAATCATTCTTTCTTTCTAAAAGACCGAGATTAAGATGTTTTTGTAATGGTTCGTTTATACAATCAATACTCTGAAAGGTGCGTTTTTCGAATAATGATAAGTCAAAGCCATTTGTCAGACGTAGCGCATTGAGTAAAAATTCAAAGGGTAGTTGCGAGGGCGCAACTAAGTTGCGTTCGCCGAGCTTATCTTGCTTCTCAATATAACTAGCTGGATGCTTTATTTTCCAACTGCGCTCTACTTGTCCATTTGCGCTACTTATTTTGCCATGAGCGCCAGCACCGATACCGAGATAGTCACCAAATTGCCAGTAATTTAAATTATGTTGGCAGCGGCGATTTATTTGAGAATAAGCAGATACTTCGTATTGATGGTATTGCTTGTCTTGTAGTTTTTCTTGTAATACATTTTGCATTGCCCAAAGAGTTTCGTTACTGGGAGTGACGGGTGGTTGACTATGGAAAAGTGTATTTGGCTCTATAGTGAGTTGATAACAGGATAGATGTGTTGGCTTTAGTGCTAAAGCTTGCTCTAAATCTTCTAGGCTCTGCTGTAAGCTTTGCTTAGGTAAGCCAAACATCAAATCTAAATTGAAATTATCAAAGCCTGCTGCACGAGCGGCTTGACCTGCGGATAAGGCTTCTTGAGAGCTATGAACTCGCCCTAAAGATTGTAAGTGTGTTGGGTTGAAACTTTGAACTCCAATGGAAAGGCGATTGATGCCTGCTGCGCGAAAAGCAGTAAATTTATTGATTTCACTGCTGCTGGGGTTTGCTTCTAATGTTATTTCAATGTCATTGCTAAATGATATCTGTTGCTCAATTGACTCTAATAGTTGTGCGATGCTTGTAGAGCTAAACAAAGAAGGCGTGCCGCCGCCAATGAAGATAGACGTTATAGTGCGTCCGTCGAGAACCTTGCGATAGTGTTCCAGGTCTTTATTTAAATCACTTAATAAAGCATTAATATAGGCAGGTTCATCTATGTCATCTTTTGCTTGATGTGAATTAAAATCACAATACGGACATTTTTTTTCGCACCAAGGAATATGAATATAAAGGCTTAGGGGTATCATTTTTCGATTTTCGCATGGCTCTCACTGCATAGAAAGCGCTTGAATCCAAAGTTGGTTGGTATTATCGTGCAGCTTGATTAAATCAGCTTGATAATAAGACGATGAATATTGTTTGTTTGGATTTGGAAGGTGTATTGATTCCTGAAATATGGATTAACTTTGCTGAGAAAGTGGGTGTTGAAGAGTTAACAGCGACTACTCGTGATATTCCTGATTATGATGAATTAATGACTTTTCGATTGGGGCTATGTAAGCAACACGGATTCCGTATTCAAGATATTCAAGAAGTGATAGACACTCTTAGTCCGCTTGCAGGCGCTAAACAATTTTCTGATCAATTACGCACAGATTACCAACTAATTATTCTTTCAGATACATTCCAAGAATTTGCCGAACCGATGATGCGACAACTCGATTGGCCAACAATTTTTTGCCATGAATTAGTGATTGGTGAAGACGGTCAAATTGATAACTATAAGTTGCGTAAGCCTGATCATAAACGCGAAACAGTCAAACGGCTACAAGAGCTTAACTTTAAAGTTGTTGCCGCTGGTGATTCATATAATGACACCACAATGCTGGGTCAGGCTGAACAAGGTATTCTGTTTTGCCCGCCACAAAACGTAATTGATGAGTTTCCACAGTTTCCAGTTGCGACTAGTTATACAGAACTTCGTGCCGAGATTGATAAGGCTATTGCAGAATTTGATAATAGTTAAGCTTTAGCTGGCGCTGTTATTCCCCACGTTTAAATTTTAAACTGTCTCTAACTCCACGTTTATCAGGTTTTCGTTTTTCATTAATAACTTTAGGTTGTGCGGCAAGCTGTTCTTTTAATTTTTGCCGCTTAACAACGCTTTGCTCAGTTTCTTGGTAGAGTGTTTGAGCAATAGTTGCCGAACCGCGTTGTTCGCTAATGTTGATAACTTCAATTTCAACTTCGTAGGGCCCTTTCTTAATTGCCAGAGTATCGTCCTGTTTAATATTGGCAGCGGGTTTGATGCGCTGCCCATTAAGATGAATCTGTCCATTCTTAATAGCTTTAACTGCTAGCTGACGCGTTTTATAGAATCGTGCGGCCCATAGCCACTTATCAATTCGAGTATTTTTATGCTTGTTATTTGTCATTGAAACTAGTTTGAATCTACTTTAAGGGCATTTTTTTGCTATTTTTATCAGAAAAAAGTTGTAAATATGTAGATGTGAGACAAATTGTCACATTATAGCCATAATTTATAGCTATAATGTTTATGGTAGGAGTTTACTAACAAAACTCTTAATGAAACCAAGACTATAATGGCGTAATATACAGTCTTAGGTTAACTTACTAATTGATAAATTAATTTTTTAGAATTACTGATTGATTGTATTTTATATTTTATAAATGAGACATATTAATAACATCATAACTAATGCGATCTTTAGACAAGCATTAGCCTGTGCCTGCGCAGTAATTGCTTCGCTCGGCACTGTGGGTTATTCCTATGCTCAAGATAGTTTTACGACTGCCAAATCCAATGTGTTGTGGTTGTCTGATGATGTTAATTTATCGACATTTGATGATAATCAATATGATTCTTTCTTAGGTAAAGGAGAGTATTGGGGAAACAAATGGGGCGTGAGCGCTGAATTGCAACAGAGTGATGAAACGAGTGTGTTTGGTTTTCCCGAAGATAGTCAGTTTTATAATTTAGATGTGAAACGTCGTTTTGGTAGCCGTGATAAATCTAATGTTGAGCTTGGTTTAGGCTGGCAGGAATTAAATATTGATTCTTATCTTGATGCTAGCGGACCGCGCTTGTCTGTTGCTGGTCGGTTGAATGTCAACGTATTTTCTTCGTCCTTTCAGGTCTATGGTTTGACGTCTTATTTCCCAGAGTTGGAGGACGATTTCCAAGATAATGATGCGAGCGCTTATGAAGTAGAAGCGGGTTTGTTATACGCACCTACCGATAGCGTTTCCTTACGTGCAGGCTATCGACGTTTTTCATTGGACTTAGATGACCCAAGTATTGAAGACATTGGCTCTAGCTCAGGATTTTTACTAGGTACTGATTGGAGCTGGTAAGTCTTTAAACCTTTCCCTTAAATGGTTAATTAAGAAGTATTAAATAAGGAATTAATAACAACACCGATTTTCTCACCTGCTAACGCAGCGTATTGCAAAACTTCTGCAATCGTATCAATCTGTTGGTTTTCATCGCCCAATGCCATATTAGTGATTGCCGATATTCCTAGTACTTGCATAGCGCATTGATTCGCAGCGATCACTTCCATCACAGTAGACATTCCAACTGCATCGGCACCAAGTGTTCTGAGCATACGCCTTTCTGCCGAGGTTTCTAAAGAAGGACCAAGTACACCAGCATAAATCCCCTGATGATAGTTAAATTGTTTTTCTAAACATATTTGTTTAGCTTGTTCTAACAAAGCATGATTATAGGCTTGTGACATATCTGTAAAGCGTTGTCCCAAAGTATCATCTTGACTAACAACCGGATTTTGCCCTGTAAAATTAATATGATCTTCTATGAGCATAATATCGCCTGTTTGATAGGCTGGGTTTAATGCCCCGGCGGCATTGGTAATAATTAACTGCTTAGCGCCTAGTCTGCTGAGTGTATAAACCAACGTGGCAACTTCTTGTGCTGAATAACCTTCATACAGATGATGGCGACCTTGGCAAACAGCAATACACTGCCCGTTCAATTCTCCAATGAGTAAACGTCCTTTGTGACTTTGCACTGAGGTTGCATTTAAGTGCTTAATATCTGAATATTTAATTTCAGTTACATTGTTGAGATCAGGATAAATGTCTCCTAAGCCGCTACCAAGAATAATAGCGATATCAATTTTTCGATTGTCGGTATTTTTAACACTATCAACAGCGTCACCGACTATTTTTGTTAAACTAGGCATAACATTAAATTCGAATTTGTAGGCTGGTTAATTCTATCAGCACTGCCGGTAAACAGCTTTGCTTTTTAGTACGCTAACACATTACGGTTTATCATGATTTTAACTAAGCACCAGCTACAAAAAATTGCACAGCATCAAGCTGTTCATAAGGCAGGTGAAAATTTACTGGAAGCAGCGGTTGCTATTATTTTACGTGAAGGTGTAAACGGCACAGAGTTTTTATTAATGCAGCGCGCCTATCACCCAAATGATCCGTGGTCTGGTCAGATGGGTTTCCCAGGCGGTAAACTCGAAGGCAGTGACACCTCAAAAATAGAGACGGCGATAAGGGAAACTTACGAGGAAGTTGGCATTGAATTGACTGACGCTGACTACCTTGGCCAGTTGAACGATATTTATGGCATGCGTGCCAATCAAAAATTGAATGTTCATGTTGCCTGTTTTGTATTTAAGGTAGATAGACCGATAACACCCAAAGGCAATCATGAGGTGGCTGATTTAGTTTGGTTACCAATGTCCTATTTAGATGACCCTCAAAATGCCTTTGAGTATTATCACCCAATGGATCAATCTTTACTTATGCCAGCGGTGTTGATCAATCAGGCTAAGGAACAAATTCTTTGGGGTTTAAGTCTGCGTATGTTAATTATGTTTTATGAGCTAGTGGGAAGTCCAATCGGTGCATTGAAAGATCAACTAAATGATGAAGACATCAATAACTAACTCAAAACTATCGCCCATAAATTTTTTTGATTAGGTAATTTAAAAATTAATCAGGTAGCATTAAGACATGATTTTTTCACTCTTTTTAATTTTCGTCGGAGCGGCTATTTTCGCAACTTTGGCGTTATACGCTCGTCAATCACTTATCATTGGATACATCGTTTTAGGTGTTGTACTAGGGCCGTGGGGCTTAAAGTGGGTAACGGATACAACTCTGATTCAGGATATTTCTAATATCGGTATTATCTTTTTATTATTCTTATTGGGGTTAAATTTAAGCCCTCAGAAACTATTAGAATTATTAAAGCAAACGACGATTGTGACAATTTTTACATCGGGAACTTTTGCCGTGGTCGGTTATTTGATTGCAGCTTTAGCTGGATTCAATTTTGCTAATGCAATTATTGTCGGTATCGCTTGTATGTTTTCTAGCACTATCATTGGTTTAAAATTATTACCAACGACTGTTTTGCATCATCGCCATACCGGTGAAGTGATAGTAAGTGTTTTGTTGCTGCAAGATATGATTGCGATTGTCGTATTACTTGGCTTTCAGGCATTATCAACTGAGCAAAGTGTAGTCTTTGAGTTAGCCAAATTGATTGTTTTGTTACCTGCGTTGATAGGTGTGTCATGGATACTAAAACAGTATGTGTTGCTTAAGCTATTTTTTAAATTTGATCGCATTCAAGAGTATGTATTCTTATTAGCCCTGGCATGGTGTTTAGGGATTGCTGAGTTGGCGTATGCTATTGGTTTTTCACATGAGACTGGCGCGTTTATTGCTGGGATTACTATTGCCACTAGCCCTATCGCATTATTCATTTCCGAGAGTTTAAAGCCATTGCGTGATTTTTTTCTAGTATTGTTTTTCTTTGCTCTTGGTGCTGGTTTGAATATTACCGAGTTAGATAATATTTGGTTGCCAGCAATTTTATTAGGTGGATTAATGCTAGTCATTAAACCGGTTGTTTTCCGCTTTGCCTTACGTAAAGTTTCCGAGACCAATAAACTGGGCTGGGAAACAGGTTTTAGGCTTGGGCAAATGAGTGAGTTTTCATTGCTTATCGTCTTTGTTGCCTTACAAAGTGCATTGATCGATTCGGCTACGGTATATTTTGTGCAGTTGGCGACAGTTGTTACGTTTATTGGTTCTAGTTATTCAATTGTATTACGTTACCCAACTCCAATTGCGGTATCTGATAAGTTGCGTCGTGACTGAGCTCAAACATATTATTATTGGCTGTGGTGATGTGGGACGGCGGATTGCAACGCAGTTAGTTGCCGCAGGTGAGTCAGCGCAAACAATCTTAGGTTTGGTGCAAACACAGGAGAGTGTTAATGCATGTCATACCTTTGGCATTAATGTTGCCCAGTTTGATCTCGATAAAGATCAGATAGAGATAGAACAGTTAAATCAAAAGGATTGTTATTACTTGGTTCCACCACAGAAAAGTGATGAGTATGATGCGCGCAGCCGTAGCTTGCTTGCGCAACTAAGTGAGGCAGCAATTAAGCCCGCTAGAATTGTTTTGATTAGCACCACAGGAGTTTATGGTGATTGTGATGGTCAATGGGTAACTGAGCAATCTATAGCAGAGCCACAAACAGAACGTGGTAAAAGACGTTTAGATTCTGAACAACAATGGCAATTCTTTGCTAAACAACATAGCATTCCGTTAATTATATTAAGGGTTCCGGGAATTTATGCGAATAGCCGTATCCCTAAAAAACGTATTGAACAAAATATCCCAGTTGTGCGTGCACAAGAGTGTGGATATACCAATCGCATTCATGCAGATGATTTATCAGCCGTTGCGATTGTTGCAATGCAGAGTGATGTTGATTTTGATATTTACAATGTAACAGATGGTACGCCAGGAAAAATTAGTGAATATTTGCAAGCAGCCGCCGCGATCTTAGGTTTGCCCGCTTTGCCAGAAATTTCCATGCAGCAGGCTAAAGAAGAATTATCGACTGGCATGTTGTCGTATTTAAGTGAGTCACGCCGCATTAGTAATGAAAAAATGCTTAAGGAGTTAAAGGTAAAATTGCGTTACCCGAACTTCAAAGAAGGCTTAAAGTTCGGGTAACGCGGTACTTCTGTTTAGCTATAAGTTAGTCTTAATTACAATGGAAATGACTGCCATGCTGATAACAACCACGATTTTGTATAAAAGACGCAGAGTAACCTGGTGTTGGGCAATAATAACTAGATCCGTAGCTTGAACGGTAGCTAGGCACAACTGTTCTACTAATAGGTAGGTTTCTATTGCGCAAGCTTGAACTCGGCAAGTAGTTGTAAGTGCGGGTATTGTAATAACGGTTAGTGCTGAAACCATTATTAACGCTAATACTTACTCCTGGCACGGCAATTTGTACACTGCCACGCGCGTCTGCCAAATTTGGTGTCATAGCCACACTGATAACAAGACTAAAAAATAATGCTACTTTACTGATAGTTGGCTTTTTCATAATAATACTCCTATGAGTTGATTCCACGCTAATGTAGCAAACACTAACTTAACCCAGACTGAACAGATGAAAGAGCATAAAAACATCGTTATTTTAACCGGTGCGGGGATTTCTGCCGAATCGGGAATTAAAACCTTTCGTGCTGCCGATGGGTTATGGGAAGATCACCGGATTGAAAATGTCGCAACACCTGAGGCATTTGAGCTCGACCCACAACTAGTGCAACGGTTTTATAATTTACGTCGTGCGCAATTATTAGAAGAAAAGGACGGAACTAGAATAGTGCAGCCAAATGCGGCGCATCGGGCTTTAGCAAAATTACAAAATGAAACGAGTCACAAGTTGACTTTAGTGACCCAGAATATCGATAACTTACATGAACAAGCTGGCTCACAAAATGTTCTGCATATGCACGGTGAAATATTAAAAATGCATTGTAAGAAAACGCAACATATTTTCCCTTGCGAACAAGCACTTGCCGTTGATGATCTTTGCGAATGTTGTGACGAAACTGGAAATCTGCGCCCGCATATTGTTTGGTTTGGCGAGATGCCGCTTTATATGGATACAATTATGCAAAGTCTGAGTAATTGCGACTTATTTGTAGCGATTGGTACTTCTGGTAATGTTTATCCAGCTGCAGGTTTTGTAGAAATGGCAAATCAAGCAGGCGCCGATACATTGGAAATTAATTTGGAAGAATCGAATGTTGCCAGTGCTTTCGATAAAGCGATCTATGCACGAGCAACCGATGCAGTTCCACAGTGGGTGGATAGTTTATTCTGAAGTGAAGAGAAAGTTGGCACGATTCATGCTTGGATTAAAGTATGAGTACGATTACACAAATTGCCACTAAGATCGATTCGCAGTCCGATGCCCTCAAGTTGTTGTTAGTCGATGGTCGAAGTGATGAAGTTTCGCAAGATTTGACCAATAAATTAACATCGCTTGATGTTTTTATACTTGAGTCTTGTCAACAAACTAAAGATTTAGTTAATAAAGCATCTAGCTTTCAACCTGATGCATTGATCTTATCGATCAAATCGTTATCAAACGACATTTTAGATGAGCTGTTTGAAGTAAAAAAAGCTTGCCCATTACCGATCATTATTGTTGCTAGTGAGTCTGCGCATAGTTCGATTGACCCTATAGTCTCTGCGGGTGTTAGTGCATATTTGGTTGATAAAGTTAGTACTGAGCGCCTATTGATGACTATTGAATTGTCGATTGCACGCTTTAAAAAAGAGCAAAACCTGATCTGTGAATTGCAATCAACTAAAGACAAGTTGTCAGATCGAAAATTGATTGAACGGGCGAAAGGAATCATTATGAGTCAGAAAAATTTAAGCGAAGAAGAAGCTTATTCTCAGATGCGTAAATCAGCGATGAATGAAGGGCAGTCCATCGCTGATTTATCAAAACGAGTTATTTCAGTCTTTGAGATGCTTGAGTAAAATTTGTGCACAAACGATAAATTTGCACTTTCTTGGTGAGATTTAAATTGATATTAAAGAAAACACAAAAAGCGATTCTTTTTGTGTTTTCGCCGCAATAAAAAGGTTGGTGCAAGGACTGCACTATAGTGATGCAGCTAAGTTTGATTAAAGCTGATTTTGATAAATCAAATGAATTTGATCATACATAGTTTTATTTTTTTCTTGATCGCATTTTCAAATGTCCGCTATCTAATTGAAATAAAAGATATTTTATCAAAATATAAAAAGTTGGCACGTTTCCTGCTTAATTATTAATGCGATAAGCGAAGTAACAATGTAGTTACTACCAAATTGGCCAGCAGGTAATTTAGTTAAAGAGTTATTTGTCTCCGGCCAGTTATCTTCGCGAATAAATTTACTTTAAACGGCAATGGTGTCTGATGCAGATTAACAGCATTTATTGCCGCTATTCTGTGATCAGATCGTTTTGCTTTAAATAAGAGGTTATCGATGTTAAGTTTACAAAAAAGCATGAGTCTTAGTGATTCAATTAAGCTTTTCCCCCGTACAGTATTAACTGTAGTTTCTCTTGGTTTGTCTTTGTTGGCGACGTCTGCCATGGCACAAGTAGGTCAGCCTGAAAAAGATGAATTAACATTTGGTTTTATTAAATTGACCGACATGGCACCGATCGCGATTGCTTATGAAAACGGTTATTTCGAAGACGAAGGTTTATACGTCACGATCGAAGCGCAAGCTAATTGGAAGGTCTTATTAGATGGTGTGATTGATGGCAACTTAGATGGCGCACATATGCTTGCTGGCCAACCATTAGCAGCAACAATTGGTTATGGTACTGAAGCGCATATTGTTACTCCTTTTTCTATGGACTTAAATGGTAACGGTATTACTGTTTCTAACGATATCTGGGAGCGTATGAAAGAGTATGTTCCAATAGAAGATGGTAAGCCAGTACACCCAATTAAAGCGGATTACTTGAAACCAGTTGTTGACGAGTTTCTTGATGAAGGTGAGCCGTTCAAAATGGGTATGGTTTTCCCAGTTTCAACGCATAATTATGAATTACGTTATTGGTTAGCCTCTGGTGGAATTCACCCAGGCTACTATGCGCCACATAAAGGCGACACTGCCGGTACGATTGATGCAGAAGCTCTTCTATCAGTAACACCTCCGCCACAAATGCCTGCTACTTTAGAAGCGGGTACTATCTATGGTTATTGTGTTGGTGAGCCATGGAATCAACAAGCGGTATTTAAAGGAATTGGTGTACCAGTTATTACCGATTACGAGATTTGGAAAAACAACCCAGAGAAAGTTTTTGGTATGACCAAAGAGTTCACTGAAAAGTATCCAAACACCACTGTTCGTGTTGTTAAAGCATTGATTAGAGCGGCTAAATGGTTGGATGAAAATGATAATGCCAATCGCCCAGCAGCAGTAGAAATCTTGTCTCAATCTAATTATGTCGGTGCGGATTATGATGTGATCGCTAACTCTATGACGGGCACATTCGAATATGAAAAAGGCGATAAGCGTTCAGTGCCTGATTTCAACGTGTTCTTCCGTTATAACGCGACTTACCCTTATTACTCTGATGCGATTTGGTATCTCACGCAGATGCGTCGTTGGGGTCAGATTTCAGAACCACAAAGTGATGATTGGTACAAAGAAGTGGCTGCTGATGTTTATAAACCTGAAATTTATGCAGTTGCTGCTAAAGAGTTAATTGAAGAAGGCTTACTGGCTGCAGATGAGTTTCCAGATTTTGATTCAGAAAGTGGTTTCAAACCTGAGCAAACAGAGTTCATCGACGGTATTAGTTTTGACGGTAGCAAACCAAATGAGTACTTAGAAAAATTCACTATTGGTCTGAAAGACGAAGTACTTTAGAACAAAAACCAGCAATATTATTACTTGAGTGAATTAACAGTCAACGACGACTAGGAAACAATATTATGTCCGTACAAGCGCAAACCCCAGAGATGGAAGGTTCATCGATTGGAAATAAAATAGAGCAACGATTGAATTCGTTAATTAAAGCTTTTTTCTCTATCGAGATTAAATCTTTGCTTTATCCCATATTTGGAATCATTGCATTCTTGCTTTTATGGGGTTTTGCCGCGAGTAAAATTAATACCTCGCTCGGACAGTTTCCTGGTCCTTCTCAAGTTCTTCAACAATCCAAAGTGCTGGTAGAAGAGCATTATGCCGAGCAAGAAAAGGCGGTCGCTTTTTACCAGCGTCAGGATGAACGTAATGCTGAAACCTTGGCGGAAGATCCAAACGCTGAAATTAGGGTACGTAAATATACGGGTAAAGAAACTTTCTTTGACCAAATTATTACCAGCCTAAAAACAGTCATGTTTGGATTTTTAATCGCTTCTTTGTTTGCTATTCCACTAGGTGTGATGTGCGGGCTCAGCGATGGTTTTTACAAAGCGATGAATCCATTGATTCAAATATTCAAACCTGTTTCGCCACTTGCTTGGTTGCCACTTATTACCATGGTGGTTAGTGCGGTATATGTGAGTGACGATCCATTTTTTGAAAAATCGTTTCTTGTGTCGGCATTTACAGTTGCTCTTTGCTGCCTGTGGCCAACGTTAATCAATACTGCAGTCGGAGTTGCTAGTGTCGATAAAGATTTACTGAATGTTAGCAAAGTAATTAAATTGCCAACGTTAACGCATGTTCGAAAAATTATTTTACCGGCATCAGTACCAATGATTTTCACGGGATTAAGATTGTCGCTAGCGACTGGTTGGATGGTGTTAATAGCCGCAGAGATGCTGTCGCAAAACCCAGGGCTTGGCAAATTCGTTTGGGATGAATTTCAAAATGGATCGTCTAATTCTCTATCTAGAATTATGGTTGCGGTAATCGTAATTGGCTTAATTGGTTTTGCTCTAGACCGACTTATTTTAATACTCCAACGCTATGTTAGTTGGGATAAAAACGCAGTGTTGCGCTAAGGCTATCAAGCCGGAGATAACTATGTTTATCAATAATAAATTTCTTCAAATTTCTCAAGTTGGTATTGAATTTCCTACTGCCAATGGTCCGTATGTAGCGCTAAAAGGAGTAGATTTCGTCATAGAAGAAGGCGAATTTGTTTCTATTATTGGTCATTCTGGTTGTGGTAAATCAACCGTGCTCAATATTATTGCCGGTCTTTACCAAGCGACACAGGGCGGAGTGATTCTAGAAGGTAAGGAAGTTAATGATCCAGGTCCTGATCGCGCAGTAGTTTTTCAAAGTCATGCTTTGATGCCATGGCTTAGTGTTTATGACAATGTTGCGCTGGGTGTAGAACAAGTGTTTAAAGGCACTAAAAGCAAGGCAGAAATGAAAGAATGGATTTTACATAATCTAGCCTTGGTTAAAATGGATCATGCGATTTCTAAGATGCCGAGTGAAATTTCAGGTGGTATGAAACAACGGGTGGGTATTGCCCGATGTTTGGCAATGCAACCAAAAGTGATGTTAATGGATGAGCCGTTTGGTGCCTTAGATGCACTGACCCGTGCGAATTTACAAGATTCCGTAATGGAAATTCAGAAAGATTTAAATACCACAATTGTTTTGATTACTCATGATGTTGATGAAGCAGTTTTGATGTCTGACAAAATAGTCATGATGTCGAATGGCCCTGCAGCAAAAGTAGGTGAAATGCTTGAGATTGACCTAGAGCGCCCGCGTGAACGAGTCGCTTTATCGAAGAGTGATCAATTTAATTATTACCGCCAGCAAGTACTTTCATTTTTGTATGAAAAGAAGGGAGTGGTTGATTTTGATGAAGCTAAAGAGGCGAAAGAAGAAGCTAAAAAAGAAGCAACAAAAAATAGTCATATTGATGATAGTCAAAAAACTGTCGATGAAACGCGCACTAGCGCATGAATATAAAACTGAATGTTTCAATGTAGGAGCATTGCAAAAAACAGCAACAAATTTTTTTTAGCAACGAATAGTTAAGAAGGCTTGCGGCAAAAAACTTATGAAGATTAAAATGAAATACTCAAAAAATACACATGCAATTCGTCACGGATTAATGATCGCTGGTTTAGCGACTGCTGTGACTTTACCTACTGCGCACGCTGCAGATTCTATTACCGAGGCTTTTACCAGCGGTACAACTTATGCAGATTTGAATTTGCGTTATGAGACTGCCGATCAAGATAACGCATTGGCTGATGCAGATGCACTAACTTTACGCACCCGTCTCGGTTATAAAACGGATACGTTCAATGGTTTTTCAGCAGTAGTTGAACTTGAAGACAGCCGTGAAGTATTAGGCGTAGATGATTTTAGCGTACCTCCAGCGGGTGTTCGTGCTGGTGAATTTTCGGTAATTGCTGATCCTGAGACAACAGAGTTAGACCAAGGTTATATCCAATACTCGGGTGGTGGTTTTACTGCAAAAGTAGGTCGTCAAGTCATAGCCCTAGATGGTCAACGTTTTGTTGGGCATGTTGGTTGGCGCCAAGATCGTCAAACTTTTGATGCAGTAACACTAACTTATGCGCCAATTGATTCTATTAAATTGACTGGCTCACAGCTTTCGCAACGCAATCGAATTTTTGGTGAAGAAGCAAATATTCAATCAGAAGACACTTTATTAAACGCGGCATTCACAACGTCGTTTGGTAAATTTGTTGCCTACGCCTATCTTTTAGAAGTTGATAGTGATGTAGAGAATTCATTGGATACGGTTGGTATTAGTTTTAGTGGTTCAGCTCCAGTAGGAAGTAACAAGCTTTTGTATACCGCTGAAATTGCATCACAAGAAGCAAATGACGTTATTGATACCGATTATTTATGGTTAGAGGGTGGTTATTCATTCAGTGGCATTACTGCCAAAATTGGTTATGAAGAACTTGGTTCTGATGATGGTGCGGGTGGCTTCTCAACACCTCTAGCGACCTTGCATAAATTTAATGGTTGGACTGACCAATTTCTTGCTACGCCAGCAGAAGGATTGACTGATTTCTATGTCAGCGCTACTGGTAAAGTTGCTGGAGGCACATGGCTTATTGCTTATCATGATTTTACCTCAGATGAAGATGCAGTCGGTGGCTTTGATGATTTAGGTGACGAGATTAATCTGCAATATGTGAGACCAATTGGCAAAAACTATGCTGTAGCTGCGAAGTATGGCAGTTATTCTGCAGGTGACGCAGCCTTTGGCAAAGTTGATACCGATAGATTATGGCTTTGGTTGAACGCTAAGTTTTAAAAGGAATTATTAAGTGGTGGTAGATCTGCATTTGCCACCACTCAGTTTTGGCTTGAACGTATGAACTTGGTGCAATTGCACCATATAAATGCTCTTTGCTGTGAATGAGTGCCTCATATATAGAATTAATTACGCAAAATTGACCTATTTAACAGAAAATCAATTTTGATTTTTGGCATGAAAATTGCTTGATGTATACCTAGGATCGTTAACCTATCGGCAATGGGGCACGATAAAAAATCTAAAAGCTTAGATTAAGGTCTAAATTAGAAGGTATAGATTAGTATGAGTAAATTAAAAGTTGTAGTCGTTGGTAATGGAATGGTCGGTCATCATTACGTTGAAACATTAGCGACGTCTGATATTGAAGCGAGTATTACTGTTATTGGTGGAGAGCCTCGCCCTGCTTATGACCGTGTACATTTGTCGGAAGTCTTCGATGGTAAAGAACCAGCAGATTTGGCAATGACCACGCGTGAGCATTATGAAGAGCTTGGTGTTGATGCGCATTTTGGTGATTTTGTAAGCAAGATTGATCGATCAGGGAAAAAGGTTATTACCGAGGGTGGTCAAGAATTTAGTTACGACAAATTAGTATTAGCGACGGGTTCCTACCCATTTGTGCCACCTATTCCAGGACATGATCAAGAACATTGTTTGGAATATCGCACCATTGATGATCTTGGCGAAATTAAAGCCTCGGCCAAAGGCAAAAAAGTAGGTGTTGTTGTCGGCGGTGGTTTGCTTGGCTTGGAATGTGCCAATGCACTTAAAAATTTAGGCTTGGAAGCACATGTTGTCGAGTTTGCTCCAGGTTTGATGGGCGTTCAGTTAGACGAAGGCGGCAGTAATATGTTGCGCCGTAAAGTTGAAGAACTTGGAGTTAAGGTTCATACCAGTAAAGCGACAGAAAAAATTAGCACTGGCGAGACGCATCGTCTCAAAATGGAATTTGCTGATGAAAGCGAACTCGAAACGGACATGATTGTCTTCTCTGCAGGTATTCGACCGTATGACCAATTAGCTCGTGACGCTGATCTTAAAGTTGGTGAGCGGGGCGGTATCGAGATTGACTACCATTGTCTTACTTCCGATGAAAATATTTATGCAATTGGTGAGTGTGCGGTATTAGGTAATTTTATTTATGGTTTAGTTGCTCCTGGTTATCGTATGGCGGAAGCCGCGGTCTCGCAGTTAAGTGATGAAAAGGATTCGTTTACCGGCGCAGATATGAGCACCAAATTGAAATTGCTTGGTGTTGATGTTGGTTCTATCGGTGATTCAAAAGGCTTGGCTGAAGAGTCGATAGCTTATGTTTTCAGTGATGAGCGTGAACAAGTTTATAAACGCTTGAATGTCTCAGCGGATGGTAAAAAAGTATTAGGCGCGACTCTGGTTGGTGATTGCTCTGAATACGATACTCTGTTGCAATATTTTTTAAATGAGATTGATCTACCCGAGCAGCCTGAAGCACTTATCCTACCTGCCAGCGATGGTGCAGCACCTACTTTAGGAGCAGATGCTCTACCAATGACTGCGTCAATTTGTTCTTGTCATAATGTTTCTAAAGGTGACATCGTGAATGCAATTGATGGTGGTTGTATGACTTTAGGAGACGTTAAAGGTTGCACTGCCGCATCGACTGGTTGTGGTGGCTGTGCTGCACTGTTGAAAAATGTTGTTGATCATGAGTTAGCTGCACGTGGTTTGGAAGTGAACACCGATATCTGTGAACACTTCAAGCACACGCGGCAGGACTTATTTACCATTGCGCAAGCGACTAAAATTACTACTTTTGATGAGCTGATCGGAAAACACGGTAGCGGTCGTGGTTGTGATATTTGTAAACCTGCCGTTGCATCGATTATGGCGTCTTTATGGAATGAGCATGTGTTAAATGAAGACACGGTTCCTTTGCAAGATACCAATGATAACTTTATGGCGAATATGCAAAAAGATGGTACCTATTCTGTTGTGCCGCGCGTTGCTGGCGGTGAGATTTTACCCGACCAACTTATTGCCTTAGGCGAAGTTGCGAAAGAGTTTAATTTGTATTCAAAAATCACTGGTGGTCAGCGTGTCGATTTATTTGGTGCACGAATGAATGACTTACCGACCATTTGGGGTAAGCTTATCGACGCTGGTTTTGAAACAGGCCATGCTTATGCAAAATCATTACGCACAGTGAAGTCTTGTGTGGGCAGCACTTGGTGTCGCTATGGTGTGCAAGACAGTGTCGGTCAGGCGATTGATGTTGAAAATCGCTACAAAGGGTTACGTAGTCCGCATAAATTGAAAATGGGTGTATCGGGTTGTACTCGAGAATGTGCTGAAGCACAAAGTAAAGATGTGGGTATTATTGCGACTGAAAATGGTTGGAATTTATATACCTGCGGTAATGGCGGAATGAAGCCACGCCATGCCGATTTGTTTGCAACCGATTTAGATACTGAAACATTAATTAAGTACATTGATCGTTTTCTAATGTTTTATGTGCGCACCGCAGATCGTTTACAACGTACTTCAGTCTGGTTTGAGAATCTCGAAGGCGGTTTAGAATATTTGCAAGACGTGATTATCAATGACTCACTAGGCATTTGTGATGAGTTAGAAGCGCAGATGCAACATGTCGTTGATACCTATCAGTGTGAATGGAAAACCGCAGTTAATGACCAAGACAAACTTAAACGTTTTCGTCAGTTTGTTAATTCCAATAGCGAAGATAATAATGTTTTGTTTGTCGAGGAGCGTGGGCAAATTCGTCCAGCCACCGACGCAGAGAAAAAACGCGATCTTTTGAAAGCGGTTTAGTTAAGTACCTTTTTAAGTGTTTTAGGAGTATGCAGTGAGTAAACAAAAAATATGTGACGTTAGTGATTTAGTGAAAAATTCTGGTGTCTGTGCATTGGTTAATATTGGCGGTGAAGAAAAGCAATTGGCAATTTTTCATATACCTGATGTAGAACAACAAGTGTTCGCGCTTGCTAATTGGGATCCGCTAGGTAAAGCCAATGTTTTGTCACGCGGCATGGTCGGTAATATTGGTGACGAGCTAGTGGTTGCTTCACCATTATATAAACAACATTTTAGCCTCACATCTGGTCAGTGTTTAGAAGAAGATGTGAGTGTTCCGGTGTTCGATGTGACAGTCGAAGATAACGCGATTTACCTTGCTAGCTAGTCATACTTAAAAGAGAAAAGATGTTATTTGGTCGCAAAAAACGTAAACCCATTGTAATTCCACAAAAAGATGTGGCGGAATGGAAATACAGTGTTTGTAACTATTGCTCAACAGGCTGCGCGATTGAAATTGGTTTGGATGACGCTGGCAAGTTAGTAACGAGCAGAGGCGTTGCCGATGCAGATGTTAATCGCGGCAAGCTATGTATCAAAGGTATTTTAGAACAAGATTTATTTGAATCACCGGGTCGTGGTGACGAGCCATTATTGCGTGATTCAATTCATAGTGATTTTGATACCGTCAGCTGGGATGCAGTTCTTGATAAGAGCGCTGAAAAAATCAAAGAGATTCAAAATAAGTATGGGCGTGATTCGTTTGCGGTTGTATCAACAGGTCAATTACTAACTGAAGAATTTTATACACTCGGTAAATTAGTGCGCGGTTGTATTGGCACGAATAATTATGATGGCAACACAACCTTATGCATGGCATCTGCCGTATCGGGATACAAACGTTCGTTTGGTTCCGATGGGCCACCAGGATGTTATGAAGACTTTGAGCACACCGAGTGCTTAATGGCTTTTGGGTCAAACCTACCAGAGCAACACCCGATTATTTATTGGCGTTTAAAAGAAGCACGCGAGAAGCGTCATTTTCCAATGATCGTGATTGATCCGCGGGTCACTATGCTGGCGCAATGGGCAGATATTCATCTAGCTATTACACCTGGCACGGATACGGTCTTGCTTAATGCAATGATGTATGTGATTTTGACTGAAGGTTTGCACGATCAAGATTACATTGATGCGCATACTAATGACTTTGCTGAAATGGAAGCGGCAGTAATGGAATACGACCCCAAATCAGCACAAAAGATATGCGGCATAGATGAAGACACGATTCGTAATGTTGCGCGTATTTATGCCAAAGCAAACTCTGCCATGAGTATTTGGACTATGGGTATTAACCAAAGCACGCATGGTTCAGACGGCGTTTGTTCGATCAATAATTTAAACTTGATCACAGGTAATATTGGTAAGCCTGGTGGTACTAGTTTGTCGATTACCGGACAATGTAATGCGATGGGCACTCGCGAGTGGTCGTCTTGTTCTGGTCTACCGGGTTATCGTTTACTAGAAAAAGAAGATGATCGTAAAGAGATTGCTGAATTCTGGGGTGTTGACGAAGATTTTTTCCCAGAGAAAGTGGGTCTTAAGCAAACCGATATATTTCCAGCGATAGAAACAGGTCAGATTAAAGGACTATGGTTAGTGGCAACTAATCCAATGACCTCAATGGCGAATCAACCGCGTATTCGTAAGGCAATGGAAAACCTTGACTTTGTTATGGTGCAAGATGTTTATCAAGACGTGGAGTCAGTCGAGTTTGCACATGCCTATTTGCCAGCATCGGTGTGGGCTGAAAAAGAAGGCTGTCATACTAATACTGAGCGTCGCGTTAACCTTACTCGCAACGCTTTGCCGCCATATAAAAACTCCAAGCCTGATTTTTGGATTTTTAAAGAGATGGCAAAACGCTTTGAGAACGGTGCAAAAATAAATTTTCCAGAAACGCCAGAAGGCGCGTTTAAAGAAATGCGTGAACTATCTAAAGGCGAAGGGCGCACTTTGGATATTTCCGCAATGACGTATGAAAAAATAGAAGCAGCGCGTGGTATTCAATGGCCGTTTAGAGAAGCAGAT
>CAZFEM010000031.1:0-1830 GCA_964517515.1 uncultured Gammaproteobacteria bacterium | reverse complement strand
AATTTGGGATCGTCAGGCTTTGGAGCCAGGTTATGCGGTGCTGAAAGATTTGATGTCGCAAGATACTAATCGTTATGGGCAAAAAATTGATTTGCTTGAGTTAACCGAAGGCAAGATGCCTGAAGGCCGTTCGATGTATATCAATGATAATCCAGCGGTCGGTACTAATCCTAATCGTAATAAACAACACGGCTTTTATTTTAATGCTGACAACTGTATCGGTTGTCACGCCTGCGAGGCGGCATGTAGCGAAAAGAACGAGAACCCAGCACATATCGCTTTTCGTTCGGTTGGTTATGTTGAGGGCGGCAGTTTTCCTGATTTCCAACGTATGAATATTTCCATGGCGTGTAACCATTGCGATGACCCCGTGTGCCTCAAAGGCTGCCCAACTAAAGCCTACACCAAACACGCCGAATACGGTGCCGTATTGCAAGACCCTGAAACCTGTTTTGGTTGTGGTTACTGTACGTGGGTGTGTCCCTACAACGCTCCGCAATTAGACCCAGTCGAAGGGCAAGTTTCCAAATGTAATATGTGTGTCGACCGTCTTGAAGTTGGACTAAAACCATCTTGTGTTTCTGCCTGTGTTGGTAATGCCTTAGATTTTGGCGTGGTGGAAAATATTCCAGAAAATCGTCAACAAGCAGAGGTGTCGATTCCAGGTTTTCCAGACCCTAATATTACTCAACCAAATATTCGTTTTCAGCAAACTAAAAAATTACCCGATGAAATGCATCGCACCGATTCGATGCCACTTAAATATCGTCAAAACGATTCGGGCGATTATGTGCCTGCGGTTGATCGTAAATTAGGCAAAGCCAAGTTTTGGAATATGGAGCGACTTAGTTCTCGCGAAAATCCACTGGTGTTATTCACCTTGCTAACACAAATGGGTATTGGCGCGTTTACTTTAGCGTTTATTACGGCTTTATTTTCACCAGCGATTGCTAGTTTTACAGCATCATCAATGTATGTACCACTTATTGCTATGAGTTGCGCCTGCATAGCATTAGGCTTGTTTATGTCTACTGTGCACTTAGGTAAACCATTGAAGTTTTATCGTGGCTTTAATAATTTACGTTGGTCACCTGTTTCGCGCGAAGGCTTAGGTGTTGCTTTATTTATGACTTTTGCTGGTGTGCATATGTTGTTGAACATGCCGAACAATGCATGGTTACAATCAATGTTGGCTGGCATTAATTTAGCTGCGCTAGCCGATAGCTCAATACTTAGCTTTTTAAGTAACAGTACCGCCATTTTAGCAATAGTCTCAGGTGCGATCGGTTTATATTACATGGTGCGTTGTTACTTGATACCCGCTCGACCATTTTGGAACCATTGGCAGACAGCGACTAGCTTTATCGGTAACTCGATTAGTCTTGGTGGTCTTATGCTCACTGTCTTAGTCATTGCAACCTTAACTTTTTCTGGCAGTAGTATAAGCACGGCTCTAAGTATTGGTGGCGCAATTATTTTGCTCGGTCTTATCTCCGAAGCAATAGGCTTAAGTGCCCATGCAAAATCAATGCGCGATGCCTCACATGAAGGTGCGGCTTCGTTTTATATTCAAACAACCACCTTTGGCAAAACGTACTTATTACGCAATGTACTACTTGGTTTCAATATTGTGCTAATCATTGGTTTGCTTATTGCTCAATCAAACTCGATATTAGCGTTGGCGTTATGGATACTCAGTGCCACATTACTAATCACCACTAGCGTAATCAGCCGTGCTTTGTTTTATGTTTTAGTTGTGCCAACTACTATGCCCGGTGCATTTTTCTGGAAGAACAAAGGCTTTGAAGAACACGCCAAAGATATTGGTCT
>CAZFEM010000030.1:0-29258 GCA_964517515.1 uncultured Gammaproteobacteria bacterium | reverse complement strand
AAATTTAAAACGCCAAGCAACAAAAATTCTTTCTGATTTACACTCATCGAAAGAACCAATTCTAATTACAGAACATGGTCGACCCTCTGCTTATCTTTTGGACGTAGAAGATTATGAGTCGATGCAAGAACGATTAAAAATTTTAGAAAGTATCTCTCATGGAGAGATCTGCTATTTAGAAGGTCGCGTTGCTTCTAATTCACAAGCGAAGGAACGTATGGCCAAATGGCTAAAGTAAGGTGGGCTGATTCTGCTCTCGATGAGCTGGATAAGGTGGCTGAATATATTGCTTTAGACAAAATTAGTGCGGCAAAAAAACTCGTGCGACGAGTTTTTTCAAGAGTAGATTTACTTTCTGACTCATCCGAATCCGGGCGAGTGCCACCTGAGTTAGGCAATAAAAGTTACCGTGAAGTTATTGTTGAACCTTGTAGAATTTTTTTATCGTCTGATAAATGATGAGGTTGTTATTTTGTACGTAATGCGAAGCGAGAGAAATTTGAGAAAATATATCCTTGAGGAGCGTAGGAAAAATGAAAACTAACAAGAAGCAAAACGCCGCCTACGGCAGTTCGGACGCGGAGCGTCTATAAATAAAAATGCGTATAGATACAGGGAAGTATCCAGTATTTCACTACTGAGTAGCAAGCTTGAAGTAACTATGATCATTAAGCGCTTTGCTTATCATCATTGCACCTTCAAGTAAGCTGACTGTGGTTATTGCAGCATGAGAAGGATTGGTTTCGCCATTCGCGGTATGTGCAGCCTTTAACCATGTTAAGTTTTTATCAAAAAAGCGTTTTACTTCAGTTTGAACTTTCTCTGGCAAACTTTCGTTTTGTGCACCTAATAATCCACCCAAACACATTTTATTGTCAGTTAATAAAGCGTTTTTGAAAAGTTGTGTGTAAATATCAATGGGGTTTTCGCCTCTTGCCTTAATGGTTTCAACATCTCCCAGTGCCGCTATAAACGCGTCAGTATATTGGTGTGCTAGCTCAGCACCTAAATCGGCTTTAGTCTTAAAGTGGTAATGTACGCTGGCGCTTTTAATTCCAACTTCGTTGGCAATTTCTCTAAAACTGAAATTGTTATAACCGCCTTTACGAACTTTATCTTCGGCGACTTTTAATAATGCTTCTCTTTTACTCATATTTATTTACCCTATCACTAGATAGGTGATTATCTAACAGCAAGCAACAGATTACAAGATATTGAACACGACAATCATGATTAGTTCAGCGCAACTAAGCAGAATTCAAATAAAATTCTCCAAAAAAAGTTGACTACCTATCGATAGGTAGTTTAGTATTTATGGCGTCAAAGGCATAACGAGTTAGTAGCATAATAAATGCAGTGCATTTAGTTTTTATGGTTTTAATAAGCTCTTGTGTATTTGATATGGTAGTTATTTTTTTGCGACAAAAAACAGTGAGATAGAATCAATTTGGCTGTTTTTTAAATTGTATAACTCTGAAATAGAAGTGTCAGTCATGCTTAATATATTTAAAAAAAAAGGTAAAACAATGAATAAATTAGAAGGTAAAGTAGCAGTAATTACAGGCGGAAGTAGTGGTATTGGTCTTGCAGCAGCACAAGAGTTTATCGATAACGGTGCTAAAGTAACTATATTTGGTCGAAACCAAGAAGCGCTAAATACGGCAACAGCCCAGTTAGGTGCTAATAGCCATGCGGTGCAAGGCGATGTTACTGTACAAGCTGATTTAGATAAGCTTTATTCTGAAGTGAAAGCTAAATTTGGCGGTATTGATGTATTATTTATTAATGTAGGGCAAGGCAAATTAGCGCCTATTGCAGATACTGATGAAGCATTTTTTGACAGTATGATCGATGTTAATTTTAAGGGTTCTTATTTTTCATTACAAAAATCGATTGCTAATTTAAATGATAATGCTTCTGTGATTATGACCACATCTTGGTTAAATGAAATCGGCTTTGGTGGTAGTAGTTTGTTAAGTGCCAGTAAAGCTGCTTTACGCTCTGTTGTTCGAGTTGCTTCTGCAGAACTAGCAGATAAAGGGATCAGAATTAATGCAGTGAGCCCGGGACCAATTGGAACCCCTTTCTGGGGTAAAATAGGTTTACCTGACGATGTTCTTGCTGGTGCAGCAGAAGCGATTACAGAGCAAACAGCATTAAAACGTTTTGGTACTCCAGAAGAAGTAGCTAAAGCTGTTTTATTCCTAGCTTCAAGCGATTCATCTTATGTTGTTGGGGAAGAAATCGCGGTTCAAGGTGGTATTGTTTCAGTTTAAGTAAGACATATCTATTTGCTATATTCAAAAGCTCATCATTCATAGAGAATGATGAGCCTTTGTTATTTAGTGATTACAGGATCACGCATTTCAAATTAAAAATGATGTGGGCGAAGTCACTCAAGGCAGCAAGCGGTTTAAATTGTTACACTTTAAAGGCTAATAATAATGATTTTTGAAAATGGAAATGCTGGTGTTTAAATGATACTGAATATGAATTTCGCTGAGCGTGTTGTAATCGATACTAATCAGGTTGACTGGTTAGATAGTCCGTCCGGTGGCGTACAACGGAAATTGTTGGCACGTGAAAATCAAGAATCAGGACATGCAACTTCGGTCGTTCGTTATTTGCCTGGCGCCTCGTTTTCTCGACATGAGCATCCGTTAGGTGAAGAAATATTCGTTTTAGATGGCGTTTTTTCTGATGAAACGGGTGACTATGGAGCAGGCAATTATTTTCGCAACCCACCGGGGAGTGGCCATGCGCCATTTAGTAGAGAGGGTTGTACTTTATTCGTTAAATTATGCCAGTTTCAAGCCGATGACAAACAGCAAATAATAATTGATACTAATAATACTGAGTGGTCGGTTGGGCAAGGGGCTTTAAAAGTAATGCCTTTGCACGGGCATAATCACGAACATACCGCATTAGTTAAATGGCCAGCGGGAGAAGTTTTTAAACCGCATAAACATTTTGGTGGTGAGGAAATATTTGTTCTATCTGGAGAGTTCTGTGATGAGTTTGGTCGTTATCCAGCTGGCTCTTGGATACGCAGCCCGCATTTAAGTAGTCACCACCCATTTGTTGAAGTCGATACTGTTATTTGGGTAAAAACGGGGCATTTGTTTTTAGAGTAAATAAATGCATTACTAATTGAGCGGCCCCTTTTTTATAGTATTGTTTGTATCACGATTAACTTATTGTTTTGTTAAACAAATCATGAAAATTGATTATTTAGCTTACTAAGCTCGATGGGCATCGGTGAATTTTATGCCTTGGTTTGCGCAGCTTGTTGGGCGACTGCGGTTATTCTTTTCAAGCATGCTGGAAATAGTTTATCGGCAAAAGGACTAAATTTAACTAAAAATATTATTGGCTTAATATTACTCGTACCTACAGCGGTAGTTATGGAGGGCATAGAGTTGCCAGTATTAACTGCATCGCAATGGGTTATTGTGGCGGTAAGTGGTTATTTTGGAGTTGCCGTTGCAGACACTTGGTATCTACAAGCTTTGCGTAATCTCGGTGCTGGGCGTACCGCTATCGTTGCAAGTTTATATAGTCCCTTTGTGATTTTACTTTCGGTTATTTTCCTAGGCGAGAAAATGCAGGGGTGGCAATGGTTTGGTTTTGCTTTGGTTATATTGGGTGTCTTTATTGTTACTTATCAAAAAAATTACCAAGACATTGAAAGAATGTTGCTTTTGAAAGGTGTTCTATATGGCGCTGCATCGGTGTTTGTTACCGCCGCTAGCGTTGTCGCTATGAAGCCTATTTTAGTGAATGATGGTTTTTTCTGGATGATTAGTTTAAGGATGCTTGCTGGTGTGGTTGGCATGCTAATTTATTTAGGTGTGCGTCAGCAGCTAACTGAAATTATTAACGATGTTCGGTATAAGCCGCATAAGTGGCTAACCATTTTTATGGCGAGTGTTTTTGGAACTTACTTAGCGATTGTATTTTGGTTAGCGGGGTTTAAGTACGCAGATGCGTCGATTGCTTCGGTGTTAAATGAAACATCCAGTGTCATGATCGTATTTCTTGCTTGGCTCTTATTAAAAGAGCCGTTGACCAACACAAAAATTATCG
Organism: uncultured Gammaproteobacteria bacterium; assembly: GCA_964517515.1. Lineage (GTDB taxonomy): Bacteria > Pseudomonadota > Gammaproteobacteria > Arenicellales > Arenicellaceae > Arenicella. Next base: position 25,172 of record CAZFEM010000030.1, on the reverse strand, counting down.
GGATGCTGCTAACCTTCTTTGGCGTGTTGGTCTTTATGGGTTTGTTACATATATAAATTTATATATGTAACAATAATTCCTAGTTGTTTTAAGCTTTACTTGTTTAAGCTTTAGGAGTCCAAGCTGAACACCAACCGGCTGTTTTTACTGACTTGCCAGGGAAGACACCACAAGGACCGCTTTCTGCTGTCGCATCGCCAGTATAAAGGGTGCAGGTGCTGCATAATTGCCCTTCTTTATAAATAGCATATGTAGCCGTATCAACGGTTGTTGCATCGGCTTTATAACCTAAAGCAATCGCAGTTGGATCATCTTCCGTTACAATGGGTAAGTCTTGTGCTGAGCTATTTGTAGCGACAAGTATTGGAATACCAGCTAGTGCACCAGTTGTATATTTAACAAAATCTCGTCGATTAACTGTAAATGGCTTTTTCATAATTTAAGTCCTACCTTAATTAGGTTCAAGTTAGAAGTATTTTTAATTAAATTTGTGCGATTCATAATAGTCTATTTGACCTGAACCGAAAATGAATAATTTTATATAAATTCAATAAAATTTAATATTATCTTAAATAATACATACGGTTAATTTGATTTCATCTTCAATCGTAATAAAAGCTAAAGTATATTTTAGCGAAAAGAATCTATTTTTAAGGTAAATGTGAATTTTTTGTAGGGAGCTCTACTAATTCACTGATTTCTATTGAGATTAAGGCATACTTATTTCTGTTTAATCGCAAATTTAATGAGGTAAATATGTTAAACAAATTAATTACAGGTGTTTTTGCAGCAAGTTTGATTATGATTGCAGGTAGTTCATTCGCTCAGATGGGCGGTGGCGGTGGCGGTATGGGAGGTGGTTTTGACCTTTCTGCTGCAGCTGAAGCGCTAGAAATTACTGAAGATGAGTTACGTGAAGCATTTGGTGGACCTCCACCTGATTTTGCTGCGGCAGCAGAAAAGCTAGGCGTAACTGAAGAAGAGCTTCGTGAGCTTGTTCCTGCACCTGCTGGTGGCGGTGGCATGGGCATGGGCGGTGCTGGCGGCGGCATGGGCGGCGGCATGGGTATGGGCGCGCCTGAAGCTGAAGAGTAAAGCTCTTTTATAGCGTTGTAGGTATTTGCAACGCTATAACTATAAGTAGCTCCATAAAAAAAGCCAGACTGTATATACAGTCTGGCTTTTTTTTTAACCTTAAAAAGCGTTATTAAATCGCAGTGATTTGCTCGGCTTGTGGGCCTTTCTCACCTTGAACTAATACGAATTCTACTGGTTGGCCATCGCTCAATGTTTTGAAGCCATCGCCTACGATTGCACTAAAGTGTGCGAATACGTCAGGGCCGCCTTCTTGTTCGATAAAGCCAAAGCCTTTAGATTCGTTGAACCACTTAACGGTTCCTTTGATTGGATCAGACATAAAATGTTCCTAAATTAAAAATTAAAAATTAAAATCCCTGTTAAATTCAATCTGCTTTTTAGTAAAAAAATTAGTAAAAATAGATCGACAATAATAGAGAAGCTTGTAGCGTAGAATGGACTTGTAAAACTACTTCAGGACGTGATTATGAGTAACGCTTATGAATAAAACCAATACGGATCTAAATACAAGGTGGATCTAATAAATCATTGATGCTGATAAACAAAAATCTTTTTCTAATGCTGAATCGGATTCTAATGGTCTTATTGCCTAAGTCAATCAGTATTTTGCAAAAATCAATATTTTTGGTGAGTGCTAATTTGTTGTTGTAAAAGGTTATTTAGGATTTATTGTACATATTTCTATTAACTTCGTAGCTCAAAAATCTGCGCGGTGTAATTACAAAAAGTCTCTTCATCATGATAGTTATACTCATTAAGAGCGCTTAATAAGCTATTAGTTAGGCATTTGACAATCTATTTGCTTGTTAAGAAGGACTGCGTTAGGCTTTATATAGTTTTAATTTCAGGGAAGTCTTTACTTAGGGCTTATAGAATAACGACCATTAAGGATGATTATGTCAGAAAATACTTCATTGTTGAGTTGCTTAATATATCGAGCTATCCATGAGCCAGAAACTTGGCAGACCTACTCTATTGAACCGTTAGTGGAATTATTAGCGAATAAATACGATTTAGCAGGCCCAGAAAATCTAGTTCAAATTAAAGTGGCTAAAAAATTCGTGGGCCGACTGAAAAATCAAGAGTCGTTTGCTACAGGAGTAACGAGTATTTTTGAACGTTCAAGATTTGGATTGTTACTTATTGATGAGACATTTAGAGTTATTTATTACAACGAAAAAATAAACCCTTACCTAGATTGTTTATTAGATATTAAAAATAAATCTTTCATTAATGATAGTTTGCGTAGCGTTATTGAAACTAAAATAAGCCATTTAATCCAACCGACAAATGGTGAATTAATTCATTTAGATTTTGATGAATTGCTGAAAGTGAATATTTATTTACGATTGATTCAAAAGTCTAATTTCACTAGTGCTGTTAGTGGTGATTATGTATATCAAATAATGACAGTAAGTAGCGAGGACAATAATCAGCAAATTTTTCAACAAGTCTCAAAAGCTTACAGTCTAAGCGAACGCGAAATTAATATTGTGCAATCTGCAGTTCGAGCCTTTGCCTCTGGGGGCAGTATCAAAGAGATTGCAGACGAGTTATTTATTTCTCTTAATACAGTTAAAACACATCTTAAATCGATTTATACAAAATCAGGAGTCAATTCATTAGCTGCTCTAGTCAGCCTATATTTACAGCACGAAGTTCAACAATTAAGCGCATATTTAGGTTGTTATGATCAAACTGAATATTCTGTATGTAATGAAAATGACAAGGTGACTGTTTTAGAGAGTGGCCAAGAACTCTACTATCGTGAATACGGTGACCCTGCTGGGAAACCGCTTATTGTTTTGCACAATAGTTATGCTTCTCGACTTAATATTCCACCGCAAGGTGATGCAATTGCCGATAAATTAGGGCGACGTATTATTATTCCTGATCGACCTGGCTTTGGTAAATCACCAGCTAATAATGATTACCCAAGAGTGTGGAACAAGCAGTTAGCAGAGTTTTCTGAACAACTAAACCTTAGTGAGTTTGATATTTTGGGTGACGGACTAAGTGTTCGCTATGTTTTAGAATTTGCTGAGGAGTTTCCACACAAAATATCCAAAATAATTATGTGTTCACCACTGTTGCATTTATCTAATGAGGATAAATATTATTCTCATGAGTGGCTTTCAGTTACTACGAAATTTTATGAACGCAGTCCGGAAGTAGCAACTGAAATATATAATTTATGGCATTCGAGTGCGTCTTTACTAGTGCATGATTATGTCGAGAAAAACATTGAGTATTCTACTTCGAGTGCTGAAAAAGGGGTTGTCGATGATAGTAGTTATATCAATATAGTAAAAAATAATTTCAAAGAATCAGCTGCGCAGGAAGGAGTAGGGAGTACAGCCGATTTTCATTACTGTTTTAATAAATCAAAACTTGAACTCAGTAAGATATCTATCTACACAGAAATATGGATTGGTAGTGAAAATGAGCTAGTTAATCCAGATGGCGTAAAGAAAATATTCAATCATTTGCCGAACAAAAAGATCTTAGAAAAAGAAGGCTATGGTGAGCATATTTATTACAGCTTGTTCGAGGAAATTATTGTTTAGTATCTGACATTTAATTTAAAAGGGCAGGATTGTACATGCGGTGTATAGTCATCGGTATGCCACCTATTATTTGTCCTGCGATCGGTTCAACCAACCAACCTTTGTCGGCTGCTTCGCGAGCCTTTCGAATCGCCCACGACAACCTTACTCCACCATGGCTACCATTTGTTAATGCTACATAGTATTCAGGTGGGAAATCCTCAATATACATACCTGAATACTCATCCTTATAAAAACCAAATACGTTCGGTTTGAGTGGATCAAGATAGCCCATCATGGGGCTCGAAGTCATGTAGTCAATTTCACGTGAGACGTATATTGGTGTCTCATCATTAAGTTCTTGTATTTGATCAATAATAGTTTTTTGTGCTAACAAATAATCTTTATAAGCATGAGAGCTTTCAACCATGGAAAATGCCCCGCTGGGGTTGTAAAGTGCACCGTTATGGTTGTAAATAGACACGCAACAGGCAAAAAAGGCAATAGTCGCCATGATTCCTTGTATACGTAATGATAGCGCGATAAGTGTAAGTGTAATTATGGTGAAAGGTATCATCGGCGCTATATACCGATATAAAAACAAATCACCTTGGAAAGTAGAGTAGAAAATGCCTAAAATAAAAACAAACAAATAGCATATTGCTATGAACGGAGTACCATCTTTTAAACAGGTTTGATAAAACTGATGCAAAGGGATTATTTTTTTTGATTGATACCAGTGATATAGAATATAAAGGATAGAGGCGATAATTCCTGCGCCAACCAGGCTTTTCAAGTCAATTGCATAGTTAACTCGAGAGAAAAGTCCATTCATCACCACCTCGCTATTACCCCAAGGCATATCCGGAACATTATTTTTGCCGCCTAGCCAGCCAAAAAGAGCACTATGGGCATAATAAAAAATCGGTATGGATATTAATAGAATTAAACGTTTTTTAGTGAAGCTATCGATAAGGCGAAATATTAAAAGGGGCATTAGACAAAGGCCAATAATTAACCCGGTAGCCTTGATCGATATTGCGATGACAGCTAATGCAACTGCTTGACCCTCACGATGATGATACCAACTTGCCCATGCTAAAACTGATAATGCCATTACTGGTGCTTCTGTATACATATAGCCAATTTGTACAAGTACCATTGGGGTCAAGAGTAAAGTCAGTCCAGCGAGAATAGCTAAATAGGGTTTGATGTCCATCAAAACTAAGGTTCTTACGAGTGTTGAAATTGCGTAAGCACAGAGTAAAAAAGTAATGCTATGGATTATGAAGAAAGTTGCTTGAGCATTTTGCGTAATAGTCATCACGATAGCAATCAGCCAGGTCCACAATGACAGGCTATGTACATTAGGACCGCCTTGCCACCAACCAGGTAGTTGGACTAGTTCTAATATATTAAAATTATTTTCGTAAAGAAAAATAGCAGGTGGAAAAACACCCATTGCTGTGTCCCAAACGGGAGGCGCGATTAATGTATCAAATTTAATTACTAATATTGCAATAAGCCATATTAATAATTGAAGAGGTGCAGAAAGATTTAAAAAACGATTAGTGAGTTGACTCAGTATGCTCATGATAATTTAAAGATTTCTGGACTAAAAAAAATTTGTGAAGATAACCATTCCCCACACAATAGTAGTCAGGATAATCGAAAAAAAAACGGCTGCGGAACCACAGTCTTTTGCTGCTCCAGCTAGAGTATGGTTTTCAGGAGTCGTTTTATCGACAATAGCTTCCAAGCCGCTATTTAATAACTCGGCAATTAATACTATGAATAAACAAAGAATTAGAATAGCTGTTTCGACAGTAGAGTTTCCGACAAAAAAAGCTGCAGGGAATAGAAAACAAAATAAAATCATTTCTTGCTTAAATGCAATTTCGTTATTCCAACTATATTTTATTCCTTGGATTGAATACTTTGTTGCCGGAATGATTCGACTGAAATTATTTTTATCAGGCTTCATGGGTTTTAATGCTTAACTCAAAGTTATTATTTTAAAATAACCAAACTAGAAACTGTAAGAACAACCAAATCAAACCTGCCAAGATTAAAATCAATAAGCTGTTGACTGAATATTTAAGAGCTTTATATGCTTGCATATTTGTTTGTTTAAGCGCTTTGCTCTTTTCTAATATTGGTACCATTCCAGCAAATATTTTATTTGCAAAACCACGGCGGTCTTCGTCTGTATTTGGAACCACAGTTGCGCGCATCAGCAATTTATATGGGTAGTTAAGTATTTTTCCGAACCAAGACATCGGTCGCTCAATGTCACACATTAAAATTAGCCGCTCTTTGTTAGATTCATTTTGCGCAAAGTGTAAAAAGGAGACATCAAATAGAAGTGGCTCGCCATCACGCCAAGAGTATTTTTTATTATCAACACTAATGTAACAACGATCATCATTGGGCGTATCTAAACCTAGGTGATAGCGTAAAGAACAAGCAACGGGATCTAGGTGACGAGTTAGCTGACCTGTGGGAGGCAACATAGAAAACATTGCACCATTCACGCTAGGAATTTTGCTTAACAACTCAATTGTTTTGGGACAAGTTTGTTTCGCTGACTCGTGCGTATAGCCGTACCAGCTTAGGTAAAACTTAGTCCAGCCATATTTATAGAATGTACGAAAACCAATATCGTAATAAGAAGCTTCGTCTGGATCTGCGATGCTATCGAAGCCACCGCCTTTCATTAGTGCCATTCCTTCCGCGCGGATAACTTCCCAATTTTCATGAATTTCCTTAAGTTCAGGAAAATCATTGATATCCATAATTGGAGCTTTTGCCTTAGGCTTAGTAAAAAGATATAGCAGGCAATTAAAAGGAGTGAAAATTGGCCAACCCTTGCGAAGATATTCACTCACATCAGCATAACGAGCATTCCCTCGGTAATTATAGACATAAGCCATAGAACCAATACAGAAAATGACTATTGATAGCATTATTAGACTAATCATTATTTAAAATACCCGTTGATGATTTTTATATATATTCTGCTTCAACACTTTTTAAGTGTAACCTATGCCGAAGTTTGAGCCCAGTTATTAAATTTGATTTCAGTTTGTAAGTGATTTTATGAAAATTAAAAAATGAACGTTGAATAAAAATTATATTTGGTTACGCTAATTAACATAATGATGGCATTTAGGGCTTTATGTTTATACTATTATGAATTAATGTATTAAAAGGGCGCAGCAATTTTAGACTAAATAGGCATATTGAATATTCATAATATGGATAAACAAAACATGAAAACCCACACGTTCGAAAAACAATCACTTACGCCGTTGGCACTAGCGATTCGAGCAAGTATATTAGGCCTTGGCGTTATGCACGGAGCTACCTATGCAGCTGAGATCATAGTTGATTCAAATACCGATGATGGAATTGGCTGTACTTTGAGAGAGGCGATTGAATCGGCGAATACACTCTCATCATTAGATAACGATTGTGCAATAGGGAGCAATGGCACTGATAATATTTCTTTTTCAAGTGACTTGTTAAATAGTTCTCGTATCATTTTAACTCAAGGTGAATTATCTGTCTTTAATAAAGATATCGAGATTAACGCTGGTGATATTTCAGATGGCATTACTGTTGATGCAAATAATAATTCAAGTGTGTTTTTCGCAAGCTCTGCAACTCTATCCATTGATAACCTAACACTATCAGGTGGTTCAGCTAATTTAGGTGGTGGAATTCGTGCGATAGATTCTAATGTAACATTAACTAGCAGTGATGTGTCAGGCAACACTGCAGATAATGGTGGTGGTATCCATGCTGATACTTCGACTGTTCGCATTTTAGATTCAATTGTTTCTAATAATAATGCAGATAATGGTGGTGGAATTCGTGCTGCTGAATCGAATGTCTTCCTACAAAATAGCACTGTTTCAAATAATACAGCTGATTATGGTGGTGGTCTTCAAGGTTTTATGTCGCCGACTTTAACTATCACAAGCTCAACATTTTTTGATAATGTAGCCAATGAAAATGGTGGAGGTGTTTTGCTTGACTCGTCGTATCTGACAGTAGCTAATTCTACCTTTTCAAATAATAGTGCTGTTCAAGGAGGTGGTTTTTATTCCTATGAATCTTCTTCTAATTTTAATAATGTTACGTTTTCAGATAATGAAGCTACTGAAGGCGGTGGTTTGTATGGTTATTCAAATGTAATCTATGTAAACAACAGCATTATTGCAAATTCGATAGGCACTGATTGTAATGGATATAACAATACAGTTGTCCTTGACCGGTTTAGTATTGTTGAAGATGCTTCCTGTGATGCAGTAGAGCAAGAGGCATTAGTTGGCGACCCCGGTCTTTTAGAGTTAGCTGATAATGGTGGTTCGACCTTGAGCCACGCCATTACCGAATCGAGTTTAGCTCGTGATGGAGCAAATCAGACAAGTTGTGAAACTGATGATCAAACAGGTCAAATCCGGAGTGAAGAGGATGAGTTTTGTGATATTGGTGCTGTTGAATTTATAGTAGATGGTGATGGTGGAACAAATCCAGATTCGGAAGACACGATATTTTTCGTTATTCCTCTTCCGAATGGTAGAGTGGCGGTTATTCCTCTCTAACGGTTATCTTTCTATAAAAAGGTTAAAAGTAAAAGCGCTGGTATTAATTATTAGTTATCAGATTTAAGTAAATTTTGTTCGTTTAAAAAATCAACTAAGGCATCACGAATAATTGGTTGAGTTATTTCAGTTGGATGAAGTCCATCACGTTGTATATAACCTGGCTTTAGATAAAATTCTTCCTTGTATAAATCAATAAACGGCAGATTACGTTGTCGGGCGATAGTAGGGAATATATTTCTAAATTGATCTACATAGCGTGGCCCATAACTAGGTGGAATCGAAATGCCTAGCAATACTATTTGAGCGCCGTAGGTTTCGACTTGATCGATCATGCCTTCAAGGTTGGCAGTAATAAGATCAATAGGGTAACCTTGTAAGCCATCGTTAGCGCCTAATTCTAAAAGCACAATATCCGGTTGAAATTCTTCAAGAGTGACATTGATACGTGCTAGACCGCCGCGAGTTGTTTCGCCAGAAATGCTGGCGTTTGATACCTTAAAACTAGCGTCGACATTTGAAGATAAATATTCATCGAGTAAATTAACCCAGCCTTGTTCTAGATCCATTCGATAGGCTGCACTAAGGCTGTCACCAAAAACCAATATATTTTTGGCGTAAGCGAAAGAGAGGCTAGCAAGTAAAAACTTGAGAGCGATAACTAAAAAAGCCAAACGAATAACTTTATTCATACATTTCTTTGACACACAGAGTGACAGTCTCTAGGTTCGTAATATAATAGATGTAGCAGCAAACATTTTAACAAGCCCACTGTCCTTATCCAATAACAACTTTTATTCATAACTTAATAATATTTAAAATTGACGTATTCTATTTTACGAGCGCACGATATTAGCAAGCGTGTTAAAACTGCTGAGCATGAATTAACTATTCTCAATAATGTCTCACTGGATGTGAAGGCGGGTCAAAGCTTAGCTATTATTGGTCCATCAGGGGCAGGTAAATCCACTTTATTAGGGTTATTGGCGGGACTAGATACTCCGAGCACAGGAGAAATTTGGCTTGGTGATAATGAAATCACTGCAATGGACGAAGAAGGGCGTGCACGAGTGAGAGCTGAGTTGGTTGGCTTTGTTTTTCAAACATTTCAACTGTTAGGCAGTTTAACTGCACTTGAAAATGTCGCTCTGCCAATGGAGTTAGCGGGTGACAAGCAAGCCCGTCAACTTGCGATTGATTACCTTGATAAAGTTGGTTTAGCTGAACGGCTTGGCCATTATCCAAAGCAATTATCAGGCGGTGAACAACAGCGAGTAGCGATTGCTAGGGCATTTGCTTGCCAGCCTAAAATCATGTTTGCAGATGAACCAACTGGTAATCTTGATCAGGGCACAGGTCTCAAAGTCAGTGACTTATTATTTCAATTAAATGAACAAAGCGATACCACTTTAATTCTAGTCACGCATGAACAAAGACTAGCTGAACGTTGTGAAAGAACAATAGTTATCGATGACGGACAGCTGGTAAATTCACATTGAATATTGTCGATATAAAATTGTTATGGAGAGACTGGCGCGGTGGTCAGCTCAATTTGATTGTCTCTGCTTTAATACTGGCAGTCATGGTGGTAACAGCTGTGAGCTTACTAGCTGATCGTGTGGAACGTGGTATTAATCAACAAATCACTGCATTTTTAGCGGCTGATTTGGCTCTAAGAGGTGACGCTGAAATAGAACAGCAGTTTATCGATCAATCAGTTGAATTAGGACTACAAACAGCAAAAACAGCGACTTTTCGTTCTATGGTTTTTGCAGGTGAAACGAGTCACCTTGCTTCACTTAAGGCGGTAGAAAGTACTTATCCGTTACGCGGCGCCATTGAACTATCGGGTGAAGAAGTTTTAGAACAAACAGAAAAATTAACGCAAGGGCCAAAGCCTGGTGAAGTTTGGGTTGAGCCGCGTTTGCTAAATTTATTAGATATTCAGTTGGGAGACACTCTTGAAGTTGGATACAGCGATCTGACGGTCAGTCGTTTGATTGTTAATGAACCTGACCGAGGTACCGGGTTTTCTGTCGCCGGTGCCCGAGTTATGATGTCGTATGACGACCTAGAGGCAACACAACTTATTCGTCCTGGTAGCCGTATAAATTATTATTTATTAATGGCGGGAGAGGAGCAGAAAGTCGCTAGTTTTGGCAATTGGTTTTGGCAAAATAGACGGTCTTGGTCTGATGAAAGTTCAGAAAATTTTTACCGTCTACAAACACCTGAGAATTCCGAAGAGCGATTGTCTGAAACCTTAGGCCGTGGCCGAGCATTTTTACTACTCAGTGGTACGATTGGTGTATTACTTGCCGGTTTGGCTATGGCTCTAGCGAGCCATCGTTATGCAAGCCGCTTAACAGACCAAGTTGCATTAATGAAAGCTTGGGGTTTGTCGAGCAAACGCATACGCCGCAGTCAGTTTAATCGCTTATTCTTGATTGCTGCGGGCTCAACCGTGGTTGGTATGTTATTTGGTTGGTTCGCACATTACTTGCTATTGGAGGTGGCGCGTGGATTTTTTAATGCACAATTGCCGCTACCTAGTTGGCGACCTTGGATTGTTGCAGCCATCACTGGCTTTGTTTGTGTTCTCGGCTTTGCTTTACCAGCGCTCTGGCACTTACCAGCTATTGCTCCCTTGAAAGTATTGCGTCGTGATTTACCAGACGACTTGGTCAGTCAGGGGAAGCGCTTAGTTATCGGCATTGTTGCTTTATTGCTATTAACACTTTGGTATAGCGGTAATTTAATTATCACAATTGCATTTTTAGGAGCCTTATTTGCTTTGTTTGGAATTTGCGCTTTAATCGCAATGCAAATATTAAAACTGGTACAAAAATTTGGTCAATGGCAAGGTAGTTTCATTCGTTTAGGTTTAGCTAACTTATGGCGCAGGCGTGCCCAAACACTGGTGCAATTGGTCGGCTTTTCCACCACGTTAATGTTGCTGTTAATCGTATTAGGTTTGCGCACGAGCTTGATTGAAGAATGGCAAGCACAGCTACCCGATGATGCGCCTAGTCATTTCTTGTTTAATGTCGCAAGCAATGAACTTGAGCCGATAAATAACTTATTAGATGAAGAACAAGTTGCTGCTAATCAATGGTTTCCGATGGTGCGAGGGCGATTGGTTTCGTTAAACGGGGAAGTGTTGACCCGCCAACGTTTGCGTCGAGCCGATGGTGTTGATCGTGAGGTCAATTTCACTCAAGCATCGAACGTGCCAAATAGTAATGGTATTGTTGCCGGGCAATGGTGGCCTGATGAAAACTTACCAGTAACAGAATTTTCGATGGAACAACAAGTCGCTAGTGAACTCGGAGTTACTATTGGTGATGAAATCGAGTTTAGTGTTGGCGGCATTAATTTTGACGCTAAGCTAACCAGTATTAGAAGCGTTGACTGGCAAAGCATGAACCCAAATTTTTATATTGTTTTTAGCCCTGGCACACTTGACCGTTTTGCGCCAAATTGGATTACCGGTGTTCATCAATTGAATTTACCTACAGATGATGCAGGTCCGTTTGCTCAAACCGCCTCTTTTGTTGGTGAAATTATTAAACAATATCCTGCTGCAGTTGTTTTAGAGTTGGGACAACTTATCGAACGAATTAGAGAAATTATTTTGCGAGTTGCTCAAGGCTTGGAGATGATTCTGCTATTAGTTTTGACCTGTGGTGCTTTAGTTTTATTCGCAGCTATTGGTGTATCTTTTGATGAACGGCTGCGTGAAAATGCTGTCCTAAGGACATTGGGTAGCTCGCGCAAAATTGTAATTGGCGCATTAACCACAGAGTTTTTAGTATTGGGTTTGATCGCAGGTTTCATTGCCAGTTTAGGAGCAGAAATTGTTTTGTATTTCCTTCAACTGAAAGTATTTGATATGCAGCCATCACTCCATCTGCAATTGTGGATAGTCGGTATTTTTGCTGGGATGATTCTCATTACAGTTTTAGGCTTATTGCGCAGCCGAGAAATTATTACTGTTCCGCCGTTACAGTCATTACGACAAGTTACTTAATACAAATTAGCTGACTTTAGAATAGTGGATGAAGAGCAAGTCATTAAGGTAACGAATCATTGGGTTAAGGATTTTGTAATTGATTTGAATTTATGTCCATTTGCAGGACAGGTATTTAACGAAAAAGCTATTCATTACAAAGTTTGTTTAGAGAAGGAATCTCAAACTTTATTAGAAATTCTAATCATGGAGATTGAATATTTACGTCAAAATGACAGTATTGCTACTGGGTTTCTAATTCACCCGAATGTATTAAATGATTTCAGTGCTTACAATCAATTCTTTGATAACATTGATTTTGTAATGAAAGGACTTGGTTTTAACGGTGAGTTTCAAATTGCTAGCTTTCACCCTGAATATCAGTTTACGGATACACTAGTTGATGCGGTTGAAAATTTCACTAATCGTTCGCCATATCCTATGCTACATATTTTACGAGAGTCACTTGTGTCTAAAGCAATTGATTCCTATCCAAATGTAGAAGCTATCCCGCAACGTAATATTCAGCGCATGAAGAAAATAGGTATTAAAGAATTAGAGTCTCGGTTGTCGCAATTTAAGCCTTAATATTAGGTGTCTGATTATGAAAAAAATGTTTTCAAAGCTTTGTTTGATTGGTCTCAGTATATTAATTAGTGGTTGTATTTCATTGCTTGTGCCGAATGTAACAACCGAAGTTGTTAATTTACGTGCGGGTGAATATAAATTAGATCAGACTCATGCGGCTATAATTTTCAAGGTGCAACATATTGGCTTGTCGACGTACGTTGGTCGCTTTAATAAATTTGATGCAAGCTTAGATTTCGACCCTGACAATATTTCTGCTACTGAGCTTAATGGCATTATTGAAATCACTTCATTGGATATAAATAATTCTGCATTAGCTGAAGATTTGATGTCTCGTACTTGGTTTGATGCTGAAAAATTTCCACAAGCGGTGTTTAGTACGCGCGAAGTACAAGTTGTTGGTGGTAATGAGTTTGATTTTGTAGGCAATCTCGATTGGCGAGGAGTAATTAAGCCAGTGACATTAAGAGTAACCTTTAATGGTGGTGCAACAAATATTTTGACCGGGAAATACACATTAGGCTTTGCTGCCAAAGGCTCAATTTTAAGATCGGATTTTGGTATGGATGCTTATATCCCGATAGTAGGAGATAAAATCGATATTGAGATATACGCCGAGTTCCAAAAATCTTAAGTAAAATTAACTTATAAAAAAAGGCCGCTGAATAAAGCGGCCTTTTTAAAATTTATTCAAGAATGAATTACTCTTCTCGAATGCCTTCAACATATAAGTCTAAGTAGACTTTATGATCTGGTCCAAATGTTTCCATACCATATTCTTGTGTGTCAATGACGGCAGTGCCTTCAAAGCCTGCTCGAAAATCATTAAAACGAGTTTCTCCAATACCAACTGGCTTGACTTCCATGGCGAGTGGTTTAGTCATCCCGCGGAAAGTAAAATCACCATTTACTGTCATATTACCTTCACCTTTGTCGACAACGCTGGTGCTAACAAATTTTGCAGTTGGAAACTCTGCAACATTTAAATATTCTGCTTCGCTTAGGTGAGCATCACGTCTTTCATGGTTGCTGTCTAAGCTAGTTGTGTCGATATCAACGACTACAGACGATGCTTCTACATTATCAGGATCAAAAGTAAAAGTGCCTTCAAGAGTTTTGAATTCGCCAACCAACCAACTAACACCAAGATGTCTGAATTTAGTGTTGATAGCAGCATGACCGCCTTCGGTATCAATAATAAATTTATCCGCAAGCGTAAGATTACTTACAGATAGTAATGTTATAGCTAGGAAAATCGATTTAATTAGTTTCATTGATTTAAAACCTCATTAGTGTTGAATTTTTTAATTTTAAGTTAGGAACGATAGTATAAGAATTATCGAGAATGATTCTAGGGTGTAAGAGTGAATATTTAGTACAATTAAATTTTATTTAAGAATCGTTATCGTGCTGAAAATATCTGCTGATGATATATTTTATTTAAGTTACTTGTATGCCAGTACATGAAAATTTTAGGAAGAATGATGCTGTTAAATGAATTTTTGTTGAAGATAAAACATTCCGCAGCTGAGGTAGAATTTGATGAAACGATACAAGTTATCGCGGAGAATTATATTTATACCCCAGTGCCATTTGTTAACGGTGATGTGCAAAATAAAGCAGGTGAAAATGAAGGTTCATGTAAGATTTTTGCTTTCGCACGGGCTAATAATTTAACGTCAGAGCAAACATTATTTTGCTTTGGTAAATATTACCGAGAAGAAGTATTGAATCAACCTGACGCAGAAAATCACGCCAACATAAGGAGTTTTATAAAGCACGGCTGGAATGGTATTGATTTTAAAGGTATCGCTTTATTAGAAAAAAGTTAAAACTAGTAAAGAATCAGATAGATTTAAAGCCAATTTTTTTTCTTATACCAATCCGCCAACTGTAATAATCCAGCTTGTTCTGAGTATTTATATTCAAAGCCATCAAGGCTATTCATTTTAGACGTATCAAAAGAACGGTCTTTAGTGAAAAAAGCGACACGGCGTGGATAAATAAATGGTTCAACATTTATTTTTTTTGAGACGAAATCGACAGCGTTAGCAAGCCAAAATAATGGTGTTGCGGGAATTCGAAAGAAACGAGCTTTTTTGCCATAGTGCTGGGCAATAGTTGTAAGCATTTGTTGCAATGTATTGGCTTGCGGATTGCCACAAATATAAATATTGGTGAGTGTCTCTTTTGTTGTAGTTGTAAACCAAATAAACTCGACTAAGTCTTCAACATGAATCATATGATAAAGACCTTTGCTAAACCCAATTAGAGGGATCAACGGCAATTTGGCCATTTTGTAAAACTTTAATAAACGTCTGTCACCAGGGCCATAGATTGCTGCAGGTCGCACGATGGTAAATGGCAAATTAGTTTTACTAGAATATTCAATGAGCCATTTTTCAGCATCAGCTTTAGTGGATTGATAAAGATCGCCTGGGTTATAGGGGGCATCTTCATTAATCGGTGGGTTTTCTACGTGTCCTAGAACGCCAATCGTAGATACCAGTACTAGCCGCTCAAAATCAGTTTGTTGCAGTGCTACTTTAGCGATAATTTGCGTGCTAGTTAAATGGACATCAATTAATTCTTGATCAGGTAGGTTAGTCGTTCTATATGCGGCTGCTAGATGATAGACCTGAGCGACTCCTTTCATTGCTTTATTTAGTAACTTGGAATCATAGACCTCACCTTCAAACCATTCTATTGGCAGATCAGTTAAACCTGATATGTCAGAGTTAGGTCTTTTTATCGCTCGAACGGTATAATCTAAAGCGCATAATTTCTTTAGCATATAGCGACCTGTGAATCCTGTGCCGCCGGTTACTAAGACAATTTTATTCGACATATTTTATTTTATTATTAGCGCGTAACAAGATGTTTACTATTGTTCTGATTATAAGGTTTAAATTAATCACTAAAAGGCTTTTTGCTCTAGGTTGTGTTAAGATTTCTTGTATAAATACTTCATACGAAAGCTGGTTTTCATAATAAAAATTATTTGCTGATTCAATCTATTGTTAGCTTAAATTCTAGTTAATAGTTTGTAGAGTTTTGAATAAATATGGGGGGGACACATGACAATCAATAGTGATGAAGCATTTTTGTGGCAACCATCAAGGAATGAGTTAACTCGTTATTTAGAACACACTAGTGGTGATTTTTATGTTTTTCATAAAGAGCAATTTCGTAAAAATTGTCAACGTTTCGAATCCACATTTAAGAAATATTATACTAATACCCGTATAGCTTATTCAGTCAAAACTAATTATTTACCACAGATGATTTCTGAGATAGATAGTTTAGGCTGGTACTCTGAAGCCGTTTCTGGTTTTGAGTATGACTTAGCGCAAAGCCTCAAAATCGAAGAAAAAAATATTATTTTTAATGGACCTATTAAGACTCAGGATGAATTGTCTAAGGCTATTCGAGGTGGCGCAACGATTAATATTGACTCTGTGGGTGAGCTTGATCGTATTGAGTATATAGCAGTAGCTAATAAGACTGTTGCAAAACTAGGTGTGCGTTTAAATTTCTCAAGTGCTCTTGATAGTGATAGCCGTTTTGGTTTGCCCGCTGATGATACTACTGTTAGTTGTATTCAAAAGATTATCGATAGTGAGTACCTTGAGTTTAACGGACTGCATGTGCATTACTGTTTTAGTGGGAAAAAACCTGAAAAATATACCGAGCTTGTAGAGGCGGTCATTGAATTTTTAGATACCAAGTGCCCACAACTGTGGTCGTCTTTAAAAACTCTTAATTTTGGTGGTGGTTTTTTCTCATCAATGCCCGACAAAATGGCAAAGAATTGGGGAGGGAAAATCCCAAGTTTTGATGATTATGCGCAAGCTATCACGACGCCACTAAATCAGCGCTTAGAAAAAGATAAGCTACCAGCGCCGCAATTAATTCTTGAACCAGGGCTTGCGGTTGTTGCTGATGCTATGTCTTTTGTTTGTCGAGTAGATTCGGTAAAAACAAATATTGATCCTGCTTGCGCTATTTTAACGGGCAGTGTTTACAATATAAAACCAACTAAAAGCGCTATCAACTTGCCTTGGATCCACTATCAACTCGGTTCCAAGCCGATTCATTTAAAGGGCTATTTAACGGGTTTTACATGTATGGAAGATGATATCCTCGATTCTGATTTTGATGGTTCTATTGCCCCAAATGATGCATTCGTATTCGGTAATGTTGGTGCCTATACTATCGTTTTACAGCCTTCGTTTATTAGATTAGCGCCAGCTGTTTTAGCTCTCGAAGATGGAGAGATCATTACTTTGGTTAACCCTCAAACTAACCAAGAATTTATTAAAAACCGTTTTTATATATAGCGAATCATGAGATACAACAACAAACTACAAGAATTCTTCGCTAGCTTGAAGCGGGTTGGCATTAAGAACTCATTGCTGTTAGTTGTCAGCCGTTTTTATGATATTTGGTTTGACTACAAGTATAAGCTTGATACGGTCAAACGGTTGGAGCTGGATGAATTAGATATTGATGCAGAGACGATTGATCAAGGTCAAATGTATCAGCCTAGTGGGGTGTTACCATTTAGAGCGATGCTAACAAAACTGAATATAACTGATGAGGATGTTTTTGTTGATTATGGCAGCGGTAAAGGTCGTACATTAATTATTGCTGCAATGGAAAAATTTAAACGGGTTGTGGGTATTGAGTTCTCACAGGAGCTTGTTGATTTTGCTGAGCAAAATATAAACTCACTGCAAGATAGGAATGTAGAGCTTAGTGAAATTGAAAACATCTGTTGTGATGCATCACAATATGAGTTCAAGGATGATGAAACAGTTTTTTATTTCTTTTTTCCCTTTGATGATGACTTAATGCAAAAAGTTTTAGATTCAATTACTGCCTCAGTTGAACGTAAGCCAAGAAATATTCGTGTTGTTTATTATTATCCGGTTCATGCCTCCGTGATTGAGTCGAGTCCTAATTTTAAACTTTTACAATCGATGAATGCATATGGTTATGATTGCCTTATCTTTTCAGCAGCATAACTCGTTAATCGTTTAACTATGACTAAGAATAAAAATCTAACCAGGAATAAAAATCTAACCAGTGTAGTCATACCTTGCTATAACTCCGAACAGAGTATTAGTGAATTGGTAGAAAAAATACTTGTGCAAAAAGAATTTTGTGAAGTCATCTTGGTTAATGATGCCAGCACTGATGATACGTGGACTGAAATACAAACTCTGAGTTCTAAGTTCCCTGACCAAGTTTTGGGGATTGATTTGCTTAAAAATAGCGGCCAACATGCAGCTATTTTGACGGGCGTAAAATATGCAAAGGGTGATGTCATTATCACTATGGATGATGATTTACAGCATAATCCTTCTGACATAGCGGGTATGGCCGAGCAAGTTAGAAAGGGTGATGATTTGGTTTATGGGGTATCGAAAAATTTACAGCAAAAAGCATATAGAAATTTCTCTTCTAAGCTATCTCTGTGGGTATTCGATAAAGTTCTAGGCATGAAATATGTGACAGACAGTAGCGCATTTCGAGCATTCTCACGACGATCAGCTATCGCATTTGAGCATTTTAAGGGTGGTATCGTCGATGTCGATGCAATTTTATCTTGGACTTGTCAAAAAGTCGCAACTCGTGAAGTAGAGTTTGCATCGAGAGAATACGGGCGATCAAATTATAGTTTTCGTAGTTTGTTATCGCACGCCGCTAGAATGGTTGTCGCATTTTCGATTGTGCCTCTAAGGCTTTCTTTTTATCTTGGACTGCTAACTATTTTGCTGGCAATTATTTTGATTGCATATGTTCTGTATAATTATTTATTTGGTTTAGAGTCTGTTGAAGGTTTTGCCTTTCTAGCTTGTGCAATCATATTTTTTGCCGGCGTACAGTTATTTATTATTGGTATATTTGGCCAATATTTGGCTGCTATTCATATGCAAACATTGGGGCGTCCTGTTGCCGCTATTCGAAAAACTACTTCTGATAACGCCGCCTAAATCATAGGTTTTTGAATGAAGAATAAAGCCTTATTGGTGCTCGGTGCTTCTAGGTATCAATTACCGATGATTGAACATGCTAGATCTAAAGAGGTGCGTGTAATAGTGACGGATAATGTACCTGATAACCCAGGCCATAAAGTTGCTAATAAGTCCTATCTTGTCGATACAACTGATCATCAAGCGGTATTAGAAATTGCCACTCAAGAAAAAATAGATGGCGTAATTGCTCCTTGCACCGATATCGCTGTGCAAACGGCTGCTTTTATAAATGAAAAGTTAGATAAGAATGGAGTAAGTTTCCAAGCCGCTCAAATCTTGACGAGTAAATTGAAATTTAGAGAGTTTCAAAAAAAGCAGGACTTTTCTAATCCTAATTCAATAGCAATTGAAAACATTGATATTACTGCACAAGAATTAGATTTTTCTCATAAGTGGATTATTAAACCTGATCGTTCATCAGGCAGTAAAGGGATCTTTATCATAGAAAATCAAGCAGAATTAATTGAGCGGTACCCTGAGAGTCTTGCAATGAGTGTTAATGGTAAGGTCTCGATTGAACAATTCATTGATGGTTATCAAGGCACCGTTGAAGGAGTAATAAAAGATGGCAAAATACAAACCTTGTTTTACCTTGATCGGCAAACAGCACAAGCTCCTTTTGTTTGCACTATAGGTCATAGAACACCGTCGCAACTTCATCGAGAAGTAAAGCTTAAAGTAGAAGAAGCTCTGCAAGATCTATTCGTTAGTTTGCAAGTCGATAATACTGTATTTGATGTCGATTATATTTGGGACGGGGAGAAAGTGTTTATTCTTGAGGCGAGTCCGCGCCTAGGTGGAAACTCTATTACGCAGTTACTTTCTTTAGCTTATGATGCAGACTTGCTCGATTGGGCAATGAATTCAGTTTTATTCGAAAATAAAGCACTCGCAAAGATTAAACATACAGAACAGAATGCGGCGGTTGTACTACTCGGTGCTGAGGAAGCCGGAGTTTTAACAATTAATGAATCTTCTTTGCATAAAATTCAGCAATACTCGTGGGTATCATCTATAGAGGTACATGCTAATAACAAGGCACGAGTTGAAAAATTCATTAATGGCCGATATTGCTTAGCAACGGTATTTATAATTGCTGATACTTATGACGAATTAGTAGAACGTGAGTCAACTATTCGATGCTCGTCATTATTTAGTGTTGCAAAATCGAAGGTGGTTTAGTGAAGCTAGCAACCCTTAAAAGCCGCTTTTTTATATTGATTGCTGCAATTGTGTTTGCGCTATGTTTGGTGTACTTATATAAGGAATTCCAATGGCGGCCCGCTTTAGCTATTGTCAAAACTGCAGATATAGGGATTTTTCTTTTTGGGGCTGTTTTTAGTATTGTTACTTTTTGGATCTTTCGGACGCTGCGATGGGCAGTTATGTTGGAGGTTTTTGGCTACCATAAGTTGTCTTTTTGGTCGCTTTATATTGCGATTGCATACAGCCTTGGTTTATCTATGGTTATGCCGTTACAATCTGGTGAGATCCTTAAAGTCGAAATGCTTAATAGGAAATCGGGGTTGCCACGTTCGGATGGCTATTTTGCCCTAGCTATTGAGCGATTATTGGATATTGTTGTCGTACTTTCGATCACAATAATTTGTATTAGCTTTTCTTCGTTTAGTGGTGAAAAGGTTATTTCTGCATTAATTATTATGGGCGTATTTTTACTTACCGCGCTTATTGTTTATTTGCTTTTTCATTTTTGTGGCGATCAACTTTCTATCGTCAAAGAAATTAAATCACGAGTATCTATTTTGCTGGAAAATCCATATTTGTTATTCAAGACAACTGTATTAACAGTTTTGGCTTGGGCTTGTGTGGTATTTGGCTGGTGGGTCAGCTTATGGTCGATAGATGTTATTACTACCCCTGTCGATATAACCGGTATGACTACTGGTATGACTTTGGTTAATGTTGTTAGTTTTATACCTGGGTCAGTGGGTGTCTCTGAAGTGGGCATATCAGTATGGCTAAATTACTTAGGTATCGATTTAGAAATGGCAAATGCTGGAGCATTGATATTGCGCGCCTATGGTTTGATGTTATTAGTCGTAGGTATTTGTCATTGGTTGGTTGTGAAAAGTTTTTTTCGCTCAAAAGCGCCTGAGTAATCTAAAGTGATAGATTGCATATTTTTATCTGGCTTATATACTCAATTTCACTGTTGTGAATGAAAATAAAAACCAAACAGAATGAAAGCAACTGGTTTAATTAATCTAATAAAAAATCGTTGGAATCGAGAGCAAGTGTACTCGCGTGCAGAATACTGGGACTCTAAGGCATCTGAATTGCAGGGCGATGCCGTATCAATGTGGTCTAATAATAATCTCAATCGTTTATATCATATTGAACATATGAAATTAGTTGAGTCATTTCTTACTGATTTAGAGGGTAAAAAAGTGCTCGACGTCGGTTGCGGGACTGGCTATATGTCGCGCTATTTAGCAGATAGGGGAGCACAAGTTACGGCTTTTGATTTTTCCAGCAAAGTGATTGAGATTGCTAAAGAATCATCGAAAGAATACGATATTAATTATCGTGTGCAATCTGCTTTTGATCTTAATGAAGAACAAAATTATGACCTGGTTTTTATGTGGGGATGTAGCGCTGTGGCTGCTAAAAACCGATCTGAACTAGCAACTATTCTACAAAACTTGTATCGATCGCTTAAGCCTAATGGCGCAGCTCTGATTATGGAGCCGATTCATAAGGGCTTTTTACACTTCGTGTTAAATATGAATCTTAAAGAATATTGCGAAGTGATGAACGAATCAGGGTTTGAGATCGAGACAGTTAAGCAACTGCATTTTTGGCCTGGTCGACTTGGCTTGGCTTATATTAAATGGCCGGCATTTATCACTACGCCTTTATATCATTTAGGTCAGTTTATAATGGGCTTACCGCTGTTCAATGGTATGGGTGATTATAAAGCTATGTTTGCATATCGGAAGGGGTGAGTCGTGTCGCAAATAACCTCAGGCATCCGTGCTATTTTATCTCACCCTGCAGTTTATGATTCTTTTCAGTCATTGTTAGGTACCGCTCGTGGTTGTGAATTATTTGCAGCTGATGATTTACGTATTCAAAGTGGACAAACTGTATTAGATATCGGTTGTGGAACTGCTGATATGCTTGCTTATTTGCCAAATGACATTACTTATATCGGCTATGATATTTCTAAAGGTTATATTGAATCGGCGCGTAAAAGGTTTCAAGACCATTCAAATGCACAATTCAAACATGGTTTACTTGACCAACAAGCGTTGGCATCACTGCCAAAGATAGATGTTGCTTATACATCAGGGGTTTTGCATCATCTGGATGATGGTGAAGCTGGTGACTTATGTGCCTTAGTAGTCAAAGCGCTTAAAAAAGATGGCCGATTTATTAGTGTCGACCCATGCTATATAGAAAATCAAAATTTTTTATCTAAGTTTCTTATTACTTGTGATCGGGGGCAAAATGTTCGTAGACCTGAGGAATTGGAAGCATTAGCAAAAACTCATTTCAATAAAGTAGAAGTGCGTCATCGTAATGACTTTTTACGGATTCCTTATGATCACGCTGTCATGGAATGTTTTCCCTAGGTTACTAAGCTATGCAAGACGAGATACCATTTAATCACCCTTATATGACTGGTAAGGAATTGCAATATATTGAATCTGCACATCAGCAAGGTTGTTTGGCTGGCGATGGCCCTTTCACAACTAAGTGCCATAATTGGTTAGAGAGATATACAGGTGCTAATAGTGCTCTTTTAGCACATTCATGTACGGCGGCATTAGAGATGTCGGCATTATTATTAAACATCGAACCAGGTGATGAGATAATTATGCCGTCATATACCTTTGTTTCAACTGCTAACGCTTTTGTTCTTAGGGGTGGTATACCAGTATTTGTTGATATTCGAACGGATACATTAAATATCGATGAGACTTTAATTGAACAAGCTATAACATCCAAAACAAAAGCTATTTTGCCAGTGCACTATGCTGGTGTGGCATGCGAAATGGATACTATTATGGCAATTGCTAAGAAGCATAATCTCTGCGTTGTTGAAGATGCAGCACAAGGTGTTATGTCTAAGTACAAAGGCCAACATCTTGGTGCGATTGGAGATCTAGGGACATATAGTTTTCATGAAACGAAAAACGTTATATCGGGTGAGGGTGGTGCTTTATTAGTTAATCGGGATGATTTCACTTTACGAGCGGAAATCATTCGTGAGAAAGGCACGGATAGAAGCCAATTTTTTCGAGGCCAGGTTGATAAATACAGCTGGCGAGACATTGGTTCTTCTTTTTTACCAGGAGAATTGATTGCGGCTTTTCTTTGGGCACAATTAGAGCATGCGAAAGAAATCACTGACCGACGCATGGCATTGTGGAATAGTTACCATTCTGGGTTAGAAGCGTTAGAAGTTTCTGGCTTGATTCGACGACCAATTATTCCTGAATACTGTGAGCATAATGCACACATGTATTACGTTTTGGTAAACACCGCAGTTATACGAGAAAAAGTTTTAAAAAGATTAAATGAGCAAGGAGTTTGTGCTGTATTTCATTATGTACCATTGCATTCATCTGTTGCGGGAGAAAAATATTGTCGAGCTGACCAACAGTTAGATAAAACGGATGATTTATCTTCTCGCATAATCCGCTTACCGCTTTATGTAGATATGTCTGTGCAACAACAAGAGAAGGTGATTAAAGAACTTTCTTTAGCTTTATCTGAGTAGCGCTTACTTTGAAATTAACTTGAATAAGCCCGTGAGATAAATTTGCGAGCTTGATGCTAGGGCTTAACGCCGCATTTCACTTTGTCGCATTGGCATAGTATCTATTAAAGCAAACAATCCAATTAAATTTAATGACTCGGTACGACGTTTTACCCCGCCATCCTTGCCAATTAATATTGCTTTGTCGTTATTGTTAACAAAGAATTTATTGCTAATGTTGTTGACAAAGTCGCTATCAACTGTGCCAGCATAATTTGTTTCTAGTTTATTATTACAAATTAAAAACCAAAGGATATGTCGGTCATTGATTTCTAATTTTGCGTTAATCAAACTTTTGATATGCTGATCGCAACTTATGTCCTCTTTAATAAGAATTATTCGGTGCTGCCATTTAAGTTCAGTAATTGATTTAAGGGTCTTATTTGTCAAAATAGAAGAAGTCTCAACAGAAAAAACTAAAGAGTAAAATCCAGTTAAAATTAAAAGCAGTATTGAGCGAGATAGTCGTAACATCTTAAGCAATAAGATCATTTAAGATGGGAGCAGCTGAACTATCTGGGAAAACGGATTCTTCAAGCGATCTTTTACTGATTTTAAGGTGGTGATGTAAACTGCTTTTAAAAAGGCTTCTTACATCAAGAGTTGCGGCGAGATCGCGACCATCATGTAAGTTACTTTTGGATAATCCAGGCCACTCGGATTTAACTTGTCCGCCATTAATTGCCCCTCCGAGCATAAATGCTGCACTTGCCGTACCGTGATCTGTGCCGTTAGTACCGTTCACAGCAACAGTTCGACCAAATTCAGTTACAACTGTTACAACGGTATTTGACCAATTTTCATTTAAGCCTCCTTTAAGAGCGCCAAGCCCTTCATCTAGATCGCGTAGATTGTTCGCAAGTCGCCCATGAGTACTGCCTTGATTGGCATGAGTATCCCAACCAGTTGATTCTAAAACGGCAATACGAGGGCCACTTGGATTAGATAGAAATTGTGCGGCGGCAGTTAGAGTTGGTGTTAACCGGTTAACATTACGTCGACTCAATTGATTGCCTTGTTCAGTCATTTGCTCGACCATTGCTTGAGTCTCTAATGCCGCATTTAACTGCCTAGCAAAAAAAACATTATCGTCATACAGTCTCGCGACTCGGTCAAAAATATCATTACTATTTACATTTACGCCACCAGGAGACCAAGAATTAACTTGCTGCGAGCCATATAAAATTAAAGGCAGTTTTTGAGCTAGTGCAATAGCATCTTGGTGGGATCCAGAAAAATCCTGTAGCGCACGATAAAGCCAACCGTTATCCGCACCAAGTGGTAAATTAGTGCCATTTTGAAGGAGCCGTTGCGCGTCGAAATGCGAACGTTGACGATAAGGTGATGCCACTGAATGGAATATTAAAGCTTCCTTGTTTTGGTACATGTTGTGCATGTTTTGCATTACAGGGTGCAAGCCAAAGAAACCATTTAAATCAAGAATCCCATTTTCTTCGTTAGGTGAGGGTAATGCTAATGTTCTTCGAAGACTAT
>CAZFEM010000029.1:23115-29702 GCA_964517515.1 uncultured Gammaproteobacteria bacterium | reverse complement strand
GAGTTAATGGCAGAAACAGGTTGCGATGGTTTGGGTCTCGATTGGACTGTTGATATTGCTGACGCCAAACAGCGAGTCGGGAATAAAGTTGTTTTACAAGGCAATATGGATCCAGTGGTGATGAACACTAATCAAGCTACGGTCACAGAACAGGCAACGGCTGTACTCGATTCTTATGGAATGCATGATGGTGATCAAAAAGGGCATATCTTCAATTTAGGTCATGGCATTCAGCCGCATGCTAAACCAGACAATATGGCGGCGTTAGTTGATACGGTGCAACAAAAAAGTTCGCGCTACCATGATTAACTTTGATTTAGTCGAACCAGGCGTGTTTGTTGGCAGCTCTCCGCAATCCGAGATTGACGTAGAGCGTCTTAAACAACTTAAGATTACCGCTGTTATTAATCTACAAAGTGATGAAGACTTAAAAGTACGAAATATTGATTGGGCTGATTTAGCAGCGTCTTACCTTAAGCATGATATTGTCGTTGACCGCTTCCCGATCAATGATTTTGATGAATCTGATTTGGGCAGTAAGGTTGCCGCGCCGATTAAACGCTTGAATGAATTGCTCAAAGTAAAACATAAAGTATATGTCCACTGTAACTCTGGTATTTGCCGCGCGCCAGCTACGGTACTTGGTTATCTGTGTCACTACCAAGATATGACAATTGAATCCGGTTTGCGCCAGCTACAAATCGCTCGACCGGTGGTTAGTCCTTACCGACGCGCAGTTGAAAAAGCATTAGTCGAACTATCTCAAGACGCTTAACAAAATATTATCTTTCTCGTTTTCTCTCTAATCGGCTAACTACCTAATCAGCTAACAACAATTGTAATTGTTCTTGGTTAATAGCAATCGATGTTGCTTGTTGCTCTAGCTCTAACCACAAAATAGACAAGTTTTTTTGTCGAAGATAATTTTGTAACCACTCGCGAGTGTCGGCAACAATTGTCGCATCTTCCGTTGGGTATTGGTTATAAATAATTGCCCGCACTTCCACCTTGCGTTGCTCGCATAACGCAAGAGAGAGCAACGTTTGATTAATTGAGCCGAGCCTACCAGAAGTGACTAGCAATACTGGCAACTGCATTTGCGCTAATAGATCAATCAACAAGATGTTGGCATCGATTGGTACACATAAGCCGCCAGCGCCTTCGATTAAAAGGTGATCGCATTTTTCACTCAGTTGTTGGGTTTGCTGTAATAAATAACTGGCTTCTATTTTCTGCTTCTCTAAAGACGCCGCCAAATGTGGTGAGGCGGGGAATTTAAAACAATAGGGTGCATGCAAGGAGATATCATGTTGATTGATTTGACTCTCAACCATAGACTGATGCGTTAGCAAATCTTGCGATTCATTCTCGCAGCCTGTTTCAATCCACTTTTGCGTACACGTGTTTAAGCCTTGTTGAATTAGGCTGTTCGCCAATGCGCCACAGGCAACAGATTTGCCTATATTTGTATCAATGCCACTAATAAATAGAATCGTCATATCAGTTTATTTTACGGGCAATAATATAAATTGGTCGATAACTTAGTGGAACTTTATTGTTAGCAGAAAATAATTTTTCATACTGTTGTTTAAAATCAGTGAGCAATTGTTGACTCCAATTTTCACCAGCATTGCCATTAACACCAGTGTGGCGTAAATGCATAAGTAGTTCATTCACCGACTCAAACCACAATACATGCTCATCTTCTTTGATCAATTCTATCTTGTAGTTTGCTTGTAAGTACTCTTGCCACATATCAACAGTCCAGTAGTTCAATGCGTTAGAGTGAGCTTGTTTGTTTTGTTGTTCGTGTATGAAAGTTAATTCGCCAAAATGACCTTCACTAAAGCTACTAATTGCCAGACAGCCGTTTTCCTTTAAAGCATTAGTTAATTGCCCAAGCAATTTTTTTTGATCGATACTCCACTGTAAATAGGAAGAAGAACAAATCAGATCACATGATTGAGGAATAGTAATTTGTTCAATATCGCCACCAATAAAATTAAATTGCTGTTTATTAATACCTTGATCAAGCAAAAAGGATTTGCAGTCAGCAATCAAATCATTGACAAAAAAATCTTTCATGGTGAATTGATTAACAAGATGCTTGGTTAAGAATCCTGTGCCGCAACCAAACTCAAAAACGCGTTCTAATGACGCCGAGTCTTGATAGCTTTTTTGATAGCTATGAAGATAAGTCATTAGTTCCTGTGCACAGTTTTTTTGTACAACAGCAGCACTATTGTAGGTAGAAAGAGCGCGTTGAAATGAGCGGGAAATTTTTGCTTGCGACAACATCTTGCTATTGTCGTAATAGCGGCTTACTTAAGCAAGCAAATCTTGCCAATCCGACCAAATATCAAAAGGATTGTGAGGCGCGTCTATCAACTGATAAGAGGACTTGTGCCAAGCGCGCTGTTGATTGTTGACAGGAAAAATCACGTCCTGCTGACTTACGATTACTTTGTCCCAGTTGATATTGTTTGACGCAGAATATTCTCGTTGATTGATGATATTTAGCTCATTCTTTAAGGCAGTTAATATAACGTCACTTGTAGTAAAAGAACTGTTGCTGCCCCCACAGCGGTTTAAAAACGCTTGGTAATTGTCTGCTGAGAAATTATCAATGGTTTGTTGCACTACTCTTTTTGCAATGCCCATTTTTTGATCAATGGCGAGTGGTGTACCGTTAATCGCAGTATGAGTATCAAAAATCACGCTGCTATTTTGTTCACTCCACGTAATGAAGTTAGCA
The DNA here is from genome assembly GCA_964517515.1 of uncultured Gammaproteobacteria bacterium. Classification (GTDB taxonomy): domain Bacteria; phylum Pseudomonadota; class Gammaproteobacteria; order Arenicellales; family Arenicellaceae; genus Arenicella. Next base: position 26,947 of record CAZFEM010000029.1, on the reverse strand, counting down.
ACCCCAAATGACCAAGCGACTAGATGGCGTTTTTTATAGTGCTGTAAATCTGGCATTTTGCCATCTAGCGTGCTGTAGTCCTGAACAAATAATACATCCGTATTTGAGCTAGGCTTTAGATGCGCAACTACTTCAGAAGTAAATCCCCAACCACTAAAAAAAACAATAATGTCGCTAGCGTTGTTTTGTTGATGCAACCATTTAAACTTCATGCAAAGTTTCCAAGCATTGTCGAATCGTTTGTTCGGGAAGATTTGCCGTCAAGGAAAAACGAATACGTTCGCTACCAGAACGAACAGTCGGTGAGCGAATAGGCATGGCTAAAATTCCTGCATTTTGTAATTTATTCGCTAATCTAACCACCTTGTCATTACCAGGAATAAGCAAAGGGATAATATAAGTAGTTCCTAGGCAGTCATGGTTTAAGTTATTTAGCCCTTGTCGAAATAGTTCGGTTAATTCGCTTAGTCGTTTTCTCTGTGGCAAAAAATTTTCTAACTGTTGCCAAATAAAAATATTCCAATCGATATTTATTGGCGCAAGCGCAGTCGAAAATAACCATGAGCGTGACTTATTAACCAAGCTTTGTATCAATACTTCATCGCCAGCCACAAAGCCACCGCAACTAGCCAAGGCTTTACCAAAAGTGCTAACCAGTAAGTCGATATCATCAATAACATCATGCTGTTCGGCGAGCCCGAGCCCCGTTGCACCAAGACAACCAATGGCATGGGCTTCGTCAATGTATAAGTAACATTGATATTGTTCTTTTAAGGCGACTAATTCTGCAAGTGGCGCAATATCACCATCCATGCTGAATAAGGATTCACTAACGATCCATACATGACGATAATCCTGCCGATGTTTTTCCAATAGCTGAGTCAGGTGATCAATATCATTATGCGCATAACGTTTAAATTTGGCTGAGCAGAGATTTAAACCATCAATTAAACTGGCGTGCACTAATTTGTCAGCAACAATTAAATCATCTTTACTAGTCAGCGCTGGCAGAATCCCCGTATTGGCGTGGTAGCCGCTATTGAACAATAAAGCGCCAGATTTATTATAGGATTGCGCAATCAGTTTTTCTAATTGGCTGTGACTTGAGCTAGTACCAGTGAGCGCGCGCGATGAAGATGCGCTCATCCAATGACTTTTATCAATACCAGTGTCGGCAAAAAACTGCTGTTGCAATTCTTCATCAGCAGCAAGCCCTAAATAATCATTGCTTGAAAAATTAATCAGCTCTTGTCGATTAGAATTAACCAGATGCGTGTTCGAATCGACAACTTGAATTCGTCGATAGCTTTGTTTTTGTTTTAGTTCAGCGAGCTGCGCATGAAATTCCGAATATTTCATTGCGCTTATACTTCTTTTGCTAGAGTTAACATTGCCGTGCTGACCTGAGAGAGTTCGTCTTGCGTAATGCAATAGGGCGGCATGCAATAAATATTATTACCGAATGGGCGCAACCAAACACCGAGTTCCTTGCAGCGCTGTTGCGCGATTACAGGATCTATCCGTTCAGTCATTTCAATCACACCAATCGCACCAATGGTTCTCACATCGGCAACGTTTGGTAAATTTCCCACGGGTTTTAATTCGTCATGCAGTTGCTGTTCTATCGCTTTCACTTGTGTGCGCCATTTGTTTGATGCCAATAAATCCAAGTTTGCAATCGCCGCGCTACATGCCAAAGGGTTGCCCATAAATGTTGGACCATGCATAAAGACACCAGGTTCACCATCACCAATACCCTTAGCCACTTGGTCAGAGCATAAGGTTGCAGCCATTGAAAGATAACCGCCGGTTAAGGCTTTACCAAGGCAGAGAATGTCCGCTTGAATTTTTGTATGCTCAGTAGCAAACAGCTCGCCTGTACGACCAAAACCCGTCGCTATTTCATCAAAAATCAATAACACATTATAGTCATCGCATAATTGCCGTGCGGCATTTAAATATTCAGGATGATAAAAATACATACCGCCAGCGCCTTGTACAATAGGCTCAAGAATTAGCGCGGCAATATTGTCGGCTTGCTTTGCTAGTATGTTGGTTAATTCTTGTAGACCATTTTTTTTAGGATCGTTATGCCATTCTTGAGAAAATTCAATGGGAGGTCGAGCAATAAAGTATTCGGCCTGCAATGCCCCTTTAAATAAGTGATGCATGCCAGTCGTTGGGTCGCTCACGCTCATCGCCTTCCAAGTGTCACCGTGGTAGCCAGAGCGAATCGTCAGGAACTTATGCTTATCTTGTTTACCTTGCGCAAATTGATATTGCACTGCCATTTTCATAGCAATCTCAACCGCTACAGACCCGGAGTCACAATAGAAAATATGTTCTAAGTTATTAGGCGCAATAGCGAGAATTTTTTCACCCAACTCAATCGCAGGTTGGTGCGTTAAACCACCGAACATCACATGTGACAGAGTATCCACTTGAGACTTTATTGCTGCATTAATAGTCGGATGGTTATAACCATGGATTGCGCACCACCAAGATGACATTGCGTCAATCACTTGCGTATCGTCAGCCAGAGTCAGTCGCACACCATTGGCACTTTTAACTACTAAGTTTTTATTTAGATTGCTGTTCGGTGGAGGGCTATAGGGGTGCCATAAATGCTGTTGATCGAAATCTGTATTCCGAAGTTTCAGATCACTCATCTATAAATTTAGTTCAGACGTGAGGCTAAACCTTGTTCTACCACAATCTTTGCAGAAGAGACAGGCGCATCGAGGCTGTCTGCTTGTTGCTGAGCGCAATCATCCTCCATTTCAACCATTTGTCCTTGCGCTTGAATCCCTAATTTGGCAAATAATGCCGCATCATGATTTTCATTTGGGTTCTCAGTAGTGAGCAATTTTTCACCATAGAAAATTGAATTTGCGCCCGCGAAAAACGCCATCGCTTGCATTTCATCACTCATCTCTTCGCGTCCAGCCGATAAGCGCACTGCTGCTTTGGGCATCATAATTCGCGCCGTAGCAATAACGCGAATAAAATCAATTGGATCTAAGTCCTCGTTTTCAGCAAGCGGTGTGCCTTCTATTCGTACTAATTGGTTAATCGGTACTGACTCAGGGTGCTGTGGCAAATTAGCTAATTGCATTAATAAGCCCGCTCGATCTTGTTGTTGTTCGCCTAGGCCAATAATCCCGCCACTGCATACTTTGATCTTGGCATTTTGCACATGTTGAATTGTCTCCAAACGATCTTGATATGTTCTCGTGGTAATGATTTTTTCGTAATGCTCCTCAGACGTATCAAGATTATGATTGTAATAATCCAAACCCGCATCACTAAATTCATTAGCTTGTTCTGCGGATAACATACCTAGGGTCATGCATGTTTCCATACCAAGGCCTTTCACTTGTTTAACCATTTCTAACAGCACTGGCATGTCACGGTTTTTTGGGCTACGCCAAGCTGCACCCATACAAAAACGTGTTGCCCCAGCCGCTTTTGCTTCATGCGCTTCGGCAATTACTTTTTTTAACTCGACCAGTTCCTCGTCTTTTAGCCCCGTATCAAAACGAATGCTTTGCGGGCAATAGGCACAATCTTCTGGGCAACGCCCTGTTTTGATCGACAACAACCGACTTATTTGCACTTCGTTTGGATTATGAAACTCACGATGAACAGACTGCGCCTTGAATAATAAATCATTCAAAGGTTGCTTCATCAATTCAAGGACTTGTTGGTGAGTCCAGTCGTGTCTTATTTCAGTCATTATTTTTTTCGCAAAAATCGAGTTTGCAATATCCTGCCATTTTAATGCTTGTCAGTTAATATGTCATGGCGCTTTAACAGATTCTATATTCTTTGG
>CAZFEM010000029.1:19016-23015 GCA_964517515.1 uncultured Gammaproteobacteria bacterium | reverse complement strand
AGCATTGACCAAACGACTATCTTGCTGAGGTATTTTAATGATGCAAAAAAGTAGTTAGCAAAATAGTCGATGCTATTTACATCGAGAAAGATCACCGTAGTAATTATTTGGCACAGCAGAATAGTCAAAGGAATAACCAATAAGGCAATGATTAATTTTGATGCCACCGTTAAGGAGTCTGAGATTGGCAGGGAACGCCAAAACAACACACTTTGATCTTGTCGTTCATTGAACAAACACGACAGTGAATAAAACACAGCGGTAATATACATCGCGATCATAATAATAAAATTCATTGAGTATAGTGATCGTGCCATTGCGCTACTGAGTATATTGTCGACAACCTTATCTAACTGTAGCTGCTCGACAAAGCCTAGATCGGGAGACGGCGTACCCATATAAATAGCTAGCCTTAGCAGCAGCGCAATACAGAGCAAAATAACCGGCACACGGCGCAAATTATTGTGCTCTAAAAGCTCTCTCTTGAGCAATGCTGGTAATAGTTTGAATTGGTTAGGCATCTACCTGCTATTAAAGCGATCAGGATGAGTAAATACAAGCAGTATATGGAAATTATAAAACGATATAAAAAACAGTGTTAGTGCATTTAAGCAGTCTTGTACTAAATATTTAGCTCATTGTCTTAGCGATTAAATGCCCCGAAATCACAAGTTCAAATCAGTACCGAATTGCGAGTTTTTTTAACTTTCTTTTTAATTATTGCGTCGTTAAGTATTTGTACTAATACCTCGCTACCTTTCAGGGTAGCGAGGTTATTCTGTGACGTTTATAGCTTTGATGCTGCGATGTGTTTTATCTCTGGCCATTGTTGATGGGCTTTTTCAATATTGCTAGATTTTTCTTTGACCCAAGTGTCGTATACATTTTCATCTTTATTGACGTACAGTTTACCGCCGACAACTTCAAAGGCTTTACCATTGACTTCAAACTTTTTCCCTAAGGCCGTACCATATGCACAAAACCCACCAAATTGAGGTTCGTATTTTGATGGATTTTCATTAAAAGCATCACGATTTTTCGCTGAGCTGAATTGATAGATGGCGTTGTTATGCACAGCTGTGTAATTTGCTGAACCTTCTACAGGTTTGCTCTGGGTAAAATATGCGACTGCGTCATAGCCGTTCAATATAACGCCATTCGCATTTTTGCCCTGAGTAACGTCGGCGGCTTGCACACCAGTGATGCTCAAGACCAGAAAAGAAATTAGTATCGCGATATGTTTTTTGATATTCATAATAAACCTCATAATTTTTTGTTGTTTAAAAAAAATCGACGTACAATTTGTCGATGAGTGAAATAGTAGGGGCAACTCGTAAAACCGCCTATGTTCATATAACCGGGAGATATGTCTGATTGTCTTTAAATGCGCTTAATCAATTATTTGCGGTACTAAAAGTTCGGGCGAATGTGTTTCATAACGGTCAGTACTGCGGTACCTGGTCCGTTGATACTTCTGGTTCGAGTTTGATGAACTTTCATGTTGTCACTCGAGGGAAGTGTGAAATACAGGTTGAGGGAGAGATCTTTACCTTGAATGAAGGCGATGCGATTTTTATGCCGATGGATGCGAGCCACAAAATTGCAGCATCCATCGATAATGGCGCGACATTGAATTCGAGTCCCTCGATACCAATGACGCAATTATTGAAGGAAGAGTCGACCGGCCTGGTATGCGGTCACTTTGCACATCAACATCCTATTTTTAATCGTTTGTTAGCTCAGCTACCGAGTGTATTTGTGGTCAAACAGAAAAAATCAGGTCTTGCTTCTCGAATATTAAAACTCATCCTTGAAGAGTCTAATCACTCAGGGCTAAGCCCTAACTATTTATTAGATCGACTTTCGGACTCTCTGCTGTATGTTTTGTTTCGGGATAATGTGGATTTTGGTACCGGTGTTTTTGCCGCGATGAATCACCCCAAGTTAAGTAAATCCTTTGATCTGATCCACAACAACACTGATCAACGTCTCAGCGTCGAGCAATTGGCAAAACAAGCTGGTATGTCGCGCTCGGCCTTTAGTTCCTTATTCAAAGAATTGGTTGATTTGTCGCCAGCCGAATATCTAACCCAATGGCGTATGACGCAAGCATACCGTTGGTTGGCTGATGAGGGAATTAGTACCTATGAGGCAGCTTTACGCTGTGGCTACGAGAGCGATGCATCATTTTCAAAAGCGTTTAAGCGAATTATTGGCTCAGGTCCTGGTGAGGTACGACAAATCAGCAAGAAGTAAAATATCGAAGCTAAGAAAAAATAAAGGCGGCACAAATAAATAGGGTGCCCATGATTTTTAATTCTGATTTAGAAGATTTGGTAGGGTTTGTTTGGGTTTGCTCTTAATAGATTATGAATTCAACGCGACAAACAAGTCTTCGAGTGAAGGTGTTGTTACTTCACCGTATTGTGACAATTGATTCTGCTCAACATCAATAAAGATCGATTCGGTTTGTTCTGGTAGTGTGCGTTGATAGATGGGTTGAATTGTTGGCTTATCGAAAACCGTGTTGTTTGGCGCTAACAGTTTTTGATAACGAGATTTGAGTTCGCTAACTTTAAAGTCGAGAGTAATTTTGCCGCTTTTGATAAAAATAGCGCGGGTTAATATATTTTCAACTTCGTCAACTTGATGTGTGGTAATTAAAATAGAGCGCTGTTGTTGGTAGTACTCTTTGATTAAGCGGTCTTGAAAGTCACGTCGTACAAGCACATCCAAACCTAAGGTTGGCTCGTCAAGGATTAGCAGGTCTACATTAGTACTTAAAACTGTGTCTATATGCAGGCGGGTTTTCATGCCTTTTGACAGGGTGGAAATTTTTTGTTGTAAAGATATATCAGTATTTGCGAGATGCTGCTTGGCTAAATCAAGATCAAACTGTGGGTGTGTTTGCGCAACAAATTCGAGCAAATCGGCGACTTTCATCCATGTCGGTAGGGATGCGACATCTGCGATATAGCTCATTCTTTTTAGTAACTGTGTACGGTTTTTAAGTGGCTCTTGTGAGAAAACCATTAATTTCCCGGAGTAGTTAATTAGCCCCATAATTGCTTTAAGGAGAGTAGATTTACCTGCGCCATTAGGACCAATGAGACCGACAATCTCACCGGCCTTAATGGTAAAACTGACATTATCTAATGCAATTTTCGAGCCATAATGTTTGGATAATTTTTGCGCTTCAAGCATGTTTGTTTGATTAAACCGTTGTTAAATTACATCAGGTTAAATAATTAGCGAGTGATAAATATTTGAGATCACTTTTTTTTAATTGTTTTCTCTATTGAAGATAACACGCCGCGTAAAATATTTGTCTCTAATATATCGGGTTCGGCGCGTGACAAAAAATGTCTTACGCGTTGCATAGTCTCACCGGAGTGAGGACGTAAAAAATTTATCTCCCTAAGAACTTTTTCCAAGTGTTCATAGAGTTGTTCTATTTCCGCCGATGTTGGTAATTGTTTGATTTTAGATGCTGTGCCTGTTGATTCGGTTTGGTAAATATCCTTGAGGCTAGTTTTATATATTTCATAGCTCAAAGTCTGTACCGCTGCTGCCATATTTAATGAATTATAATTAGGGTTAGCGGGAATTGTGACTCGGTATTTGGCAAATTTGATATCGTCGTTGTGTAGACCCATGCGTTCAGGACCAAAAATTAACGCAACTGGTTGCTTGGCAGAGCCTTCAAGGAGCTTTGTTGCTGCTTGCTCTGGTGATAATTCAGGCAAATCATAACCGCGCGGTCGTGCAGTTGCAGCAATCACAACATTGCAGTCGGCAATAGCATCAGGTAGGGATGAAAATACATTTGCTTGTTCCAATAAATCTTCAGCACTGGCTGCCATTTTATTAGCTTGCTCGTTTGGATAGTCTTTGGGGCTAACTAATGCTAGATCAGAGAGCCCCATGGTTTTCATTGATCTAGCTGCAGAGCCAATATTGCCAGGATGAAAGGTTCGAACAAGAACAATGCGGATCTTT
>CAZFEM010000029.1:0-18916 GCA_964517515.1 uncultured Gammaproteobacteria bacterium | reverse complement strand
TGCAGAGCCAATATTGCCAGGATGAAAGGTTCGAACAAGAACAATGCGGATCTTTGTTAAATTTTGCATAAATGTGTAAAAGAACATCAAATTTCATGTGTCTACGACAATGTCATGGTAGATTAAATACACGAATTGTATGGTCTCATACGATGCTTTGACAAAGTCTATTAAGAAAATTGAGTGTTATATTTTATCTGTGTAATTACATTCCTACTTAATAAGTGAATAGATGAAAAGCATTCGGTGAACCAAGTTTTTTGCCCCGATCAGGTTATAAAAGTGAGGAATTTCTTATTCCTACCCTAGAATAAGTCAAAAAGTCTTTTTGCCCTAAAAGATTTTTTTGAAACCCCATACTTATTTTTATGCTGGTCGGGTGCAAAAATTATATCTCTAATGTAATCAGAGCTATATACAATTGATATAAGTTATTAAGGGCAATAATAAAGTTAATAGTAAGTACAATACTTTCAAAAGGATGTTGATTTTCTTTTTATTGATCATATATATTGTTGGACTGTCTCCAATATCTAGAGAAACTAATGCAAGCACTTAAAAAACCAATTGGCATCACTGTAGCGGTGATCCTTCTTATAATGTGTCTAATTTCATGGTACTGGAGTCGAGAACCAGACCTTATAGATTTACCAACAGCAAGTGAAGCTCCAGTAGTTGGTGTTGCTACTGCCAGTATGCTAATTAAATCAGTAGATGTATTGCTTGATAAACCGGGAGGTTATTTAAGTAATGACAAAATGCCGCCAAGTGTTTTCCTCGATAATATGCCGAACTGGGAATTTGGCGTCTTACAACAAGTTCGTGATTTAGCTAAAGCACTACGCAACGATTTTAGTCGTTCACAAACTCAATCACTTGCCGACAAGGATTTAGAAGAAGCCGAGCCAAAATTTAATGTTAATAGTTTTGCCTGGCTTTTTCCTTCTGCGGAAGGTGAATATAAAGATGGTCGCGAAGGCCTGCAAAACTATTTAGACAGCCTACAAGATACCAGCAAGCAAAATGCGCAATTTTATGCGCGTGCTGATAATTTGAATGAATGGTTGAGCCTTGTCGAAAAAAGACTAGGTTCATTATCACAAAGATTGAGTGCCGCTAAACCACAAGTTCGAGTTAATACCGATTTGGCCGGCGATAAAAATGCTGAGCAATCTACTCAAGCAAGTCCTCAAGTTGTTACTAAAACTTCTTGGTTCGAGATTGATGATAATTTTTTTGAAGCACGTGGCACAGCTTGGGCATTGATCCATTATTTACGCGCCGCAGAAATTGATTTTCGTGAAGTGTTAATCGATAAAAATGCCTTAGTAAGCTTACAGCAAATTATCCGCGAGCTTGAAGCGACGCAACAACCGATCCGCAGTCTAATGATTTTAAATGGTAGCGGGCTAGGAATGTTTGCTAACCATTCATTAGTTATGTCTTCCTATATTACACGTGCTAATGCCGCGATAAGTGACCTGCGCACTTTGTTAGCTGATGGTTAGTAGGCGCTTAATCTGATTATAAGGATTTTTCTTGCTGGTAGGCATAGCTGTATTGCACAAGTACCTACACTTAATGCTGGTCTATAAACTCTTATTTATGGAGAATAAGAGCTTGAAAATATATTCAACTATCTAGCTGGCGTCTAATTTTAATAGCGATATAATCGTCACTTTTGTTACCCAATTTGGTCTTGGCTATTCCCTTAGAATGAAAAAATACAGTTTCTTTAGTAACGTATCTCTATACCTATGTTTTATTTTTCTTGTGCTTTTTAGCTATTTGATCAAGTCAAAATTAGAACATAATTTTGATGATGCAATCCCATTCAACAATATTGATATTACCCATACAACATTAAGAGATCTTCCCATCGAAGATTATATTGTTCGTGATCAAAATGTAAGAGAACGATTTTTAATAGCGCCTAATGCGCCGGATGAAATGGGTATTCGTTTAGTTGCAACAGCTAGTTCAAAAGTAATCTTGGATGTAGAGTCTATTTACACCTCTAAGAATTGTGCGCCTGAGCAAATTGGTAAAGCTATTTTAAGACTTTATCTAGATAGTGCGATTGATGTGAATTATGTATTGACTAAGGATAAAAAAGATCAATTTGTTTTTGATTTCTTTAAGGGAGATAGATTATATATAAACTTTAGAGCTCCAGGTGGAAGTCGGTGTGGTAAAGCTCTGCTTTCTTTTTCAAAAAAGAATAAAATTGATAATTTTTCATACGGGTTTTTAATTTTTTGGTCGATTACCGCTCTAGTCTTTATATTATTTGGAGTGAGTACTTTTTATGCTGGCATGGGAGCTCTTTTTAATACTGCGCTAATATTTGCAAATTTAACGATTGGATCTGCGGTTCTCAGTGCACTTATAAATACGATATTCTTATCTCTAGCTTTTGTCGGCTTGTTAATGATGATAGGTGGATTACCAATCTGGCGAATTCTAAAAATGATACTTGCCAGCGTGTTTTCTGTAATAGTGCTATCAGTTCCACTTGCCTTTATAGCGCATAAAAATAGCTTTTTAGTCGCGTTAGGTAAAAATGAAGTGCATGCTGTTATGCAATCTAACCTTAGGCAAGGTATTGAGTTTCTAGTGACGCATTGGCAGCTGTCATACACTCTTTATATCGTCGTTTTTCTACTTGTTTTGTTTTTAGTTATCTACACGGTTTACTCTCCAGTCTTTAAGAAAGCGACAACATTTATTTTTGGTTTATTTCTTTTTATGATTAGTGTTGTTCAGTGGCCAACGACACTGGATAAAACTCCGGTACTTTTGATAATTAACGAGGCAGTCGCTACATACTTTCATGAGTTTGAAATATTCAGGGAGATGAGCGACCAAAGACAGGATATATTGAATCAGCTTGGTGCTGAAACAAAAGCTACGAAACAAACTCTTCTTGTAATATTAGGAGAATCAGCATCTAAGCATCATATGTCGAGTTATGGCTATTTTCGTAAAACCACTCCTTATGCTGACAGTCTGATCGAAAGCGGTGAAATGATTCGATTCGATGCTGTTTACTCAAACCATACATTGTCGAACCAAACTATTTCGAGGGTACTAACAAGCGCTAGTAATTATAATGGTGGTGATTGGATTCGAGCACCTTCAGTGATTAATTTAGCCGAGACCGCGGGCCTAAAAACAGCTTGGGTAAGTAATAAGCCAATGTACGGTGCCTTTGATAGTCATATGAGCGTTATTGGAACTGAAGCAGAAGACGTTACTTATATAAATACGCGAATTGGTATACGTAGAACGCCAAATGAACATGATGGAAAAATGCTTCCTTTAATGAAAGAAGCGGTTTCTAAAAATGATGATAACCAGTTAGTGTTCATGCATTTGCAAGGCAGTCATACTGTGTATTGTGAGCGTATCCCTGACGATTTTAAGTCATATTCTGACGAACCTCAGAAATATATTTTTGGTGATGTTGCTGATATAATTTCTAAACGTTTTTGGGATATAAACTGTTATGACGATAGCATACGTTATACCGATGGAATTATATCTGATGCTATCGAGTTTTTACGCGATAATGATGAACCCTCTGCAATGTTATATTTTCCTGATCATGGTGAAAATGCAATTCAAAACACAGGTCATAATCCATCATTATTCGATTTTAATATGGCTGAAATCCCAATGTTTTTTTGGGCGAATGAGGCATGGAAACAAAAAAACTCAGAGCAATGGAATGAGCTGATAAAGAATAAACAAAAAATATTCACTAATGACCATGCTTTTGAATTAATTTCAGGTCTAAGCGGCATTGAAAGTGAGTTAGTTGATGAGAAAAATAATTTAGCGTCAGCAGCCTATATTGAAGTCTCACAACCGACAACATTGCATGGTTCGAAAAAGCTGGATGCGACTAATAATCTAAGCTTTTGGCAACAAAAAAACATCACAAAACTAAATGCTTCAAGGTTATTAAAAAAAGTTGTCGCGCTGCAAAGTAATACCATTAACAAGATTGGGTTTATGCATAGCGCAGGCATTAACTCAATTGAGGTTGATGTGATTTTTGATGGTAAGGAGTATTTAGTAGGTGCTGATGATAAATCAATGGCAGAGGTTAACCTTGATAAATTTTTATCAAACATAGATTTGTTATCACTGGAAAATATTTGGTTTAACCTGCATGGCATTAATAACGCTAATATTGTAGAAGCGGTAACACGTTTTGAATATTTAGATCAGAGTTATACGCTTAAAAACAAAAGCAAATTACTCTTAGATTTTGATGTTGGCATCGCAGCTTTTTTGAAAGCAGGTTTCATGACTATATATAATGCTGCCACATCAGATAGCAGTGCTTCACAAGTCCTAGAATCTGGTTTTAATGGTAGTGGTGTTGCTTTGAATAAAACTCAATATCACGCACTAAAAGATAAACTTGCAGAAAAACAAATTCTTATTAATTTACGTCTAGAAGAAGATGCACTTTTCTCAAGTGATTTGATAAAAGAGCTAGAGGAAATTTATTTCACAGACAACAATATTTTATCCATATCGATAAAAACATGGTCGCTCTATGACTTGTAGATAAGAGCGTTATTTATGAATTTTAGATTCCCAAAAATCTGCTTTTTCAATACCTAGAGATTTTGGATCAAAGGTATATTTTTCGACGCCATTTTTTTGTTGGTTTTCAAAATCTTTTAGCGCTTTGATCGCTGGCTTACCCATAAAGAAGATTATTAAGATACCAATGATATTGATCCATGCCATCAGACCTACGCCAATATCGCCTAAGCCCCATGCTAGATTAGCTTCTTTAACAGTGCCATAAAAGACCATGGCAATAAGGCCTGCTTTTAGAATAAATATTGCGCCAGGTAAATTGATTGTGCGGCGAATATAAGCGACATTGTTTTCTGCGATGTAATAGTAGGCGAGCAGAGTGGTAAATGAAAAGAAGAACAAGGTCGCGGCGACAAAAGGATTGCCAAACCCAGGCAGCACACTTTCAATAGCCATTTGAGTAAAACTCGGGCTATTGGCATCAAATGTTGCGGCTAGGTTTTGGATTAAGAAAACGCCTTCACCGGCGCCATGAACATTATAGGCGCCCGTAATTAAAATCATAAATGCTGTGGCACTACAGATAAACAAAGTATCGATATAAACTGAGAACGCTTGCACTAGACCTTGTTGCGCTGGGTGCTCCACCTCGGCAGCGGCCGCTGCATGCGGCCCAGTACCTTGACCAGCTTCATTAGAGTAGACACCACGCTTAACACCCCAGCCAATCGCGGCGCCAATACCTGCCATAGGCGTAAAGGCGTCACCAAGGATCATGCCGATGATTGCAGGCAGCTGGTCAATGTTAATGCCAATAATAATTAAGGCAGTAAGAATGTAGGCGAGGGCCATGAATGGCACAACATACTGAGCAAAAGCGGCAATACGTTTTATGCCACCAAAGATTATAAATCCAAGCAAGATAACAATGAATGAGCCGGTCATGAGCTTGGTTGAACTAAGCTCACCAAAGGCCGAGGATTGAATGATCGAGCCACTACCAAAGGCCTGCGCAACGGCATTACCAATTGCGTTAGACTGAACGGTCGGCAATAAGAAGCCACAGGCGAGAATGGTTGAGAAGGCAAAAAACCAGGCATACCATTTTTGGCCCATGGCTTTTTCAATATAGTAAGCAGGGCCACCACGATACTGATCGTCCTGAACTTCTTTGTAAATTTGCGCCAAAGTCGATTCAACATAGGCAGTGGCGGCACCTAGAAAAGCCACAACCCACATCCAGAATACTGCGCCAGGACCACCAAAACCAATTGCCGCTGCTACGCCAGCAACATTACCAGTTCCCACTCGCCCCGAGAGAGAGATTGCTAATGCTTGAAATGAAGATATTCCTTGCTCTGAACCCGCGTTAGTTTTGATCAAACGACCCATTTCGCGAAGCTGTCTAACTTGTACGAAGCGTGTTTGAATCGAATAGAATAAACCGGCCAGCAGGCAGAGATAAATGAGCGCAGGGCTCCAGATAATGCTATTTAGAAAATCGATAGTTGCTTGCATCTCATAGCCTCGTTATTGGTCTTTTGTTAAAGGTCTTAGTTTTACGCAGAGCCCTTTGATGAAATTTCTAAGAACTTGATTGCCGCAACTACGATAATGCTTATGTTGCGGTTTGCGAAATAATGCGCTGAGTTCTGATTTAGAGAGCGTTGTGCCGCCAGATTTTAAGGTCGCGAGCATGTCTTCTTCTCGGTAATTTAGGGCGATTCTAAGTTTTTTTAAGACATCGTTTTTAGTTAACCGAGAGATCGGTGGAGTAGGTGCTTTGCCTTCTTGTAGGCCTCTATTGTGCGCTATTAACCCATCTAAAAAAGCGCCTAATTCACCATCTGAACATTCAATATAGTTAGCGTCTTCTTCTTTGGCGATACGTGCTTGAAACTCTGCCTTGTTGATTTTTGCTACTGAATTAGGGTCTTTGCTAAATAGCTCAACAGCTTTTTTATCTGAAAAATCAAAAGCAAAACGTAGGCTTCGCAGAATATCGTTATTAGTCATTGTTAATTACTAAAGCGAAATAATGCAATTTCGCCAAATAGATTAGGGAACGTTTTAAGGCTAATTCCTTCTCGACCGTTACGGTTTACCGCGATTGACGATTCGATTGTGAAATTTAATTCAGCACATAACTGTTCAAAATCATTAATCGTGCATAGATGAATGTTAGGCGTGTTATGCCACTTGAAAGGCAGTTCTTGACTGACTGGCATGCTGCCACGCAGACCGATTTGTAAGCGGTTACGCCAATGAGCGAAATTAGGAAAGGTGACGATGCCTTGTTTGCCTACGCGCAGCATTTCTTCGAGTAATGTTTTAGGGTCACGCATTGCTTGTAAGGTCAATGATAAAATAACATAGTCAAAAGAATTTGATTCAAAGTGGCCAAGCCCTTTATCTAAGTTGATTTGAATTACGTTTACGCCATTAGCAATACATTCAGTCACTTTTTGCGTGTTTAATTCGACGCCATAACCACTTACTTGTTTTTTTTCTTGTAAATGGCTAAGCAGCTTTCCGTTACCGCAGCCTAAGTCTATAACTTTAGAATTTGGTTCAATCCAATTATCAATGGCAATAAGGTCGTGCCTTGAAAGAATGCTATTACTGACCATTATGTGCTCACTCCGAGTTAATCACATTAGCGATACGCCCTAAATAAGCGCGCATTACTTCGATATAATCGGGGACTTCAAGTAAAAATGAATCATGACCCTGTGGTGATTTTATCTCAGTGTAACTGACATTAAGTTTGTTGTTTTGCAGGGCACGCACAATTTCTTGCGAACGTTCAGGTGAGAATCGCCAATCACTAGTAAAAGAAATAACTAAGAAGTTTGCCTGCGCAGGAGCTAGTGCCGCTGTTAGATCATCGTTATGTTTACTCGCAGGGTCAAAATAATCTAACGCTTTGGTCATTAATAAGTATGTGTTTGCATCAAACTTATTAACAAACTGATCGCCTTGGTAACGCAGATAACTTTCAACTTCAAACTCTGGATTAAAGTTGTAGTCGAAGGTTTCTTTTTTACGTAGGTAGCGACCAAATTTGGTTGCCATTAAGTCATCTGATAAATAAGTGATATGACCTAGCATACGCGCTACCCGTAAGCCATGTGCAGGTACGGTGTTGTGCTCGTAGTAATTGCCATCATGGAAATCAGGGTCAGTACGAATTGCTTGGCGGGCGACATCATTAAAGCCAATATTTTGCGCGCTTAGTTTAGCTGCTGTGGCAATTAATAATGAATGTTTGACGCGTTCTGGGTGGCTGATCGCCCATTGCATTGCCTGCATACCACCAAGGCTGCCGCCGATAACAACAGCCCATTGTTGGATTTCTAGTTGGTCAGCCAGTCGTGCTTGCGAGTCGACCCAGTCCTTGACTGTTACAATTGGAAAGTCAGTGCCATAGGGTTTGTTGGTATCGGGGTTGATGCTGGCAGGGCCTGTGGTACCGTCACAGCCTGCTAGGTTATTGCTACACACGACAAAGAAGTGGTTAGTGTCGATAGGCTTACCAGGCCCCACCATAATGTCCCACCAACCAGTCGTGTTTTTTTGATCGCTTTCGTCGTAATATCCTGCAACATGATGGTTGCTACTCAAAGCATGACATATTAAAACGGCATTAGATTTTTCTTTATTTAGCTCTCCATATGTTTCATAGACAAGATCATATGAATCAAGAGAACCACCGCTCTCTAACTTTAAAGACTCCTTAAAATGAGCGCTCTTAGCTGAGACAAGGCCAATTGTTTGAGCGGTTTGCTTATTCATTCTATTGCTTTAGTTATACAAGAATTTACACAAGGTCTATTATGCGCCTTGCAGTGGTGCAACGATTAAACGTAAGCTGAGTTGTAAAAAAATGATCACCAGTATCGGTGATAAATCCAGTCCGCCAATAGGTGGTATCAGTTTACGCGCCGGCGCCATTATCGGGTTAGCCAAGGTATGTGCAATATTCACTATTGGGTGACTACTATAAGGATTGACCCAACTAGCAATGATCTGAATAAAAATGGCCGCAAAAAAGATATGAATACTGTACTTTATTACTTCGCCAAGGGTATACAGCAAGATGGATAATAATGGTGGTGAAAAACTACTAAGCAGGATCAATAAATAGACTTTTAATAACGCAATTAAATAAGCAATGACGACTGTTGCTGTATCGATTGTACCAATGCTAGGTAGCACTTTACGTAAAGGAATAACGATAGGGTTTGTTACTGTGATAATGAATTGGCCAAAAGGGTTGCGGAAATCAGCGCGCACCCATTGCATCCAAAAACGCAATAAAATCACATACAGAGCAAAACCTAATAGAGTTTGAGTTAAGAAGGCGCCTGCATTTTCTATATAAGCCATTGGTCTATTTTTCTCCGAGTTCTTCAGCAAGTTGTTCAGAACGAATACGCGCCGCGTTAAAGGCGGTTTGTACGATACCTTTTAAATCACTGTCTTTAAATGACTTAAGAGCTTGTTCAGTAGTGCCGCCAGGTGAAGTGACGTTATCGATTAATGTTGATAAAGGTTGGTCGCTATCAGCAATTAACTGCGCTGAGCCTGCAGCAGTTGCTATGGCTAATTGTTGTGCCGCTACGCGATCGAGTCCAGTCGCTTCGCCAGCCTCAATTAATGATTGAATAAACAACATAAAATAAGCAGGGCCACTTCCAGATAGTGCCGTGACACTATCAATGTCAGCTTCACTATTCACCCATATCGACACGCCTACTGAGTTAAGTAAATCAGTCGTTACTTTCTTTTGCTGTTCGCTTACTCGCTCATTGGCATACAGGCCGCTCGCGCCTTTTCCAACTAATGCAGGGGTATTTGGCATGACTCGCACAACAGCGTATTTGTCATCAAGCCATTGTTCGATACTGTCGCTACGAATGCCTGCAACAATAGACACAATCAATGGTTTTTGTATTTTAAATTGATCTTTTAATGACAATAGAACGGAACGTAAAACTTGTGGTTTAACTGCAATTACTATGACATTAGCGAAGTTAAGCAATTGCTCGTTATTATTAGCAAGTTGAATATTGAACTCTTTAGCAAGAGATGCGGCGCGTTCTTCGTTAGGCTCGAATACCATTATGCTATCCGCATTGATTTGCGCATTTCGTAATAATCCACCAATCAAGCTGCTGGCCATATTGCCACCGCCAATAAAACCGAGTTTAGTTGTCACTGAAATTATTTTTTATAATAGTTATTTTGTATAAAGCTATTGTACTTTGGGTGCTTATTAAATGCATTACGTAAATGTATTACGCTTTTGCATCATTTGTACGCGGTCCAAATAGGTCTGTGCCAATTCGAATCATTGTTGAGCCCTCGAGAATTGCCGCTTCAATGTCGTTTGACATCCCCATTGACAAAGTATCTAAATCTAACCCATAACGCTGATTGATACTTTCTAATGTCTCTCTGGCTAATGCAAACGGCCGGTGTTGTTCGACTAAATCCTTAGTAGGTTTAGGGATCAACATAAAACCACGTAGTCTTAAGTTACTCATTTCGCTAATTTGACTACATAGTTCAGTAGCAGATTGCACCGAGACACCGCCTTTGGATTTTTCTTCATCGATATTAAGTTGCACTAGTATGTTTAGCGTTGATGAGGATTTTTCAGCAGCAAGTGCTAATGCATTTGCTATTTTCAGCCGGTCAACTGTATGTACCCAACTAAAATGATGAGCGACGTCTTTACATTTGTTTGATTGTAAGCGACCAATAAAGTGCCAGTTTGGAATTGTAGATAACGTCTTGCGTTTTTCTAGCGATTCTTGCAAGTAGTTCTCACCAAAGTCATCTAGCCCAGCATTATGAAATTCACCAATAAGCTCACTGCTTTGTTGTTTGCAGGCGCCAATCAAAGTAATTTCAGATGGATCACGATTGGCTTTTTTTGCCGCTAAATCAATCCGATATTGTACCTTTGTCAGTTGTTTAGGCGCGAAATCACTATTACGCATATGATGATTTGTGGTTATACTTAGCTGCTATATAAAGCATTATTATAAAGAAACTCAAGTCATTTTGACTTGCATCAAAATATTTTATCTCAAATATAATTTAAGTGGTTATTAAATTAATCTTGGAGTATGTATGGATATCGCAGAATTACTAGCTTTTGCTCAAAATAATAAAGCCTCTGATTTACATTTATCGGCAGGCTTACCGCCCTTAATCAGAGTTGACGGGGATATTAAGCGTGTCAATGTTGATGCTCTTACTGCTGATCAGACTCAGAAAATGATATTAGATATCATGAATGATAATCAGCGAAAAAATTATGAGGAAAATTTAGAGGTTGATTTCTCATTTGAAATTCCTAATGTGGCACGATTTCGTGTCAATGCGTTTAATCAAGATCGCGGTCCTGCTGCTGTATTTAGAACCATCCCTTCGGTGGTATTAAGTCTTGAAGACTTGGATGCTCCGGAAGTTTTCAAAGAAATTTGTGATAAACCGCGAGGTTTGGTTTTGGTGACTGGGCCAACCGGCTCTGGTAAATCAACGACACTTGCTGCCATGGTTGATTATATTAATGAGAATAAACGCGAGCATATTTTAACAGTTGAAGACCCAATAGAATTTGTTCACCAGAGTAAAAAATCATTGATCAATCAACGTGAATTACATGAAGATACTCATAGTTTTGAAAATGCTTTGCGCTCGGCATTGCGAGAAGACCCTGACGTCATACTTGTGGGGGAATTACGTGATTTAGAAACGATTCGTCTAGCGATGACCGCGGCTGAAACAGGTCACTTAGTGCTTGGTACCTTACATACTACCTCGGCGGCAAAAACAGTTGACCGGATTGTGGATGTATTCCCTGCTGCTGAAAAATCTATGGTGCGCGCAATGTTATCTGAGTCTTTACAAGCGGTTATTGCGCAAACACTGATTAAGAAAGTTGGTGGTGGACGTATTGCTGCACATGAAATCATGTTGGGCACGTCGGCAATTCGTAATCTGATTCGTGAAGATAAAATCGCACAAATGTATTCGATGATTCAAACGGGTATCCAACAAGGTATGCAAACGCTTGATCAATGTCTTGAGACACTAGTAAGAAACCGACAAATCACTTCGTCGGATGCGAGATCACGAGCAGTAGATAAATCTAAGTTCGTTTAATCAAGAACTTTAAAACTGATACTCAACCTTTATTAACTGAATGGTTAGCAAAATTTTGAATTACGGAGTTTCCGATTATGTATAAGATGGCAGATCTGTTACGTGCAATGGTTGTAAAAAATGCGTCCGATTTATTTATAACTGTTGATACAACACCTTGTTTTAAGGTTGACGGTAAAATTTTTCCAATTGCCGGAGACCCTATCGAAAGCAAAGAGTCACAAGAGCTGTGCTACAGCATTATGAATGAAGAGCAACGTAGTACTTTTGAGCGAGATCAAGAATGTAACTTTGCAATTCATCCTAAACAAATCGGACGTTTTAGGATTAATGTATTTGTTCAGCAAAATTGTGTAGGCATGGTTGTGCGAGCAATTAAATCGACGATTCCGACGACCGAAGAATTGAATATACCGGATGTGCTTAAAACAATGATTATGAAGAAGCGTGGACTTCTTATTTTTGTTGGTGGAACTGGTACTGGTAAAAGTACCTCGATGGCAGCGCTTGTTGATCATCGTAATCGTAATTCGCAAGACCATATTATTACAATTGAAGATCCAGTGGAGTATTTACACACACATAAAAAATCGATTATCACTCAGCGTGAAGTTGGTGTAGATACGACTTCTTTTGATTCGGCATTGATAAACGCTATGCGGCAAGCGCCAGATGTAATTCAAATTGGTGAGATTCGTACTCGTGAAACAATGGACAATGCCATTGTGTTTTCCGAAACAGGCCATTTGTGTATCGCGACATTACATGCAAATAATGCTTACCAAGCACTTGATCGAATTTTTAATTTCTTCCCATCGGATCGTCGCGATCAGTTAGCAATGGATTTGTCGTTAAACCTTTACGGCATGGTGTCACAGCGCTTATTACCTATTAAAGGTCGTGAAGGGCGAGTGCCGGCTGTGGAGGTCATGATTAATAGCCCGCTCATTTCAGATATGATTAAGAACCACCGTATTGATGAAATTCGTGCCACTATTGCGAGTTCTGAGGAGTGGGGCATGCAGACCTTTGATCAAGCGCTTTTTCAATTATATGAAAAAGATTTAATCACTTATGAAGACGCGATGAAAAATGCTGAATCTGAGAATGATTTACGCTTACAAATAAAGTTGCATAGTAAAGGCTCAGCAGAAACCGAGTTTGGCGAAACAATGGCTAATGTCAGTATTGATAGTGATGACGAGCTTTATTAATCAAGATCAATAAACGTTTTATTTTTTTAGCAACAGGGCAAGCAATGCCATTCTTACCGAGACTCCGTAACTTGCTTGTTTGAAATAAACAGCGTTAGGCAATGAGTCGACCTGCGTTGCAATTTCATCAATACGGGGGAGAGGGTCAAGTATTAAAGCTTTTTTCCCTTCGACATGATGTCGTTCTAATCTAAATTTTTGTCGATTACTATCGAACAGTGCTCGGTCACTAAATCGTTCTTCTTGTAAGCGATTAACATATAAAACATCGCAACTGTCGCTAACTTCAACTTCCGCTTGAGTTGCACATCTTACCCCTAAGTCTTGTAGCTCATTTAGCATTGTCTCGCTAGGTAGCAATTGTTCTGGGCCAACAAAGGTAAATGAATTTCCATCGTACTGAGCAAGTAACTTAGACAAGGAATGAATGCTTCTCGACTGTAAGGAATCAAAACCAAACATGACATTCAAATTATCGAGTCGACCGATGTGCTTATGAATAGTATAAGCATCAATAATGGCTTGTGTTGGATGTTCGTTACCACCATCGCCAGCATTAATGAATGGTACGTCACTCACTTCGGCAGCTATTGCTGCACTACCGGGTTGAGCGTGGCGCATAATGATGATGTCAGAATAACCAGCTACAATCTGGATTAAATCTTCAATGCTTTCACCTTTTTCAAATGAAGTAGATGACGCATTTTGGGCAAAAATTGTTCCAGCTTTTAAACGTTGTGCAGCGCTCTGAAAACTCAGCATAGTTCTGGAGCTTGGTTCGAAAAATAATAGCGCTACAATTTTATCGTCGAGTAATGTGCTGCGCCCAGACTGATCAATCTGTTCTTGCATTGAGTTCGTTTTAGCAAACAATTGTGCAATGATTTCAGGAGTTAATTGTTGCGAAGAGATAAGTGACTTAAAGGGCAGCATAGAATTTTAGATGACTTTTAGTAAGAGATATAAAAAACCAATTAATAGAATAATAAAGTCAGGTTTGAATTCGAATTAGCATAGCATAACTATATAGAATCAACAGAATTGAAGTAGCTATCTAAAATCAAGCAAGCGGCAATCTGATCACGCAGACTGATTTTTTTCTGAGTGTTGAAGTTAAATTCTTGCAATTTTGTATTGGCGTAAGCCGATGTTAATTCTTCGTTAATTTCAACAATAGGCGTTTTGTAATTTTTTTGGATATGGCTTTTGAAGCGATTAATTAATTTTTTTAGATGTGGGTCTTTGCTTCTCGGATCGCCGATCACTACAACAGTTGGTTGCCATTCGGCGAATATCTTTTTTAAATGTAACCAATCTAATTGGCCATTATCGCCTTGAATTTGCCCAGCGGGTTGTGATGTTTTACTTAACGATTGACCGGCGGCAACACCAGTGCGTTTCAGGCCAATATCGAAAGCTAATACAAAATGATTGGCATGACTAATTTTGCCGTTGCTAATTTTACTGTTATTAGGGTCGCGAGACATTGCTGCTGGTAAGCTGGTTGTTTTTCAGAAAATGAAAAGCACGCGTAATAACGAGAATATCCGTTTCCTTATCAATTTGATCAGGAAAAGTAGCAAAAGGTGCGGAGTCCCGAACAAATCTAACAGCTGCATCGTTAAGAAGCTTGTGTGGTGAGGGATTATTTATTTGAATATTAGCAATTGTACCATTGCGATTAATTTCGACCGTTAAAATCAAAGTGCCTGATAGTTCTCGAGCTTTAGCTTGTACCGGGTAATTAGCATTACCAGTTATTTCAATGCGTTTACGCCATTCATCCAAATACTGTGCAGCTTCGTGTTTGCTAGTGCTTGGCGATAAAAATTCTTTGTTGGGTTTTTTTTGATAATCCTCAAACGATTGCGCCAGTTTGGCAATCAATCTTTCGCGCTCAAGTTGTCGTTCTGATTTTGTTGTTATTGCATCTGGCCCGACCGTCTCTTGAGCATTTTCTAATACATCTTCAACTGGCGTTTCTTTTTGAACCGTAATGCCATCGCTTTGTTGCGCGGTAATTAATTTGTCGGGTGCAACCAATGTTGATTCTTGTTGGTTGGCAACTTTTTTAATGCTTTGTACTTCCGAAGGGTCGACAGTTTCGTAGGGGATCGGCGAAGAGGCTTCTTGTTCATCCAGACCACCACCAGCATTGTCATTAGTAGAGATTGTTTCAGCTTCAACTGGTGTTTCATCATTCGTCGAATTTATTAACACCACATCCAAAGTGTTGTCGGTATTTTGTAAGGCGCGAATATCTGGTAATTTAAAACTGATCCCAAGAATGATAGCAATATGTAGCATCACGGAAAAAAATGCGGTAACGCTAAGAACATCACGCTCAGGTGTCATTATTGTACCGCTAGCCATTATGCTTAGTTAGCTCCTGCTACTATATTCTCAATCGCAGATAATAAATCTCCCGCAATATTTGTATCAAAAGCCGCATTGATCTCCTTAATGCAGGTAGGGCTAGTCACATTAATTTCCGTTAAACGGTCGCCAATCACATCTAAGCCAGCAAATAAAATACCGCGTTTTTTTAATTCAGGACCGACCTTGTTAGCAATAGCATAATCAGTTTCGGATAATGCTTGTGCTACTCCAGTACCACCTGCTGCAAGGTTGCCGCGGGTTTCGCCTTGGGCGGGAATACGAGCTAGCGAATAAGGTGCTGGTTCACCATCAATCATCAGAATGCGTTTATCGCCCTCAGTGATTTCTGGTATATAGTTTTGCGCCATCGCGTAAGTATTGCCATGGTTTGTCAGTGTTTCAATAATTACACTAATATTAGCCGAATCTTTTTTGATTCTAAAAATTGACGCGCCACCCATGCCATCCAATGGTTTAACAATAATGTCTTGGTGTTTAACTAAAAATTCTTTGAATTGATTTGCATCACGAGAAATTAAGGTGTCAGGACAAACATCAGGAAACCAGGCGCAATAGGCTTTTTCATTACAGTCGCGCAGGGCTTTGGGTGAATTGACGACTAACGCACCTTGCTGCTCAGCTAACTCTAAGATATAGGTTGAGTAAACAAACTCCATATCAAAGGGCGGATCTTTACGCATTAAAATAGCATCTAAAGAGCCGAGCTCAATCTGCTCGGACTCACCTAGTTCAAACCAATGAGCGGTGTCTTGAAAAGCAGTTAGCGAACGAGCACGACCTAAAGCAATCCCGTTGAGGATACTTAGATCATCCATTTCGAAATAGACAATCTGCCAACCTCGTTGTTGGGCTTGCCAGATCATTTCGAAAGTGCTGTCTTTTTTAATATTGATGGAGCCAATAGGATCCATCACTACGCCGATTTTCATACAGTTAGTTGATAATAAAAATTTCCACCTAATGTTACCTTTAATATTAGTAATAACAAGCGTTTAGACATCAGAGCCAATTAAAAATTAACTTTTTTACCCGCTCTTTTTGTTATTATCTAACTTAAGTAATCTAAAACTAAGTATTTTAAAGAAATGATGTTTAAACAAATTACAGTTATTACCCTGATGTTGACTGTTTCTGCCTGTGGCACCAACAGCAGACAGAGTGAAGTTGGCGCGGATGGTCAAATAGTGGATATTACGCGGCCACCAGTGTTGGTTAAAACCGAGGATGGCCTTGGTCAAAATACTGAGACTAACCCTAATGAAACATTTTCTTTAGAAGAGTTGAGAAAGGAAGCACAAGAGAAGCAAGAAGAAAAGGAATAGCTAAGTTAGCCTTTAATCTAAGCTTTATCTATAATTTAGAGCCACAGTCTAACTTGGGCTTGTCGTATTAAACCGACATTAATTTAGTTCACCAGTTTATTTCCACCCAAGGAAATATTTATAGTTTGTAATATTCTTGTAACGAAATCTATTCAGAATACGTCTTGTTCATCACAGTGATGAGCCATGATAATAACCTGAGAGAGATTTTAAAATGAAATTCAAATTAAATACGACCTTGCTACTTACTTTGTTGCTTGGTACTGCAAGCGCAAATGCTCAAGAAGGAGTAGAAGTATCCACAAAAGGGGGCCTAGAAGTTTCAAGTGGTGACTTTAGCGTCAAAATTGGTGGACGTATCCAGTATGACTATAATCGTTCTGAATTAAATGGCGAGGTTGATGAAGATGATTTCGATGCGCGCCGCGCGCGCCTATTTGTATCAGGCAAGGTTGGCGACGATTGGGAATATAAAGTCAATTGGAATGTCGAAGGTGATGGTTTTGAAGACCTTTACCTACGTTACTCAGGTTGGGGTAGTGGTGCTGTTTTAACGCTAGGTAATCAACACCAAGCATTTACTTTGTCACAGTTAATTTCTTCCAAAGATGTTGGCATCTCGGAACGCCCTGGGATCGTTGAACGTTACTTAATTGGTCGTCGTGAGAGTGTTCAGTTACACGGTAATTTTGGTAAATTTAATTATGCCGGTGGTTTTTTCAAAGAAGAAGGTACTGATGAAGATAACGGTTTCGCTGCTCGCGCAACTTATGCTCCAATCTTAACTGATAGTAGTACTTTGCATTTTGGTGTGTCGTACAAAGATACTGAAGAGCAAGATGCGATTGGCCTTGAAGTTGCTGCTGTTAGTGGGCCTTTTCATATCCAAGCTGAATATTTTGATGCTGATGAAGTTGTAGAGATTGAAGACGATGCAGGTGACGTGATTGGTAGTTTCGATGAGTCGATTGATGGCTTTTACGTACAAGCGGGTTATGTTTTTACCGGCGAAGTTCGCCCATATAAAAAGGGTACGTTTGGTAAGATAAAACCAGAAAGTGCTAGTGGTGCATGGGAAGCAGTCGTGCGTTATGAAGATGGTGACGGTGGTTTCGGTGATATTGAATTAGGTGATACCGATGCAACGGCCTATGCAGTAGGATTGAATTATTACCTTAATGACTATATTCGCATCAACGGTAGCTATCAGTTTGGTGATAGCAATGTGACTGAGGATGATGGTGAAGAATTTCGTGTGCGCTTTCAGGTTGCTTTCTAAAGAGCTATAGTTTTTCTTTTATTGCTTTATTTTAATAACCCGATGCTTTTTTATTAAAGTATCGGGTTATTTATTTTGAAAGAGCGTGATTTATTTGCTTGTAAATAATTTATAAGTTTTTAGTGACCCAAAAACGTAGTTCAGCATCAGCAGAAGGGTCAGTTACGCCGAATTGCCCGCCAAAATAGGTAGACCAGCCGTTCTTCAAATTATTAGATAGGTAGGGGCCGATAGTATGTGACTGTTCGTCAAAACTGCCGATATCTCTGCTATTGCCATAATTGCTGAAACTCTCAACACCAACACCACCAAAGGAAGTTGTTTTGTGAAATCTAAAGCGTGATTGTAGAAAAACACCATCCGCAGAATTATCGCCAAATTGGGCGGTCGAGAGAAGAAGGAAACGCGAGCTCCAGTTATTTTTGAGTTTAAACTCATGCATCCAGTTTACGCCAATCTGGTCTGGTCTATCGCCATCACGAAATCGAAGATCAAACCGCACGCCACTTTGATAATTTTCACTTTCTCCTAACTGCCAAAATAATTCTCCTTGAACGAAATCAAAGTCCACATCAGATGCGCCTGTTTTTCGCGTTTGACCTAAAATACGCCACATAAAGTCATCGTTAATCGCTTGTTGATAATGCAGACGTTGTGCGAAGCCTGTTGTGTTATTTGCATTATCTGGGTCAAATGCTAATCGATATTGGAAAGACCTATGGCCTTCGTTGACAACTGGTCCGAAGACACCACCAGTATTTTGTGCATAAGATGGGTTAGCGAATGCTGATAAAAGGATAGTCAAAGAAAGAGCAGTTGATTTAATTTTTGACATCTACTTAGTAATTCTTAAGTTAAAAATTAGTGATAAATGATAGACCTTATGAAGTTTCTTGTGAAGAAGTAATAGATCTTTTAAGGCTAAAATAGTTTTTACTAAAGGAAATAGATTGAAGTACATA
>CAZFEM010000028.1:19113-31623 GCA_964517515.1 uncultured Gammaproteobacteria bacterium | reverse complement strand
TCCGCTTTGAGTATTCAAGAGCCTATTGATAATGTCAATCTGCAAAGGCCTTATTGAGTATTTCGGTTCACAACGAAGGTTATGCCAGTGTTTCTATTGACGTTCTCTTTTCGTTCTCTATAATTGATGGAATGACTCCGACCGAACACAAAATAGTTAGCTTTATTGAATCGTATTTTGCTGACCATAACTATAGTCCTTCTGTATCAGAAATTATGTTGGGCTTGGGGCACAAATCTAAAGGGACTATCCATCGCTACTTGGCGCAATTGGTTGAAAAAAAAGCTTTAGTTAAATCCAACGAGTCCAATCGAGTTGTTTACTTAAGTAAGAACAATAACCATATTCCTATGGCTGGGCGTATTGCTGCAGGGCGACCGATTGAGGCGATACCTGATTCAGAACAACTGAATTTCTTTGAACGTTTTACCGATGAAGGTTTGTATCAGTTAGCCATCAAAGGTGACTCGATGATTGATATTGGCATAACGGAAGGCGATATTGTTTTAATCAAACCAACTAGAAAAGCTCGCAATAAACAGATTGTTGTTGCTCTTATTGATGGTACTGATGCCACCCTTAAACGTTATTACAAACGGGGTAAGCATGTGGAACTGTATTCGGAAAACGCAAAATACGAACCGCAGATTTATCTAGCAGAGCGCATAGAGATACAAGGGGTTTTGCACAGCGTTCATAAGTTTTCATTCTAGTGACCGAGTACTGGGAGCGAGCATTCATATTTGCGGATATGAATTCATTTTTTGCCGGGATTGAACAAATGGATGACCCAGCATTACGAGGCAAACCAGTTGCTATCACCAACGGCATGACTGGCAGCTGTATTATTACTTGTAGCTACGAAGCGAGAGCGTATGGAATTAAATCGGTTAGTCATTTAAAGAAAGCACGCGAACTTTGTCCTCACCTGATTCGCAAACCAACACGCCCTGAGCGCTATGTGCAAATATCAACGCGTATTATGAAAAGCATGGAACAGTTCACACCAGAGTTGGAGATATTCAGTGTTGATGAAGTGTTCCTAGATGTCACTAAAAGCCAGAGACTATTGGGAGACCCACTCACCATAGCGCGGCGTGTCAAAGAAGTGATCTTCAGTGTCTCTGGAGTGAAAGCATCAGTAGGCGTGGCTGATTCAAAGCTAATAGCAAAGTGGGCGGCGAAGCTTCAAAAGCCTGACGGCCTAGTTGTGATTGAACCCAATACGGCAAAAGAGCAACTCGCTAATGTGCCCGTAACCGACATATGCGGAATCAATAAAGGCGTAGCAAATCATTTGGCGCAGTATGACGTGTTTACTTGTGGCGATGTGGCAAAACTACCAATGAGCATATTAAGTCAGCGCTTTGGTAATGTCGGCAGGCGTTTGTATATGATTTGTGGTGGCTTTGACCCTGAGCCAATAATAAGTCGCGTTGCTGAACCTAAAACGATTGGTCATGGCAAAGTGATTCCGCCGAACACGCGAAACCCTGAGGTTATTAAAACGTATTTGTTGCACATGAGTTTTAAGGTCGCAGCAAGACTGCGTTTGTATGAGTATGTTTCAGGTCATTACCATATTGGTTTTAAAACCCAAGTTGGGTGGTGTGCTGGCAAATATCAAATTATGCCAACGTCCAACATGATGGATATTTTTAAACTGTGTGTAAGAGCCGTGGTAGAAAAATGGAATTGCAAAGGTGTGCATCAAGTACAAGTGACCGCCACTAAATTAATCAAAGTTGGGCAAGCTGATTTATTCGGTAACATCAATCAAGCTGAGATAAAAATCAACAAAGTGATTGATGAGGTCAATGCGAGGTTTGGTGAGTTTGCCTTATCACCGGCCAAACTAATGAATCGATCAACCATGCCAAATGTAATTGCGCCATCATGGAAACCATTTGGCCATAGGGAAACAATACTCAGCGGCAAATACAGTCAGGCAGATAGACAACAAAAAGTAATTCCTTTCTGTGGCTATATTGCTTAGAAGTATCTTAGTACGCAGGCATAAAAAAGCCCCAAGAAATAATCTTGAGGCTCTTTAAAGCCGCTAAGGGCTTTTAAAACTACTAGCTAAGGGCTTTTTAAAATTACTAAAAGGTAAGCTTATTGGATAGGCGCAAGTAAGCTTGGTTCTGTTACCAATGCGCGAACACCGTGTGCGTGATCTTCTTCAAATACATTGCCTTCACACCATGCGCCAATAGTATTGATATCTAGCTTTGCGCATTGTGGGCGCACACTCCAAGTTACTTGTAGTGGCGAACAAGATTTTTCGTTGTAACTTGGCCCAGTGGTTGAACCCATAAACTCGACTGGTAGACCTGTATTACTTGGAATTGCTTTAGCTTGGTGTAAACCGTTTACTTGATTGCCACCATAGCTTAAATCAGCAAAGTCTAGTGCGCTAGAGTCGTTCACTAAGGTGAATACTTGTGTCTCAACTCGTAAATCTGGGTTAGCACAGGCATCTGATAGACAAGAACCTAGACCCGCACCCGGGTCGACGTCGCAGCTAGTGTGAACATAATGTACTTCAATCGTGTCACCAGGTTGCAAGCCTTTGCAAATTTCGCCTGACGGTGCTGCTAGTTCGGCAGCCGTTAGGTTTTGTGAAATTCCGCATTGGTAGCCAGAATCGTAGCCGTCTTTGCCATCACCGGCATAGATTGAAAATGCTTCGGCTTTATGCTCTGCGCTTTCATGGAAATGGATATTACATAAATTCATTTCAGACGAAGGTGGCGCAAGTTCGAATACAACTGAATTGGTTCCTGTTTTTGAATCAATATCGCGAGGAGTTTGACCCGCGTAGCCAGTACAAAGTTCACCGTCAGCCATTTCGGCTTTGACAACTTCAGCTTCATCAGCGGCTTGAGTACATGAAGCTAAGACTAAAGCAAAAACACAGATAGTTAGAGAGGTAAAATTTTTTATTTGTGATAATAAGTTCATATTATTATAGTAATTAGTTTGATGAATTATCGATAATTTACCTTAGCAAAGGTCAAAGCTTTGTAAAAGGTTATGAATATTGAAATATATGACAAATTTTTTATTTATTTTTTATAAAAGCAATCATGCCAAATAAAGTACTAAAGAAAAGGGCTAAGCCAGCTAGGCATAAAAGAAGGCGATACCACAAGCCTAATTTTGCGGTATGTAATGGATATAAAAAGTCGTATAGCCGCTCAATTTTAGGTCTTTTAATGGCGTCGATATTAACATCCATATAGCCTTCTAGAACATCTACATAAATCACCGTTTTACCGCTGAAATTCCAACCATCGGTTTGTTGTAAACCGACAACTCTGTACGCTGAGAAAAATGATTCAGGCGTTACCCAACGAACGCTAGCTCCGGGGTATTGGGCAAGTGCGCGTTCAAGAACACGTTGCCAGCTAATGTGTTCTTTACCTATCAGCGTATCGCGAGGGCCTTCTGATAAAAGATAATCTTCATCTTCAAGAAAAGGAGTCAGTAACCAATCGCGTGATTCATTAGGATACGTCAAAATAATACCGCTAATAGCGATTAATAAAATGGCTAGAAAATTAATAGCACCTAGATTGCCATGACTAACTCTTAACGTGCCTTTTTTTATTTGTTTAGGAATAACACCAAGCTTTAAAGTTCGCCGTCGTGGCCACCACGTTATGAACCCCAATAAGGCAACAAGCACTAGGAACAGACCGCTAAAGCCGGCTATATTCAAACCAATATCATTGCCCAGTAAAAA
This sequence comes from uncultured Gammaproteobacteria bacterium, assembly GCA_964517515.1. Taxonomy (GTDB): domain Bacteria; phylum Pseudomonadota; class Gammaproteobacteria; order Arenicellales; family Arenicellaceae; genus Arenicella. Next base: position 27,875 of record CAZFEM010000028.1, on the reverse strand, counting down.
CCGATGATGTAAATCAAGCAACCAGTCTTCTAGTCGCCCGTTGTTTTGCCATTGGTCAATCTGCTCTCCTTGTTGGTTATACCAAGCTCGATCACTTTCTCCAGAATAGACTTTATATAAGGCAAGGTCTTCTGAGTGAGTTTGAATTAATGCTATCTCGTTTTCATCATACTGGGCAGTAATTGTTTCAATTGTTTGTGCAATGTCAGGGAGACTAAGTTCTAGTTCTTGACGAGCATCAGGCATGCTCAGCCAGAGGTATTCTTTTTTGAAAACAAGCAATACACCGCTAAGGCTGATACTTAGTATAGTGAAACATAAAGCAAAACCTAGCCAACGATGCAGCCAGCCGAGACTAGTCATTAATTTCATTATCTAAGGGTATCACTTACTAAGAAATAAAAAACGGCAACTAAATTAGCTGCCGCTTATGTTTCATAAAAATTATTAACGCTTAGGTAGTTGCTTGATCATTATTTGCCGGGTTGTTTTTTGATGAGCCTTTTAGCGCGTACTTAATGTCACGGGCGATAAGCATATTCAGTGGCACAAAGAACAAGGTAATAATAGTGGCAAATAAAATACCGAATGACAATGACACAGCCATCGGCTGTAAGAAGGTAGCGTTCTTATCTAACGGACTGATAAATGTCAGTGGGATAAGTCCAAAGAAAGTTGTCAACGAGGTCAACATGACAGGGCGAAAACGTTTAACCCCAGCTTGGCGAACAGCATCGGTAAGTTTTACCCCTTTGGCGCGTAATTGGCTGGTGTAGTCAACTAGAACTAGGCTGTCGTTAATCACAACACCAATTAATGCGAGCAAGCCTAATAGACTTAGTAATGAAATCGGAATACCGATAACCCAATGTCCAAGTACACCGCCAACAATAGAGAATGGAATTACTGACATTACGATTAGTGGTAAGCCATATGATTTTAATGGCAGCGCAAGTAAGGCGTAGATAAGGAACAACAGCGCTATAAAACTTAGTAGCAAGCTAGACAGTGCTTGGCGCTGTTCTTCTGCTTGACCAGTAAGTTCGGCGCGCACATTCGGGTACTGTTGCAAGGTCTGTGCAAGAAATGCTTCGATGTCGCGATTGATAATCGTCATATTAGTCGACTCTTGATTAACATCTGCAGTGACCGTGACAGTTCGATATCCATCAATTCGGCTGATTGAGGTAGGGCCCCTATCAGGGATCAACTCGGCGACAGACGACAAGGGCACTTGGCGACCATTTGGTGTGTCGATTAACATTGCCTCAAGTGTTTCTGTGGTCGAACGTTCTGACCTTGGGAAACGAACTAAAACACGAATATCATCGCGACCACGCTGAATGCGTTGTGCTTGTGAACCATTAAATGCGCCACTCACTTGGTTTAATATAGAGCTGCGCGTTAAGCCTTGTATATGTCCTTGTGGTTTTACTTCGATGCGAATTTCTTCTTTACCGTTGGCGAGGCTATCGGCAATATCAAAGACGCCATCGAATTCAGCAAGGCGTAATTTCAAAGCTTCGGAAACTGCGCCGAGTTCTTCAAAGGATTGCCCTTGTAACTCAACGTTAATTGGCTCGCCAGCGTTAAAGCCGCGTGAGCGAAAGGTTAATGATTCAGCGCCAGGAACTTCGCCAGCACGTTTTCGCCATTCGTTTAAAATATCGATACTAGAAACATCAACAACACGTTCGCCAAGAGGCATGCCTTCAAAAGTTAACGATGCAACGTTAGAAGCTAAACCGCCACCGCGACCAGATTGACCGGTCTTAGCAAAAATATTAGTGATGATTGGGTCACCGCCTTCGCCATTAAGATACTCCCCTTGCAGTTCAAGCCCTACATCCATAAAGCGCTGCATGTATCTGTCTGTCACTTCAAATGGCGTGCCAGTCGGCATTGCTAGAGTGATACTGCCGCCATCGTCCTCGGAAGATGGCAGTAATTGGAATCGTGACCAGCCAGTATTTATTGATACTGAAATCAACACCAGCATACAAGTGAACGCCACAATAACGGTATAACGATGCTCAATGGCGCGCTCTAAAGCAGGCTTATAAAAACGAATTATTAAATTTTCAAAGCCATGTGAAAAATTCATTTGCCAGCGGCCTAAGCGACTAATTTTATTTGGGTCGCGTAATTTAATATGCTTTAAATGCGCAGGTAAAATTAATTTAGATTCGACTAAAGAAAATAGGAGAACTGGAATAACGACTGCTGGGATTGGGCCAAAAAACCGATCAAAGCGACCATCTAATTGAGTGATAGGTAAAAAAGCAGCGATTGTAGTTAAGATGCCGAAAGTAACAGGTATTGCGACAGACTTGGTGCCATTAATTGCAGCATTTAGCCCGTCCTCACCATCGCGCATTCGCGCATAGACGCTTTCTCCTGTGACAATCGCGTCGTCAACAACAATCCCGAGCACCAGAATAAAACCAAAAATACTCATGATGTTAAGACTAATGCCGAGATAGTGGATCACCACTAGCGCGCCCATAAAAGTAACTGGTATACCGAGTACAACCCAGGCAGCAACAGCTGGACGTAAGAATAGCGCAAGCAATATCATTACTAATATGCCGCCTTGAATTGCGCTTGAGCGAAGTGTGCTGAGACGAGAAACTAAATGATCAGAGTCGTCATCCCAATATTCGATTGTTGTGCCTGAAGGCAATTCAGGTTGCTTTTCTTTGATGTAGTTGCGTACCAGTTCGGCAATCTCGATAGTGTCTTCTTCGTCGGTACGATTAACATTAACCATCGCAGCAATACTGCCGTTAAATCGTGCAAGTAAAGACTCTTCCTGAAAACCGTCGATAACTTGAGCAACATCTGAAACACGAATAATTGAACCATCAACATTAGTTTTAACAACGATGTTAGCGAATTCCGCATAGCGGTAAGCCTGACCTTTGGAGCGCAATAAAATATCGCCGCCCTCAGCGCGTACATTACCGGCAGATAAATCTTGTGAGCTGTTGCGAATCGATGCGGCAACTTGATCAATAGTAAGATCAAAGTTACGTAATTTATCTTGGCTGACTTCAATCGCAATTTCATAGCCGCGTACTGCGTCAAGTTCAGCGAGTGTAATGCCATCAAGTCTTAATAAATCATCACGAATTTGTTCAGCAAGTCTACGAGTTTCAATTTCTCCATAGTCGGAAGTGACCGCAACGGTGATTACTGCAAAGGACCGAGTTGCCAGAGCAACAATTGGGTTCTCCGCCTCAGCAGGGAAGGTATTAATAGAATCAACACGGTTCTTAACTTCATCAAGAATATCTCGTGGGTTATAGCCATCAGCGACTTCTGCTGTCACAGTCGTTGAGCCTTCGCGCGAGGTGCTACGAATTTCGTCGACGCCTACTAATCCCTGCAACGATTCTTCTATGCGTGAAGCGACACCAAGTTCAATGTCTTCTGGTGTTGCTCCTCGTAAGTTAACATTAACACTAATAGAATCTGGTTCAATCGGTGGAAATACTTCGTATTTCACTCCGGTTAACATTGTGATTAGCCCAGCCATTAATATGCCAACCATTAATAAGTTGGCAGCGACAGAATTTCTTGCAAACCATTCGATCATTTGAATCCTCTACTGGGGTTATTCACTACGGCGACCTTCCCCTTGTGTTTGTGTGTTTTCTGGACGATTATTTGTCGAGTCTTGTTGTGGGCCGCGGGCATCAGCTGACTGTGCGCTGTCTGCTCCACCCATGCCATTGAATCCACCCATACCGCCCATGCCACCGCGGCCTGTATCAGGCTGTGCTTCGCCAAGTATCGCGACGCGTGTACCTGAAGAGACTTGGCCTAGGGTTGTTGTGACTAGTCGATCACCCGCTGCAAGACCGCTACCAATCAGCGCGGTTGTTGTATCTTGCCATAATATATCTATGTCACGACGAACCAAAAGGTTGTCTTCGACGGCGTACACATACGTGCTTTGATAGATTGTTGTGGTTGGAATAACGATAGCGTTAGGGATTAATTTTCCTTCAATCTCAGCCGTTACATATTCACCAATTTTCAAAGGTGTTCTACCGACTGCTGATTCACCAAAAGGATCCTCAATTTGTGCAACGACATGCAATTGCCGAGCATTGATATCGATTGCGCTTTCTGTCCGAACAACTTTACCCAGCCATGGTTCAGCTGAGTCAGTAAGTGAAGAGAATATTTTTGTCGGCGTTAAACTTTGTTCACCGCCTTCAGTTCGATACGCCTCAGGTAGATCGACAAACTTTAAATCTGAATCTTTTAACGGCAAACGAATTTCAATTGAATCGGTTGCATAGACTTCAGCTATTTGGCCATTATTGCTAGCGACTTGACCCACATCAACCATTTGCCGTAAAACTCGGCCATTGAAAGGCGCAACAACTTTAGTACGATCAACAGATAGTTGTGCTTTTGACAGTGCTGCTTCGGCAGAAGCGAGTCTTGCTTGCGCTGCTTGTTGTTGAGGCTTTCGTAATACCAAGTCACTAGGCGCTTCCGTGTTACCAAGTCGGCGCCAATCTTCTTCGGCTTGTTTTGAAAATGCCAGCTCTTCAGATAAAGCTTGCTGAGCTTCTGCAAGATTTGCTTCACTAATCTTGAGATCCGCTAAATTGTCGCGATCATCTATTCGTAATAGCACATCGCCTTTGTCGAAAAAACTACCTTCTCGTAAGTTATCACTCACATCGGTAATGACACCGCTTACTTGAGAAACTAAAAAGCTTTGAGTTCGAGGGGCAACTGTTCCATAGCTTTGCACATTCACTTGGAATTCTTGCGCAACAACATCTTCAACAGCGACAGTTAACGGTGGTGTTACATTCGCTCGCCGGGGTGGTGATGTTGGTTGATAAACAATAAAAAATGTAACAGCGGCAGCTGTTAATAAAATTAACAGCAATGGCAGAATAATTTTTAAACTCAGTTTAGATGATTTACGCCTTCCAGAAACACGAGACTTATTGTCTATGTTTTGGTCTAACTGATATTCGTTAATGCTGTTCATATCTATGGGTTAACTCAATGGTTGAACCGATTTTGGGCGTCAAGAGAATAACTTTTATACGCCTATTTGTCTGTTTTATATATCTTCACTGTGACTGCATAGTTTACACATAAGAGGTCAAATATATGAATACACTTATGTAGACAAATAGACAGATAAAAAATAATTCTAAAATCACCTTATCTAATCATATTAATATTACGCCGATGTTAAGCAAAACCTGCGTTAAATAAGAGTATTCTCAAGAGTGGAGAATTGTATAATTAGACTGTCAAAAACAAGCATGCAAACTATTTTGTGGTTTTTGTATCTGTTCTTGTTGTGAAACTCTATACTGCACGCAACCATTACCCCTGACGTATCTATTTGCCACAAGCAATAAACCAGAATGTTAACTAGAACTGAGCTGATAGATAGCCGATTTTTTATGGTGTTCCTCGCGGTCATGGTGGCTTTAGGTCCAATGTCTGTTGATGCTTATTTACCGGCAATGGCAAACATCGCGGATTACTTTAATACCGACATCACGGTAGTGAATTTAACCATGAGTAGTTTTTTAATTGGCAATGGGATTGGCCAATTTTTTGGTGGTGCGCTATCGGATCAAATGGGGCGCAAGACCATCGGTTTGATTGGGCTTATTATTTTTTTGATTTCGACACTGTTTATTATTCAAGCTGACAGCGTTGCGGCTATTCAGGTATTTCGACTAACACAAGCGCTGGGTAGTGGCTTTACTTCTGTAATTTGCCTTGCGCAAGTTCGCGATCTGTATCCAAAAGAAGAAGTTATGCGTCGCTATGCTAATGTGATGTTGATCATGTTAGTTGCTCCTCTACTGGCACCGATGATTGGTGCGGTGTTGGTACAATATGGTTGGCAAAGCATTTTTGCCTTTCTGGGTTTTTGGGGGCTTGCTGTGCTGATTGTTTATTTGTTTTTGATTCCCGAAACGATCCAAGAAAAAGCCACAACATTTAGTGTTAAAGAGCTATTTTCTGGTTATTTGCATGTTATCAAATACCAATCTAACGGCAGATATTTAGCCAGCCAGTTCATTTTATTTGGTGGTGTTAGCTCAGGTATTTTCATGTCCTTTTTGACAAATTCAGCATTGATCTATATGGAGTATTTTTCCGTGTCTGAATTTCAGTTCGCGCTAATTTTTGGTGCCCATGCGTTGATGTTAATGGTTGGCAACCGACTAGCAGTCAAGCTGGCAGATTATTTTCCCGGTTTGAAAGTACTTAGAATGATCAACCTGTTACAACTCAGCTTAACTACTTTGTTGTTATTGCTGACAGTTTTGAACCTACATACTTTATGGTCGGTATTATTGTTCACGCTCTTAATTATGAGCGTCAACGGTGCAATTAACCCCACATCATCTGGCCTTTTTATTGTTCATTTTGATAAAAATGCCGGTGCTGCCTCATCACTTAAAACAACGTTTATCTTTGTGGTAGGTGCGATCGTCGGAGGCTTATCGGCAGTTCTCTCCGATGGTGAATTACTGCCAATTTTTGCAATCATGATGATTTGCTCAATGATAGCGAGAGCAATTTTGTTGGGGATAAAACCAGAGTAATCAGCTCATCGCATTATTTATTGCTTGAAATCTTGTTGTTCTACTTCCCGTTCCCAATTCTTAGTAATAAACCCGAGTAGCAGTACGACTGCGCCAACACCTACGCTAAAAATCACGATTTGCAAATATAAACTTGGCATTTCAGCGACATTGTCTGGATCAAAATTACCGGCAAACAGACCGGCAATAATACTGCCGATTGAATAGGTTAATATAAATATACCCATGACTTGACCAAGATGACGTTGCGGCGATAACTTGCTTACAGCGCTTAAGGCAATAGGGCTTAAGCACAACTCCCCAACGGTATGTAGAAAGTAGGTCATGATTAGCCAAAAAGGCGCAACTTTCAGACCCGTAGCGGCAATTTGCGCAGCAAAATACATAACGATAAAGCCGCACGCCATAATGATTAAACCTGCTGCACATTTTATTGCATAGGCAGAGCTAGTCATGTGTCGCCCTATGTTAATCCACAGTGCAGCAAAGAACGGGGTTAGGATAATAATAAATATTGCGTTAACTGATTGAAACCAAGCTGGAGGAATCGCAAAGCCGAGGACGTTAAGGTTTGTATAGTCGCGAGCAAATAGGTTGAGAGTTGAGCCTGCTTGTTCAAAGCCAGACCAAAAACAAGCTGATGCAATACACACTAATAACAAAGCTCCCATACCTTTTTTTTCTAATGCGCTGAGCTTGCCCAAAAAGAAAATAATAGCAAAGTAAATAAAAAACAGAAGAGTGAAAGCAATGGCGGTGTATTTGGCAATTACAATTGGATTAATGGCTAAACGGTTGCTCATGATTAAGCCTGTGATGACTATTATTGCGAGTCCGATTAGGTAAATTACTTGCCAGCTACGTTTTTGACTAGTGTCGTTCATTGACACTGAAGGTTTTTCACTAATGCCTTGCAGGTTACTTAGAGTGCGTTGGTATTGAATAAGACCTAGCCCCATGCCGATAGCCGCCGCGCCAAAAGCCCAATGCCAACCAACATTTTCAGCTAAATATCCGCAAATAAAATAACCAATCAAAGCACCGATATTGATACCCATATAGTAGATAGAGTAACCACTGTCACGGCGCTGATCATCAGACTGATATAGCTGCCCGACAAGTGCGCTGATATTTGGTTTTAGTAAGCCTGTGCCGACAGCAACTAAGATAAGACCAATAAAAAAAGTATTATTATTGGGGATCGCTAGCGTTAGGTGACCGCACATTATAATAATGCCGCCATACCAAATAGCACGTTGCCCGCCGATTAGGCGATCTGCAATCCAGCCGCCAGGAAGCCCCATAAAATAGACTGAGGCGGTATACAGACCATAAATAGCAACTGCGCTAGCAGTATTGATAGCCATGCCACCATCTTGCAATGTTGCGGTCATAAATAAGACCAATAGGGCGCGCATGCCGTAATAGCTCATGCGTTCCCACATTTCAGTAAGAAACAAAGTTTTTAGTCCCGCTGGGTGACCAAAAAAACTGTTGTTTTGATCTATTTTATTTGTAGAGTTATCCATTAGGCTTCCTGTTTGATTTTCAAAATAAATAAACCGCGTGGGTGAGCAAGAATAGTTTTTTCATTTGAAAGTGATTTTGTAGCGCTTGAATCGGTCATAAAAATACTCGGGTTTTATTTATCTTAGGTAGAATGGCGTTGTTCACTTCTACTCATTAGTTAATTGATTATAGTAAACTAGTAAAAATGATTGTTGAAGAATTAGCGTATTGGCTAAATTCTTAATATTAAGAGTGCTTCCTAAAATTGAAAATTATAATGATTAAAAAAATAGCGTTGTTGAATTTATTGATAGGCACGATGGTTTTAATCGGGGCTTGTTCGCAAGGAGAGAGTAATGTTGATGTCGGTAATCGAGAGCAAATATTACACATAGGCAACGGCACTGAGCCACAAGGGCTTGATCCGCATGTGGTTACTGGCGTGCCGGAGCATCATATTATTTCTGCTTTATATGAAGGCTTGGTTCTTAAGAACCCTGAGACACTTGAAATCGAACCAGCAATTGCTAAATCATGGGAGATTAGTGACGACGGTAAAACTTATACCTTTTATTTAAGAGACAATGCGCAGTGGTCAAATGGTGATCCAATAACAGCAGAAGATATCCGTTGGTCGTGGTGGCG
>CAZFEM010000028.1:0-19013 GCA_964517515.1 uncultured Gammaproteobacteria bacterium | reverse complement strand
AATTGCTAGATCATTACGCAATGTTTCCAGTGCATCGCGCGACAATTGAAAAATTCGGCGCGCCGGATGAGTCCTATACGCGCTGGACGCGCCCAGAAAATATCGTAACAAATGGCCCGTTTGTTCTAGAAAGTTGGCAGTTGAATAAAAAACTAACAGTTGTGCGTAATGAAGGTTATTGGGATAACGACCGAGTGACTTTGAACGGTATTGTGTTTCATCCTATTGACGTTGTTACAACAGAAGAGCGGATGTTTCGAGCTGGTCAATTACACTACACAAGTTCAACCTTAATTGAACGCATCCCTTTTTACCGCGAAAATTATCCTGAATATTTATCTATCGCGCCTTATAACGGCACGTATTTTTATCGCTTTAATACAGATAAAGAGAATTTTTCTGATGTGCGTATACGTAAAGCTATGGCGATGACCATTGATAGAGATCAACTGATTCGTACGATTCTTAATGACATTGTGACGCCTGCTTATGCAATCACGCCTCCTGGAGTATTAGGTTATCAGCCACCTAAAACTTTTGACTACAATCCTGATGAAGCGCGACGTTTACTTGCTGAAGCGGGGTTTCCTAATGGCGAAGGCTTGCCCGAATTAGAGTTACAATTTAATACTAGCGAACAGCATCGCAAAATTGCAATCGCGATTCAGCAAATGTGGAAGAACGAGTTGGGCGTCAACGTGCGTTTGCAGAATAAAGATTGGAAGGTTTACTTAGATGATACGAGTATTGGTAATTATGAGATATCTCGTGCTGGCTGGATTGGTGATTATGTTGACCCTAATACATTCCTAGATATGTGGTTGTCAGGTAGCGAATTGAATCAAACGGGTTGGGGTAGTGAAAGATACGACCAACTTATTTCTCGTGATGCGCCTGCCGCTAAAACACGTGAGGAACGTTTTGCCATCTATCAGGAAGCCGAAACAATAATGATGGAAGCGATGCCCTTTATTCCAATTTATACTTATTCAAGCAATCATTTTAAACACCCAGCAATTCAAGGTTTGGATTCCAATGTAATGAATTATTACAACTATCGTTATGTTTCCTTAGATTCCGATTGGGATGGTCGACGTATAGGGAGTACTAATTAATGTTGCGTTTTACTCTTATGCGTTTATTGCAAGCGATTCCAGTTTTGTTTGCTGTTATCACCGCAACTTTTTTCTTAATTCGTAAAGCGCCTGGTGGCCCTTTTGATGCTGAGCGTCCAGTTTCTGCCGCCGTGCAACGAGCCTTAGAAGCAAAATACAACCTTGATTTACCTATCTGGCAGCAGTACACCAGTTATTTAGGTGACCTGTTTAAAGGTGAGATGGGACCGTCATTTAAATACCCTGGTTGGGCTGTGCAAGATTTGATTGCTAGTGGTTTGCCGATGACCGCTGAACTTGCTTTATATGCCTTACTAGTCGCAATTGTTATTGGCGTGTTGGCGGGCGTGTCTGCGGCATTAAAACCTAATTCTGCGCGCGATTATATTCCAATGTCCGTGGCGATGTTGGGTATTTGCATGCCAACATTTTTACTGGGCCCTTTATTGGTTTTAATTTTTAGTTTTTGGTTAGGTTGGTTGCCTGTTTCAGGCTGGGGAGATTTACCCGGCGATAAAATTTTGCCATCGATTACCTTAGGTGCCGCTTATGCAGCTTATGTAGCGCGACTTACTCGTGGTGGCATGTTAGAAATTATGAATCAAGATTATATCCGCACGGCGCGCGCTAAAGGCTTGCCGGAATGGGTAGTGATTTGCAAACACGCATTACGCGGTGGTTTGATTCCGGTTGTGGCATTTCTTGGCCCCGCTTTTGCCGGTTTATTAGCAGGTTCATTTGTCGTTGAAACTATTTTTCAAATCCCCGGTTTAGGTCGATTCTATGTACAAGCGGCGTTTAACCGTGACTATACGATGATACTGGGCACGACGATTTTTCTTTCTACACTGATTATTGTATTTAATTTATTGTCGGATTTATTAGCCACTTGGATGAACCCGAAATTGCGCCAACAAATTCAAGGAGGCAGATAGATGATTGCCACCATTCAAGAAGCCGAGAAGGGTACCTCCTTATGGGCCGACGCTTGGCTTCGATTGAAGAAAAACAAACTGGCTGTTTGCGGTATGGCAGTCGTATTGTTTTTAATTGTTGTTGCGATTTTTACCCCATGGTTAACGCCGTATGGTTATGAAGAACAAAACCTCGATTTAGGTGCAACTGCACCATCTTGGGCGCATTGGTTTGGTACTGATGTGTTTGGTCGTGATTTACTAACTCGTGTTATGTACGGCGGGCGAATTTCTCTGGCGGTAGGCTTGATCGCGACTTCTGTGGCATTAGTAATTGGTGTTACTTGGGGTACGATTGCAGGTTATATCGGTGGTCGCACCGACATAATTATGATGCGCACGGTTGATGCGCTTTACGCGTTACCTTTTATTATATTTATCATTCTATTGATGGTCGTTTTTGGGCAAAGTATCTTGCTACTTTTTCTCGCGATTGGTGCGGTTGAATGGTTAACCATGGCGCGGATTGTGCGCGGTCAAGTTCAAACCATACGCAACCAAGAGTTTATTGAAGCAGCACGAGCGATGGGCTTATCCACACCGCATATTTTGCTTAAGCATGTTGTGCCTAACAGCCTTGGACCGATTATTGTTTATGCAACGTTAACTGTGCCACAAGTGATGTTGCTTGAAGCATTTTTGAGCTTTCTTGGACTAGGCATCCAGCCGCCGCAATCATCTTGGGGTGTATTGATTTCAAGCGGTGCAGAAACGATGGAAGACTATCCTTGGCTGTTGATTTTTCCTGGGCTAGCATTATCGATCACTTTATTTGCATTAAACTTTATGGGTGACGGTTTGCGTGATGCCCTTGACCCTAAGGCATCCAAGGATTGAGATTATGACATTATTAAAAGTAGATAATTTAACCACTCGATTTTATACCCGTAACGGCGTAACTACTGCAGTTGACGATGTCAGTTTCAGCGTTGATAAAGGTGAAATACTCGGTATCGTGGGTGAATCAGGCAGTGGTAAATCAGTCAGTTGTTATAGCCTTTTGGGTTTAGTGCCGATGCCGCCTGGCAAAATTGAAGCGGGTACGGCAATGTTTGAAGGCAAAGATTTACTAGCTGCTTCGGAAAGTGAATTACGCGCTATTCGTGGTGACGATATTGCGATGATTTTCCAAGATCCGATGACTTCATTAAATCCATTTTTAACCATTGGTGAGCAGTTAATCGAGCCACTGGTTTATCATCGAGATTACTCGCGCACGCAAGCACGTGAGCGTGCGATTGAGTTAATGGATGAGACGGGTATTAATCGTGCTGAAGAACGATTTGATAGTTATCCGCATGAGTTCTCAGGTGGTATGCGTCAGCGGGTGATGATTGCGATGGCATTAATTACCGAGCCAAAATTATTAATCGCTGATGAGCCGACGACTGCACTTGATGTCACTATTCAAGCGCAAATACTGGAGCTCATTTCTGAATTACAAAAAACGCGTGACCTTGGAGTGATTTTCATCAGTCATGATTTAGCCGTTGTGCATGATCTTGTTGATAAGGTTATTGTAATGAAGTCGGGTAAAGTAGTTGAGCGCAATGTAACAAAAACCTTGTTTTCTGAGCCACAAGAAACCTATACGCAAGAACTCTTATCCGCTGTTCCTAAAGGCGCTAAGAGTAGTGATGATCTAAGCAAAGAAGAAACCTTGCTGAAAGTTAAAAACCTAACAACGTCTTTTTTAGATAGAAACACCGGTAGTCGTTTTAAGGCGGTGGATGATGTTTCTTTTGACATTAGAAAAAATGAAATCCTCGGTTTGGTTGGTGAGTCAGGTTCTGGTAAATCAACTATCGGGCGTAGTATTTTAAAGTTGGTTAAAGCTGAATCAGGTTCGGTTGAATTTGATGGGCATGATTTACTTAGCCTTTCGCAGAAAGAATTTTTACCGATGCGTAAGCGCATTCAAATGATTTTTCAAGACCCATACGCATCGTTAAACCCGCGCATGACAGTTTATGATGCGTTAGCTGAGCCTTTGCTTTATCACAAGTTGGCGAGCAAGGCGGATGTTGATAGTCAAATATTAGAACTGATGGACGACGTTGGCTTAGCGCGCGCGGCAGTTAAAAAATACCCACATGAATTCTCCGGAGGGCAACGCCAACGTATTGCAATCGGACGTGCGATTGCCACACGCCCGGAATTTATTATTGCTGATGAACCCGTTTCGGCACTTGATGTGACAATACAAAAACAAATTCTAGATTTGCTTATTGAGTTGGTGCAAAAGCACAATCTAACTATGTTATTTGTTTCCCATGATTTATCCGTTGTGCGTTCACTATGTGATCGCGTTATGGTGTTGCAACGTGGTAAATTAGTAGAAAGCGGTGACACTGAACAGCTTTGGCAAGCACCACAAGAAACATACACACAAAATTTATTATCTGCTATTCCGCAGATATAGAGCCCGCAAAGGTATTCCTAACTATTTATTATGATTAAAAAAATGACTACAAAACTAATACTAAGAACGTTAATCACTCTATTTGTTGTTATCGGCTTTAGTGCGCAAGCACAAACTGAGCGAGAGCAAATTCGTTGGGATTTAACAGATTTATTCGCGAGCAATGCTGAATGGCAAAATGCTTACGATAAAGTAAAAGGCGAGATTGAGAGCATTGATGATTTGCGTGACGGTTTTGGTAGTAGCGCAGCAAAATTGGCTGATGCTTTAGAGCAAACATCTAACCTGAGAAAAGATTATTATCGCGTTGCTGTTTACGCCAGCTTATTAGCTGATGAAGATCAACGTGTTGCCGAGGGTCAGGAGCGCAATGCGCAAATAACCTCTCTAGGAACTAGTTTTAGTGAAGCAACATCTTGGATGTCACCAACTATTTTAGCTTTAGGTGAAGAAACTTTGCTTGAGTACATCGAAGAAGAATCGCGCCTTGCTCCATTTGATTATTATTTAACTGACTTAATTCGTTCAGCGCCGCACTTATTAGATGAGAAAGGTGAATCCATGTTAGCTGCTGCTGGTGCAGTTACTGGTAGTCCGACAGAAATATATTCGTTATTAGTCAATGCAAATGTTCCGTGGCCAGAAATAACATTAAGTAATGACGAAACGATATTACTTAATCAAGCGGGTTATTCTGGTGCGCGTAGCACGCCTAACAGAGCGGATCGTGAACGTGTTTTTAATACTTTTTTTGCAACTTGGAAAGATTATGAAGACAGTGTAGGAGCAGTACTAAATACTGAAGTTCAGGCAAATATTTTTCAGGCTAAAGCGCGTAACTATGATTCGGTTTTGGATTGGCAGCTTTCGCAAGAGAATTTACCAGAAGCAGTCTACCGAACTCTTGTCGAACAAGTAAATGAAAACCTTCCAACGCTTTATCGTTACTTTAAATTGCGCGGCCGTATTCTGGGTATTGAAGATTTAAGGTATTACGATATTTACCCTCCTTTGGTTGAGATGGAAACTGACTTTGGTATTGAGGCTTCAAAAGAAATCACCGCAGAAGTTCTTAAGCCACTTGGGGAAGAATATAATGCTCACCTTGCTACCGCGCTAGATTCAAATTGGGCGCATGTGTATCCGCAACCTGGTAAACGTTCTGGCGCTTATATGAGTGGTTCGGCTTACGATGTTCATCCTTACGTGCTGCTTAATCATAATGATGACTACAATGCTTTGTCTACGTATGCGCACGAGTGGGGTCATGCGGTGCATACGATGTTAGCTAAGGAAGCACAGCCATTTGAAAAAGCAGGTTACTCTACCTTCACGGCGGAGATAGCATCGACAATTAATGAAATTCTTTTGGAAGAGCATTTGATCGAAGCAGCGCAAACTAAAGAAGAAAAATTATTCTTTTTAGGACAAGCGCTGGAATCTATTCGCGGTACTTTTTTCCGTCAAACCATGTTTGCTGAGTTTGAGCTAGCTATTCATGAAGCGGCAGAAAATGGTGAGCCTTTAACGGGTGCTATTTTTTCACAGATATATGCTGATTTATTAAAGCGTTACCATGGTCACGATGAAGGGGTATTAACGGTAGATGATGCCTACACTATGGAGTGGGCCTACATTCCACACTTTTACTATGACTTTTATGTATTTCAATATGCAACTTCAATTTCTGGCGCGGCTTGGTTCTCTGAACGTTTCTTAAAGGGTGATACGAAAGTGCGTGATGCATTTATCGATTCGCTTAAAGCGGGCGGTTCTGATGACGCGTATTTGATTTTAAAAAATGCAGGTTTGGATATGGCGACACCTGAGCCTTACCAAGCAATTGTGCGACGCATGGAAGATGTAATGGATCGAATAGAAGCCTTACTAGATGAGTAATTTATGTTGCTTTATTTAACAGTTGTAGTTTCTGAAATGTTGTTGAAATAGCGCAGGATTATTGTAGAGCTCGCGTATTGTTAGTAAGACACTAGAAGACTACTACAAAGATTAGATACTGTGAAAATGAAACAACTAAAAATAGCTTCAGCCATATTCGGGATAGGCTTGTTTTTTTCAACGACGGCATACGCTGAAGAAGGGCATGAGAGCGCTTCTAACAGCCATGAGCTAAGTAACAGCCCTGAGCAAATAGAGCAAAAGGTCAGCCATGAGCAAAAGCAAAAAACAGCAGATGGAAAAAATGACAACAGTGAAATGTCTCGTCAAGTAATGCGCATCATCGACACTAATAATGATAAAAAGGTTAGTAAGGAAGAGTACCTTTCTTATGCCCAGCGAAGATTCGAAGAAGTTGATGTTAATGGCGATAATTTTATTTCTCGTACTGAAGGGCGTGCAGCAGCGCACGCACTACGGGAGCAGCAAGATGAAGCAAAATCTTTTTTGAGAGATAAAATTGAACAGTAATCTTTGTTTGAAAAAGTATTTATAAATAAATATGTATAAAGATCTTAGCGATGTTGATTTGATGGTTTTAGTCAAAAAAGCTAATCATGATGCTTTTGCTGAGATTGTTGCGCGGCATACGGATCGTTTTCTCGCTTTGGCGTATCGCACATTGCACAATAGAGATGACGCTGAAGATATTGTGCAAGCCTCATTTATTAAAGTTTGGCAAAAACCAGAATCGTGGGATGGTAAAAAAAGCCAATTCACAACTTGGTTTTATCGGGTAGTGGTTAATGCTTGTCATGATTACCGGCGCAAACATAAACGTATCGTTGACGTTGATGATCAAATGTTTGATGTGATTATTGATCCACAAGAGAGTGAGCAAGAGAATTTAGAATTTCAAGAGTATGGAGCTTGGCAAAAAAAATGTGTTGAAGTAGCTATCAGCAAGTTGCCTGCATCACAAAAAGACGCAATTAATTTAGTGGTTTATTCTGAATTGCCGCAAAAAAAAGTCGCTGAAATTATGAATATCAGTTTAAAAGCACTGGAGTCCTTATTAGTTCGCGGCAAGCGGTCAATGGCTAAAACGGTTAATGAGTTAAATCAAAAAGCTGATTCTAAGAATACTATGTTGCAACAAAAAATGAGTGAATAGGGGTTGTTGTTATGAAAAAAAATAATTTAACTGAACAAGATGTATTGAGTATTGAACGGGTGTCAGTGCCTGACTCTACTCAGTTACAAAATAATATTCTTAGACTGACTGAAGAATTGCCTCAGTATATTGAGCAAACAGGCGCTTCTAAAATTTATAATTTATCTAATATTGTAGATAAAACCGGCATTAAAAAAGGCTTCTTTGCGATGTTTGAACCTTATGCTGGTGCGGTTGCCGCTGGATTGTTGGTAGTTATTCTATCATCAACATTTTCATTACCAGACCATTTATTATCAGGGAATGACCAAGCAGTTCTTATTGATGACTATACTTTAATGAGTCCTGAGTTAATGAGCCCTGAGCAGTTGGCGAACGAAATCGAATGGCAAGAGATGATGCTACTTAACGACGAGATTGCTTTTTTAGAGTTGTGAAGCAGACTTAATTATTTATTGATAAAAATTAAAGCGTTTCTTTGATTGTCTATTACATAGCTGTAGCGACTATCTATCTGATTTAATAAATCTGTTCCTAACAAACCATCTATTCGCGAATTATTTCCCAAGTCTATACTTGCAACGAGTAAGTTGTTGACTGATAAACGCCCTAATCTGATTCTTTCAGTTTGAAATAACTCTGAACGTCGGGTTCCATTCGCAGTACTGAGCTGAATCCCTCTGCCGCTAGGTTCTAGGCCTAGTCTATCGATAGTTGATTGCGAGAGCGAGGTAATTGACGCGCCTGTATCTAATAGCAATCTTAGTGGTCTATTGTTAATAGTGGCATCGACAAAAAAACTATTGCCTGATCTTAGTAGTGGCACAACTATCTCGTTACGATTTCTTTTCTCAGGTTCCGGCGCTGCTGGCGGTGGTTCCTGTTGCTTGTTAAGTAAGGCAAGAGAGGTTCTAGCAATTTCACCCAGCTCTGCATCGTATTGAAGAGACTCCAGTAGTTCGCGGCTTGTCACAGTATCTTCTAAACGTAAATAAGACATTGCTAGCTCAAGCTGAAAGCGAGCATTGTCAGGGTGACTTTCAAATAATTTCCGATAAAGTTCATTGATCGCTAACTCATTTTTTTGCGTTTCAAAAGAGTACTTCACATGACTAGCTGCTGAAGTTAAGTTAGTCATCAATCGAGAGAGTTCTTCAGGGCGAAACTCTAATGCGGTTGCTTTTAATAATGTATCGATAGCTAAGCTATGATTTTGACGAGTAATATAAATATCACTGAGCAGTACCCAGCCGTCTAAATCATTAAACGAGTCATTAAATGCGGTTAGTAATGTTATTGCTTGATCAGTTTGCCCAGTTCTTTTTAGTCTGCTAGCTGTATTAATAAACAATTCTTGAAACTGTTCAAATTGATTTGAGGACAGTTGTCGGTACTGGCTATCAACCTGATCAACAGCCAGTAAATACTGTTCTTCATCTAACAAGTCAGTGACAATTTTTATCAGGTTATCACTGCTAATTACTTCACTAGCTGTTGAGTTTTTTGTTCCTAAATTTACAGATTGTTGAGAAGAGTTAAGGCGGTTTGCTTCGCTTGCAGTGTTCTGTTCCTCAGTCGTTTGAGGAATTGATTTAACATTAGCTTCTTGCTCTGTTTCAGCAATATCAGATGGGGAATTATCAGTTTGAATAATTGACAAAACACCATAGCCACCCGCCGCCAACAAAGCGATAAGTAAGCAATTAAAGATCAAATGTCTTTTCATATTTATCAATAACGAATAATCACCAATGCAAGATAACATAAACTAAAATACATATTACACATCGCTTTCATTACTGTTAGCATAAAACTGACGATCATCTAAATACTAAAAACAAAATTATGATAAATGAAGTTTATATTGTTAGTGCGGCACGAACCGCAATAGGGCGTTTTGGTGGAACTCTAAAGAATGTTGCGCCAGCTGATTTAGGTGCGCACGTAACTAACGAAGTGGTTAAACGTTCTGGCGTAGATATTGCAACAATTGAATCAAATATTATTGGTCACGTGATTCGCACTGAAGTTCGCGATGCTTATATTTCGCGGCGAGTAGCTCTAAATGGTGGTTTGCCAGTATCTACGCAATCGCTAACTGTTAATCGTTTATGCGGTTCAGGCTTAGAAGCGGTTGCTCTTGCTACTCAGCAAATTCAACTAGGTGAAGTTGGTGTTGCCGTTGCTGGAGGCACTGAATGCATGAGTTCGTCAGCGCACTTATTAACAACCAATCGTTGGGGGCAAGCGATGGGTGACGGTGTTGTTTCAGATGAGCTTACTGGTGCTCTGACCGATCCATTTGGCGTGGGTCATATGGGAATAACGGCTGAAAATGTTGCTGATATGGATAACATTAGTCGCGAGGAGCAAGATGAGCTTGCTATGGAAAGCCAGCGACGCGCTAAAGTCGCGATTGAAAAAGGGTATTTTAAAGAACAAATTGTTCCCTTTGAAATTGAAACCAGAAAAAACACAATTGTGTTCGATACTGACGAACACCCGAAGTTTGATTCAACCATTGAAGGCTTAGCGAAACTTAGGCCTGTTTTTAAAAAAGACGGTACGGTAACAGCAGGCAACGCTTCCGGCATTAACGATGGCGCCGCGATGACAGTATTAGCCAGTGCCGATCAAGTTAAGTCGCAAGGCTTAAAACCGATGGCAAAAATGGTGGCTTATGCACGTTGCGGTATAGCCAATGAAATCATGGGCATTGGCCCAATTAATGCCAGTAAGAAAGCCTTAGAGAAAGCAGGTCTAACTGTTGCAGATATGGACGTAATTGAATCCAATGAAGCCTTTGCCGCTGCATCCATCGGGGTAATGAAAGGCTTGAATCTGCCGGAAGATAAAACTAACCCTAACGGCGGAGCAATTGCACTTGGACACCCGATTGGTGCGAGCGGTGCAATCTTGTTGACCAAAGCGCTGTATGAACTACAACGAATTAATGGCAAATACGCACTAGTCACCATGTGTATTGGTGGTGGCCAAGGTATTGCGGTGATTGTCGAAGCAGTTTAGAGAATTGGTTTATCGTTAGCGATTATATTGAGCGCTTAATATTTCAGCTCAAGAACAATATATAGTTTCTTTTCGCCTGCAATCATAACGCTGACTTCATCATCAACTTCTTTCTTTAATAAGCTCTTGGCAAGAGGCGAATCAATACTGATATAACCAAGCTGTGCATCGGTTTCATCGGGTCCGACAATTCGATAAGTGACCTCCTCGCCGCCATCTTTTTCTAGTGTTACCGTTGCACCGAAAAAAACCTGATCTTTGTTGCCTACTTGATCAATGACTTTTAAATCAGGCATGCGTTTTTGTAAATACCTAATGCGCCGATCAATGCCAGCTTGTTCCTTTTTACGGTAAATGTATTCGGCATTCTCAGAACGATCACCTTCAGCGGCAGCGGCGCTTAGCGCATCATTAACAATACGTCTTTTTGCCCATAATGCTTTCAGTTCTTTCTCAAGCTTTGCATAACCTTGTGGGGTAATGTAAGGAGAAGATTTTGGACCAGGGGGGCGCCAGCGTGACATAATTTAAGTAATAAATAATTTAGTTGAATCAAAAATTGGCTGACTGCATACTTGGCAATCGCCATGCAGATCACAGCAAAAAATATTATAAGGATTAATTTAGCATTAAAGGACTAATGATAAACCGCGCGGAAGAAATATTAAAACATACTTTTGGCTTTGCTGACTTTAGAGGTCAACAACGTGAAATTATTGCTACCGCATTAGACGGTAAAAATGCCTTGGTATTGATGCCAACGGGGGGTGGTAAATCTCTGTGTTATCAAATTCCTGGTTTAGTACGAGAAGGGTTGACCATTGTCGTGTCGCCTTTGATTGCTTTAATGCAAGATCAAGTTTCTGCCTTGCAACAGCTTGGTATTAAAGCGGCTTATTTAAATTCAACTTTGCATGCTGACGAACAGGCAAACGTTATCCGGCAAATCCATGAAGAAGAACTAGATTTATTGTATGTCGCTCCCGAGCGGCTTTTACAAGAAAGCACATTGCAACGTTTGATGGGAAAAACCATTGCTCTTATTGCTATAGACGAAGCGCATTGCGTATCTCAATGGGGGCATGATTTTAGGGCGGACTATCTTGGTTTGCATGTGTTGCAACAAGCATTTCCGAATGTACCAAGACTAGCATTAACCGCCACTGCCGATCAGCGTACGCGAGATGAAATTGTCCAACGTTTGAACCTCACTGATCATAAATTGTTTGTCAGTAGTTTTGATCGCCCGAATATTCGTTATTTAGTACAACCCAAAGGTGATGCGCGTGCGCAACTACTGAGCTTTTTGCAATCGCATAAAAACGAAGCCGGAATTATCTATTGCATGTCACGAAATCGCGTGGACGGCATTAGCGCTTGGTTGCAAGCCAAAGGTATAAAGGCCTTGCCTTATCACGCCGGCTTAACCAGTCAGGAACGTGGCGAGAATCAAACGCGATTTTTGCGCGAAGAAGCCGTCGTAATCGTCGCGACAATTGCCTTTGGAATGGGTATTGATAAACCCGATGTGCGCTTTGTTGCACACCTTGATTTGCCCAAAAATATTGAGGCGTATTACCAAGAGACCGGTCGCGCAGGCCGCGATGGTTTAGCCAGTGATGCATGGATGGTGTACGGCTTACAAGATGTTGTGCGGATTGTGAAGATGGTGCAAGAGTCCAATGCGAATGAACAATTCAAACGCATTGAACGAGCTAAAATAGATAGCCTGTTGGCGTGGTGTGAAGTTACGACTTGTCGGCGACGCTCATTAATGCACTATTTTGACGAAGACTTTGGCGATGCCTGTGGTAATTGCGATGTTTGTCTTAACCCACCTAAAACCTGGAACGCGACTGAAGACGCGCAAAAATTACTCTCGAATATTTATCGCATGCAACAGCGCTTTGGAGCAGGGCAGGTGATTGATGTTCTGCGCGGCAAAGACACTGCCAAGGTTAGACAGTTTGGCCATCATAAACTCAGCACCTATGGCATTGGTGAAAAGCGTAGCGATCAACAATGGCGCTCGATTATTCGTCAGTTGATCGTACAAAATTATTTGTTTGTTAACGATCAACAATATGGCGCGATTCAATTAACAGAAAAATCTCGTGACCTACTAAAAGGTGAAATTAAATTATTCTTACGCGAAGACATGCTATCCGCTAAACCACAACGTGAAAGAAAACGAGCGCATAAAGTAAACGCAGCAGATCAAGAGTTATGGGAAGCCTTACGCGAATGTCGCAAACGCCTAGCAGATGAACTCGGTGTGCCACCATTTCACGTGTTTCACGACGCCACGCTAATGGAAATGATGCAATACCGACCTAAAGACAATGCCGAATTACTTACTATCAATGGTGTTGGTGAAGTTAAATTAGAAAAATTTGGTGAGGAGTTTTTGGCAGTTATCATGCAATTTTAAGAATGGATTTATACTAATGAAGCACATTATGTTTGATGTTGATGGAACTCTAGTTGAATCTTGCGATTTTGACGAAGAGTGCTATATCGAGGCGGTACGAGACGCAACAGGTCTAGATATAGCAAGCAATTGGGAAGCCTATCCGCATGTTACCGATAGAGGAATTTTAAAAACGTTCATTGAGCGTCAGGCAAAAAACTATTCTATTGACGAGCTTGAAAGCCTAGTTAAACCTATTTTTATATCAAAAATAAATAGTTATTTAAAATCAAATTCAGTACGAGAAGTAACAGGTGCAATCAAGTTCATTGAATATTTGAAATCTAAAAGTGATATTGCTTTAAGTATTGCTACTGGCGGTTGGCGGGAAACAGCTATTGCAAAGCTAGAATCAGCTGGCTTTGATTTGACCAATATTCCTTTAGCTTCTTCAAATGATCATTATTCTCGTACCGAAATAATGAAATTAGCGCAAAACAAAGCAAATCATCAACCCCATTTGTCTCTTACATATTTTGGTGATGCCGAATGGGACTTGAAAGCTTGCAAAGATCTTAATATTAATCTTGTGATAGTCGGGTCTCGCGTAAACCATAATCAAACAATTAATGACTACACTGATATTGAAAAAATAATGAGTTATCTTTAATCAAGATTAGTGTTCTTCCGTCCGCTTGAGATTAGGTGTAAAGTCAGATGATTGATGAATTAGAACGTTTGGTCAGGCTTGTGAGAATAAAAATAAGGACAAAAAGCTATGCATGCTAAGAAGCTATTAATAGCGCTTTTTATTATATATGTAAGCACGTTAGCAGCAGCTACGCCTGATCTTGTGGCTCCAGAGTGGCACATGATCAATGTTAACGAAAGCTTTCAACAAGGAGACGCACATCTTTTGTTTGATAATGATGAGACGGTTCTTGTTGATGCCGGAACTTACAGTGAAGCACTGAGATCCTTAGTTCCCTACTTAAACCAGAACGGCGTTAGGCATGTAGATCACATATTTATATCTCACCCCCATTTTGATCATTACGGAGGTGTTGATTCTTTGCTGGAGAGTGGTATTACAATAGGCAATATTTACCACAATGAATTACCTCCGAGCATAGAAGACTCTTTTTATATTCCCAGCGAATTTAATGCGACACTCAATCGCGCAAGAATCTCCGGAACCGAAATACACAACATAGGCGAAGGTTTTTTTCTGCAATTGCCGACATCCACAATAACAGTGTTAGTTGCGTTAAAAAACACCACAACTACAGTGAATGATTATTCATTAATAATGCAATGGGATGCTGGTGGATATAGATCTCTATTCACAGGAGATCTTGATTTCCCATTAGGGACGGTGTTGTCGCAAAGTGATTCTTTTGGCGCTGATATTTTAAAAATGCCGCATCATGGCATTATTGGTATAGCGCCAGACGCGTTTTTTGATATGGTTGGACCTAGTATCGCAATGATTCCCGCACCTGAAAACTTATGGACGGACCTAAGAGGCGAACAGGTTCGACTTTGGGTTGAAAGAAATATAAACCCTGATTCTGTTGAACAGTCATTAAGGTATTCCTGTCATAATGGGTTAAACGGCGGCGTGATTTTGAGGCTTCACAAACCGACAATAGATATTCTTCCAGAAGGCGCTTCAGACCTGTGTCCCCAGCAAACTATTAATATTGAGCCAAAATTTGAAATAGACTCTCCTTTTGACTTTATTGAAGAAGATGCAATAAATATCGGCGCATTAATATCGCCAATCTTGAATATGCTCATGTCCGATGATTAAAAACGGTTAATAGAAAGAGCAAACAACGAACAAGGACAGGCACTAACAAAATAATGGTGAATTACGCGGTAATATGAATTGTGATATGTTGCAAGTATGAGTGTGTGTCCCAGATGTTCGCTCGCTATTAAAGAATAATCTTTTAAATTTTAAACATATAAGGTATTTCCAATGAATTCAAAAAAAATATTGACCGCTAGTTTATTGTCTTTAGTCACAATGGGTGTGAATGCTGCAGACGTGAACACTATCTCTAAATCTGGTGATTCTGGTGATCAAGTAAATGATCATGAAGCAGGGCAGTATGTTGTAAAATGTGTTGGTGCAGCGAAAGGTGGTGAAAATGATTGTGGAGCGCTTGATGGCTCTCATGATTGTTCTGGATTAAGTGAAAAAGGCGATGATTATACTCTGAACGAGTGGGTTTATTTGACTCTAGAAGAATGTGCAGAGCATGACAATGGACACTTTATGTCGAAAAACGCCGACGGTGCAACGGTATTGAGCAAAACAGAGTTTCAGGTTAAGAAAATCGTTAAATAGGTGAGTAGTTTGCTTCCTGCTGGAATCGGACTCGGTTTCCGATTTCAGCATGCTTCTATGGTTTTGCAAAACAAACCTAAGACGCCGTGGTTTGAGGTGATTGCTGATGATTTATTATTATCCAGTGGTCGACAACAGGTTATTGAAAAGTTACGAAAGGATTACCCAATTGCATTGCACGCAGTGGGTTTGAATATTGCCGGGCCTGCTGCTTTGGACACTGAGTATCTCCAAGCATTAAGCGGTGTTTACCAGCAAACAGAAGCGGCGTGGTTGTCGGATCATTTATGCTGGTCAGCGACTGACAAGAGACAACATTTTGATTTACTACCTTTTGCCTTTACTCAGGGTATGTTGGACTACCTTGCTCCACGGATCGATCAAGTTCAGAACAGCATTAACCGTCCCTTGGTATTGGAAAACATCAGTTATTATCAGCGTTTTAAAGAAGACGAAATGAGTGAATGGGACTTTACCGCAGAGCTGATTAGGCGAACCGGTTGTCAAATGTTGTTAGACCTTAATAACATTTGGACCAATGCCAGCAATTTTGATCGTGAACCATTAAACGAATTAACTCAGTTAATCAGTGTTATTCAGGCTAAGGATATTGCGCAAATACATGTTGCAGGCTCTACCTATCACTCAACGAATGACAGTTTCACTGGCACTGAGAATAACAGCGACGTTAACGGTTATTGGATTGATACTCATGGCGAACCAGTGACAGAAGGTGTGTGCGACTTATTGAAGGCAACCTACGTTGCTTATGGTCCTATTCCTACCGTGATAGAAAGGGATAATAATATTCCGAGCTTTAATGAGTTAGAGCGCGAGCGTCAACAGTTGGTCAGCCTAATGAATGAAGAAGAAAAGAGTTAATGGGAAATAAACCAACATCACCTTTTGCTTTTGAGCAAGACCAAATGTCTACGCAGATTTACAGTATTAATGAGCCAGACCAGCTAACAAACTGGCAGTGTAGCGACCGTGTTCCGCGTGATGTTGCCTTGAGTATTTATCAACGTAATCTGCATACTGGGGTAGCGCAGCATCTGCAAGCGCATTTTCCGTCCTCGCATGCTTATATCGGCTCACACGCGTATCAAACAATTTGTGCTCAATATTTAAAAGCATCACCCCCAGATCAGCCAATCTTTACACTGTACGCCGCTCACTTTCCTGGATTTGTATTAGAGTATGGTGAATTGCATCAAGAGCAACTTATTTGGGCCGTTGCGGCGCGCTTAATGCACATTGATTTTTTTCACCATAATGCATTTCGTGAAAATCAATCTATTGATGTTGATAATCGTGATTATCAACTTTGGCTAACCATAAAATCTATTATCGATAGTGATGTGCCGATACCTACTGATGGCTTGTATCAACGTGTAGAGCTACACCCTGAGCAACACCAACAGCAGAGCAGTGAGCCAATCACATTGCTTACTTTTTGGGAGAATGGAGAATTATACTTTCGTGTCGCATAGGGCAGCCAAGCAACGCGGAGTATAGAATAATCGGCTCAGAGCATTTAAATAGAGACGAACTTAATAGCTATTTATAGCCTAATTGAATATTGAATAAGGCTGTTGCATTGCTCAGAACCATCATTAAATACGGCTCTTACTCCTTTAATTATACAACACAAAAAGACTTCGTTCTTCATTGGGCTATAAAACGTCAATTAAGTATGACAGAATGGCAGCATGAGTATGAAATGTGTCTACTTTTATAAGGGAAGTTACCTCATCCATTGGCTTTATTAGCCCGAAAAAATATGAATAAAACTATTACGAGCAGTGCGCCTAAACTGGTGTCTACTTCTCGTGGGTAAGACCAGAGTAGTAAGGTTTCCGATGTTTACTAAAGTTTTTCTGTTGGTAAGCTTCTTCTGCATAAAGATTGGATTACGCTGACATATATAGTTTCTATAAAGCAGGGAATGTGTCGATAGTCCGTATCATCTAGGTGGGGACTTTCTCTAATAAACTAATTGTTTTAGTTATGTCATTTTTGTTGTTTGGCATACAAGCCTTCGCGCAAAATGTTACTTCTCAATCACTGGATGCAAATAATTCAACCATTGAGGAATACAGTGGCAGTCGTACGGAACGAGAATTGCGCGCGGCTTTTGCTTCAAAAGGGTTTACTTGGCTGAGTGGTTCGCCGGCCGATAATGAGAAACTTTCAATAGGTAAAAATGCGCAATTTTTTGGTTTTGTTGCGCTGCGCTATGAAAGTGACCGCCTAGCAAACCGAGGTGCGCTCGGGCGAGCGTTTTTTGGAATTGTTGATGAGGAACAAAGAGAAATCTTAACAAAAGCAGTTTTAGCTGAACACCAACCATTAAACGACTGGTGGTTAGCGCGAGCAAAAATTCTACGGTTATATGAAAGTCATCTATATAACGGTGAACCAATTAATGAAAAACATGCGCTGACTTTAGGATCTGAATTTTCTAGAATTGGTGCAGAAGTTGCGATTCATGAAGCGCGTGGTTTTGCAGAACTAGAAGACACACTTAATAATGAACAACGCTTACAACTTGATGCATGGCGAGATAACCCTGAGTTAACGCAGCAACTTGATAGGCGCAACCGAGTCAGTGCTGAGGTGTTAAATCCAGACCAATATAAGCAGCTTGAAGATTTGTATGCTAAGGCTTTTTCTTGGCTAACTGGTACAGCACGGGATAACGAGATAATTCCTCTTGGTCAACCTGCACAATTTTTTGGTTTTGTGTCTATTCGCCATAAGAGTGGTCATGGAGCGAGCAGGGGTAATATTGCTAAGTCGTTCAGTAGCATTTTAAATGCAAACCAGTTAGCCGAAATAGATGTAGGAATAGCTAGGCAAGCGCCGGTCGTAAAGAATTTTTTAAAAGAGCGCCATGATTTTCTTGCTGAACTGGCTCTAATTCGTACTGAGCCAGAGGCTTTTGAGTATGATCGCGCGATGAGTTTGGCGACTAAGATGGGTGAGTTAGAAGTTGAGGCTGGCTGGATTGAAGCGCAAACGTATCAAAAAATTCGAACTACGATGACAGACCAACAGGTTGCTTTAATGATGGAACTGCGAGGTGACTATGTACTTGATGAATCGCAAGTTGAATCGTTAACCCCTGAAGCACGTGGCGCGCAATTGGCTATTCTTTGTGCTAGTTGCCATGGGGCAGCGGGTGAATATCGTCCCGAAATGGTTGGGCCAACATTAGATGGGCTTTTTAGTCGCCCGATTGCCTCGATAGAAGGTTATGAATATTCGCAAGCATTACTAAATCATGCTGATGATGCTCCTTGGACGATTGATCAGTTGGATCAATTTCTTGCTGCACCTAAGCGTTTTGCGCAAGGAACGAAAATGGAGTTTCAAGGTTTGTTAAATGCTGAAGATCGTGATGCTATTATCGAATACCTTTTCAGCACCCGATAACAATAACTTTTATATCCAGAGTAATGATGTTAAATATGAATTTCGCTGAACGTAGGTTTAAAAGGGGTTGATTTAAAAAGGGTCAGAGCCAATTAAATAAATGTTCGCTTAGGGCAAGTTTGAGTCGTATTGAAAAGACTTACAGGCTGTTGCATTGCTCAGAACCATCATTGATAGGTCTCTGACCACTTTAACTAT
>CAZFEM010000027.1:2298-31647 GCA_964517515.1 uncultured Gammaproteobacteria bacterium | reverse complement strand
CCAATTGATGGCAGCAAGCAATTTCTTGGTCCTGAAGAAGCGATTGATATTCAACGCAAGTTAGGTTCGGATATTGTGATGATTTTTGACGAATGCACGCCGTATCCTGCCACTCAACAAGAAGCACGCGATTCAATGGAGTTATCTATGCGTTGGGCGCAACGAAGTAAAGCTGCCCACGCTGATAGTAAATCAGCTTTATTTGGCATTATTCAAGGCGGCATGTATGAGCATTTACGTGATGAATCATTAGCAGGGCTTAAAGACATTGGTTTTGATGGCTATGCGATTGGTGGTTTGTCGGTTGGCGAACCTAAAGAAGAGATGTACAAAGTATTAAAGCATTTAACGCATAGTATGCCGGATGATAAACCACGTTATTTAATGGGAGTAGGGACACCAGAGAACCTAGTAACGGCAGTGCATTATGGTGTTGATATGTTTGATTGTGTATTGCCTACTCGTAATGCTCGCAATGGCTGGCTTTATACTCAAACCGGTGTTGTGAAAATTCGTAATGCGAAATATGAGATGGATACGCGACCGATTGATGAAAATTGCAGTTGCAGTACTTGTAAACAATTTTCGCGTTCTTATATTAAACACTTACTAAAAAATAATGAGATTTTAGGTGCGCGTTTAGCGACAGTCCATAATTTACATTTTTTCTTAGATTTGATGGCACAAATGCGCGCCGCGATCGAGGCGAATGAGTTTGCAGAGTTTCGAGCAAATTTCTTTGCGATTAGAGGTCAAGCTGACCCCGTTTTAGCTTAAGTTGTGGCATAATCTGGCGCTTGAAAATTCGAACTTAACTTTGTTTATCTTAAAGGTGTACTTATGAGTTTATTTATTTCTGATGCGATGGCACAAACTGGTGCTGCTGGCCCTGGCGGGATTATGAGTTTTTTACCGCTTATTATTCTTTTTGCGGTTTTTTACTTCTTATTAATTCGTCCACAACAAAAACGCCAAAAAGAGCATAAGAGCATGGTTGAAGGCCTATCCAAAGGTGATGAGATTGTCACTATGGGTGGTTTGTTGGGTAAAATTACCGCGACCGATGAGAACTTTGTAACTGTACAAATCGCCTCTAACACTGATGTTAAGATCCAGCGCATGTCAGTGCAGGCAATGATGCCTAAAGGTACAGTAAAAGGCACAGTGAAATAATAAATAGTATTGAAGTACTAGGCTCGTTTTAAAATGAATAAGAACCCCGTTTGGAAGTATCTAGTATTAGTGATGTTAGTCGCTTTTGGTCTTATCTATGCGCTACCAAATTTATACGTTGCTGACCCTGGTATTCAAGTTATTGGTGTTCGTAATACTGAAATCAATGAAGCGGTATTGGGCCGTGTCAGTCGAGCGCTAGAGCAAAATGGTCTTGAGGTTCAAACCATTGGTTTAGAGAATAATACTGTGCGTGCGCGATTTAATTCTGAAGCAGACCAAACACAAGCGCGTGATTTATTGAAAGAGACCTTAGGATCTCGTTATGGTGTTGCATTGGCTGACCTAGCGACAACGCCAAGCTGGTTGCAATCTTTTGGTGCTGCGCCAATGTATTTAGGTTTGGATTTGCGTGGTGGTGTGCATTTTCTTTTGCAAGTCGACATGGAAGCCGCCACAGAACGTACGCAAGAAAATTATGTTGATTACCTGAAAGATTTATTCCAAGAAAATGACATTCGCTATGCCAGTGTTACGCGTGATGCAAGCGGTGCAATCAATGCACGTTTTCGTGATGAAGAAACACGTGATGAAGGTCTTGGTGAGGTTTATGGAAATTTCCCTGAACTAGCGACAAGCACTTCTGAACTAGACGATCGTTTTAATATTCGCGCCACCATGAGTGATGCGGCTATTGTTGATCTACAAAAAGCAGCATTAAGTAAAAATATGATTGCCTTGCGTAATCGAATCGATCAGTTGGGTGTTTCCGAACCCATTATTCAACAACAAGGAACGGATCGAATTGTGGTGCAATTGCCGGGTGTGAGAGATCCAGCTGAAGCAAAAGAAATTTTGGGTAAGACCGCAACCTTAGAAGTGTATCTGGTGGACGAAGATAATGACTTGCAATCGTCGATCAACGGTCGTACTCCAGTTGGCTCGAAAAATTATGAATTTCGCGATGGCCGTTCAATTTTATTACAAACGCGCTTGATTTTATCTGGTGAGAATATTGTTGATGCGAGTTCTGGCTTTGATCAGCAAAGTGGCGGGGCGGTTGTGCATATTACTTTGGATGCGCAAGGCTCAAATATTTGGCGACAAGTAACTGGACAAAATATCGGTAAACGAATGGCGGTTGTTTACGTTGAAAATATTACCGAAAGTCGCGGTTTAGATGAAGATGGTGAAGAACGTTTAATTCGCCGCAACATTGAAGAGGTTATTACTGCGCCAACAATTCAAGACCAATTAGGCTCACGCTTTATGATTACTGGTTTGGATGCGCCGGGTGAAGCACAAGAGCTGTCGTTATTATTGCGTGCTGGTTCGCTAGCCGCGCCAGTTTATATTGTTGAAGAACGCACGATTGGCCCAAGCTTAGGTCAAGAAAACATCGCTAAAGGCTTTAAATCAGTCGCTTATGGCTTCTTGGCTGTACTAGTGTTTATGATTATTTACTACCGAATGTTTGGTGGTGTTGCCAGCTTTGCACTAATTCTTAATTTAGTGATCATTGTTAGTGTGTTGTCTTTATTACAAGCAACCTTAACATTGCCTGGTGTCGCCGGAATGGTATTAACGGTGGGCATGGCGGTTGATGCGAATGTATTGATTTTTGAACGAATACGCGAAGAATTGAATCAAGGTCAATCGCCTCAAATGGCGATCCATAATGGTTATGACAATGCATTTTCAACGATTATTGATGCTAACTTAACGACTTTAATTGCCGCATTAGTATTGTTTAATTTTGGTACTGGGCCGATTCAAGGTTTTGCAATCACTTTGAGTATTGGAATTATGACCTCGATGATCACTGCTATTTTTGTTTCACGAATTTTAGTGAACTTCATTTATGGCGGACGCACATTAGAAAAACTACCCATTTAGTAAAATCATCACTTAGTAAAACAGACTGAAGAAATCACCATGCAGCTACTGAAAAATGTAACCAACATCAACTTTATTGCGCGCCGCAAGATTGCCTTGGTGTTTTCCTTAGCCTTGATTATTGCTGGTGCTTATTCACTCGCTACCAAAGGTTTGAATTACGGTATTGATTTTACTGGCGGTACAAAAATGGAATTGGTTTATCCATCTGCGGTGGACATAACTGATGTACGTAACACATTAGTCGAAGAGGGTTATCCAGAAGCAGTGGCACAATTATTCGGTAGCAATAATGATGTTCTAATAAGAATTCCAATATCTGAAAACAACAGCAGCGCTCAAGTGAGTACTGAAATCGTGTCATTACTTGGCAATCGAGTTGGTGCTGATTTAGAAGTTAAAAGTGTTGAATTTGTCGGTCCGCAGTTTGGTCAAGAGCTATTCGAAAAAGGCATTCTGGCTCTGGTCTATGCATTAATTGGCGTGATGATCTATGTTGCATTTCGTTTTGAGTGGAAGTTTTCATTAGGCTCAGTAACGGCTTTGATTCACGATATTATTATTACGGTAGGAATGTTTTCATTGCTTGGTTTAGAGTTTACCTTGCCAGTGCTTGCGGCATTGCTAGCAGTTATCGGTTACTCTTTAAACGATACGATTGTTGTATTTGATCGCATTCGTGAAAACTTTCGAAAGTTACGTGAAACAGAGACCGAAGAAACAATGAACGTGTCGATCAATCAAACTTTGCCTAGAACTATATTAACGTCATTGACAACATTACTAGTACTAACTGCTTTGTATGTTTACGGTGGTGATGCATTGACGGGTTTTGCTGCAACCCTGATTATTGGTGTCTTAATTGGTACTTATTCATCGATCTTTGTGGCAAGTCCAACCGTGTTAGCACTTGGTGCTAAAGCGGAAGACCTAATGATTGAAGTAGTTGAAAAAGAGGGTGCAGAGCATCCTGACCTATATCGCCCTTAATTGTTCGATTGCTAAGCAATATTCTGACTTTTTAGTCCAACTGATAATAGATTAAATTTTAACGGAGCAATTCATCATGTTTAAGAAAAGTGACACCATTGCCAATGTCGATCCTGATATTTGGGCTGCTATTCAAGATGAAAATCAACGTCAGGAGCATCATATTGAATTGATTGCTTCAGAAAATTACGCCAGTGCAGCAGTGATGCAAGCACAGGGCACTAAGCTGACAAATAAATATGCTGAAGGCTATCCCGGCAAGCGCTACTACGGTGGTTGTGCCTATGTTGATGTTGCTGAGGATTTAGCCATTGCACGGCTTAAAGAGCTATTTAATGCGGACTATGCGAATGTGCAACCGCATTCAGGTTCGCAAGCCAATGCGGCTGTTTATCAAGCGATTATGAACCCTGGTGATACCGTTTTAGGTATGAGTTTGGATCATGGTGGTCATTTAACGCATGGCGCTAAAATTAATTTCTCAGGTCGTTTATACAATTCTGTTCAATACGGACTAGTTGAAGAAACTGGCGAGATTGATTACGACCAAGTAGAAGCATTAGCCTTAGAGCATAAGCCAAAAATGATTATTGCTGGCTTTAGTGCTTATTCAAGAGTAGTTGATTGGCAGCGTTTTCGTGATATTTCCGATAAAGTTGGCGCAATGATGATGTGTGATATTGCGCACGTAGCTGGTTTAATCGCAGCGGGTGTTTACCCAAGCCCAGTTAATATTGCTGATGTTTGTACTAGTACGACTCATAAAACACTGCGTGGCCCTCGTGGCGGCATTATTATGGCTAAGGCTAATCCTGAACTAGAAAAAGCGCTTAATTCACGTGTATTCCCAGGTTCACAAGGTGGGCCATTGATGCATGTGATTGCAGCCAAAGCGATTGCTTTTAAAGAAGCACTAGATCCAGACTTTAAGGATTACCAACAGCGTGTTGTCGATAATTCACGCGAATTAGCGAATGGTTTGAAAGCGCGTGGTTATGTGCCTGTATCGGGTGGCACAGATAATCATCTGAGCTTGATTAGCTTGGTTGATAAAGGCTTAACGGGTAAAGCTGCAGAAGCTGCATTAGGTGCTGCAAATATTACGGTCAATAAGAATAGTGTACCGAGTGACCCACAAAGCCCATTTGTGACCAGTGGCATTCGTATTGGTACACCAGCGATAACAACGCGTGGTTTTGGCTTGTCAGAAATGCAAAAGTTAGCGACCTGGATGGCTGATGTTATGGATAGCTTGGCTGAAAACGACAATACCGAAGCGGATTCAGCAGTTATTGAGCGTGTAAAAAAAGAAGTTGTCGAAGTTTGCGAGCAATATCCAGTTTATGATTACGTTGATTAGATTTTTTGGCTGATTAAAGCTTGTTAGAGATTATCGAAATCAATAATTTTTCAATACAGCAAATAGTGTTATCGCTCTTGCTTAGTAAAATTAGCTAATGCGCTGCCCATTTTGTCAAAATGATGATACCCGTGTCATTGACTCGCGATTAACCGATGATGGTGATGCAGTGCGTCGTCGGCGAGAATGTGAAGCTTGTCAAGACCGCTTTAGTACAATTGAAGATGCCAGTCTAAAATTACCATTCATTATTAAATCGAATGGCGAACGAGAAAATTACGATGAGTCTAAATTGGAGCGCGGTTTGGAACGTGCTTTGGAAAAACGGCCAGTCGAATCTAATCAAATCAGTCAAATATTACACCGCATTAAACGTAAATTGTTGACCTCTGGAGAGCGAGAAATCCAAGCTCGTGATATTGGTGAATATGTAATGAGTGAATTGCGTGACGTCGATCAAGTTGCTTATGTGCGATTTGCATCAGTTTATCGCTCATTCCAAGATGTTGATGCTTTTAGTGACGAAATTAAGCGTTTACAACAAGAAACTTTACGTGGTCGTCGTGCAAATAAAGAAACCGATATCAATAAGTTAAGTGAATCGAATACTAAAGATAAAAAATAATAATTAATTGCCAATAGAAATTTAAGCCTTGTTCTTTATAAACCAGTTTTATGACCATCGATAAAGCCTCACAAAGCACGACAGATCAAGCAATGATGCAGCGTGCGTTAGAGATTGCAGCGCAAGGTTTCGAGACTACGCATCCAAATCCGCGAGTCGGTTGTGTAATAGTCAATAATGGAAAGATCGTTGGGGAAGGTTATCACGTGAGTGCAGGGCAATTACATGCTGAGCGTGATGCCTTAGCCGCTGCAGGTGATCAAGCTAGAGGCGCGACGGCTTATGTTAATTTAGAGCCTTGTTGCCATCAAGGCCGCACTCCACCGTGCACAGATGGCTTGATTGATGCGGGTGTGAAACGTGTTGTTGTGTCTATTGTAGACCCCAATCCGATGGTTTCTGGTGGTGGTATTAAATTGCTCAAAGAAGCGGGCATCTCAACAGAGGTTGGTTTGCTCAGCGAACAAGCAACGATATTAAATAAAGGCTTTATTCAACGTCTTTCTAGGCAAAAGCCTTGGGTGACATTAAAATCAGCCGCCACGCTGGATGGTCGTACCGCTGCTTTTGATGGCGAAAGTAAATGGATTACTGGTACTGATGCGCGTGCTAAAGTGCAAACATTACGTGCCACTAGTTCCGCAATATTAACTGGTATAGGGACAATTTTAGCTGATGATCCTCAGCTTAATGTGCGCAAAGAGGACGTACAGCGACAACCAATACGAATCGTACTTGATAGTCAATTAAGAATCCCATTGGATGCTCGGGTTATTGGTGCTGATCAGACCTTAATTGTTTTTACCTTGTCGAATGACTTAGATAAAATATCAGCTTTACAAGAGCTTGGTGTTGAAGTTGTTCAACAACAAAATACTGATAATGCAAAACTGAATTTAAACAAAGTTTTATCTGAGTTAGTTAAATGGGAGTGCAATGAGTTATTAGTAGAGGCAGGGCAGACTTTGAGTGGTGCCTTTTTACAAGCTGGCCTAGTTGACGAGTTAGTATTGTTTTATGCCGGCACATTATTAGGCGATAAAGGTAAGAGTATGTTTGAGTTTAATGCGCCGCTATCATTTGCTGATCGCGTGGAGTATCGTATTAAACATGTTGAAATGGTTGGAGCTGATTTCAAAGTTCTTGCTGTTAATGAAGAAAGTTACCAACAACTAATAGATAGCACTAACCTAACTTAAATTGACCTAAGAGTAATCATGTTTACTGGCATTGTTGAAACAATCGGCGAAGTAATAAGCAGCACACCGACTGATGGTGATGTGCGTTTAGTCGTGCTTGCGACTGATTACAAAGATCGGCAAGTGTCGATTGGTGATAGTATTTCGCTGAACGGTGTTTGTTTAACTGTGGTCGCACAGGACTCTTCCAAGGCCAGTTTTGAGTTTGATGTTTCTATCGAATCAATCAATCATACTTTGATTGGTGATTGGCGTGCAGGCACTAAGGTAAATATGGAGATGGCGTTACTACCTACTACTCGTTTAGGTGGACATTTAGTTTCTGGTCATGTTGATGGTTTAGCGCGTTTAGTTGAATTGCATGAAGATGCACGTTCTTGGCGAATGGACTTTGAAGCGCCAGATAACCTAAAAAAATACATTGCTCGTAAAGGCTCCATCACAATTAATGGCACAAGCTTAACAGTGAACTCGGTTGATAATAAATTGTTTAGTATCAATGTGATACCGCATACTTTTCAAGTAACTACTCTTGGTGAGTTGCAGGCTAAGGAGCAAGTTCATATCGAAGTCGATCTATTAGCTCGTTATATGGAAAGGTTATTAACAGCTGATAATTCACAACAAGATACGCCTCTTACTATGACATCATTAACTGACAATAATTTCAGTTAACGATTCATACCACTAACTGACTATTTGAAATAAATAAAAGTGCCAATAACCCCATTATATGCGAGCCTGTTTGCGATTATTTACGTGTATTTATCGCTGAACGTTATTAAACACCGTTTTAGTAAAAAAAATAGTGTTGCTTCAGGAGGCGATGAAAGTTTGAATATTGCTATTCGAATTCATGGCAACTTCATCGAATATGTTCCTATCTCACTGATATTATTTTGGTTTATTGAAGTTATTGCCTTTGCTTCATACTGGGTAGTGATACTCGGAAGCGTATTATTGCTAGCTCGAATAGCGCATATTATTGGCATGAACGACACTAAAAACATGTTGATTTTTCGCCAAATTGGAATGGTTGCGACTTTTGCCGTCATTTTAATATCTGCGGCAATATTAATTTGGCATTACTTACCTGTATTAATTTGATTACATTGTTCTGGTATTCAGGGTTTATTCGGCTAAATAGTTTGAATATCACCAATAATGAGGACTGTAAGAGCGATGGCGCTTATAATACGTGACATACTACTAAGACTGAGCTCGCTATGATCGTTCTAAATGGTCAGCATTCTCGCTAAAACTAAATCAGGAACTCCATGTCTAATCGACACAATACTCGTAAAGCCGCTGTTCAAGCTCTTTATCAGTGGGATCTGACTCAGCAGGATGCTAATGAAATCCAGCCACAGTTTGAAAAAATACATGATATGCAAAACCTTGATCGCAAATTTCTGCGTGAGTTGTTGCAACAAATACCGCTATTGGCTACTGAATTAGAAGAAACGATTACGCCTTTTATTGGCAGAGAGTTTAGTAGTCTAGACCCAGTTGAGCGGGCTATTTTACGAGTAGGCGCTTATGAATTATTACATTGTAAGGTACCTAAAAAAGTAGTGATCAATGAAATGATTGAAATTGCTAAGGTTTTTGGCTCGGATCACAGTTACAAGTTCATTAATGGCGTAATGGATAAAATGGCTAAGAGTTTACGCCCAGCTTAACTAGATTCTATGGCAGAGTTCTCTATTATTGAGCGTTATTGTCAGGGTATAGGCGCTCAGCATTCTACAACTAAAATAGCGGTTGGTGATGACGCTGCAGTCGTTTCAGTCCCTAACGGCATGGAACTAGCTGTGAGCTTAGATACAATGGTGGAAGGCGTTCATTTTTACCCAAATACACCAGCAGAATTGATTGCTGATAAATTGTTAGCGGTTAACTTAAGTGATATGGCGGCAATGGGAGCTGAACCGCGTTGGGCAACCTTAGGATTAACCGTACCAACAGTAGACGAAGATTGGTTTAGTCGTTTTTCTAGTCGCCTTAATCAGAGCGCTGAGCAATTTAATGTACAATTGATTGGTGGTGATACAACACAAGGGCCTCTTACCTTAAGTCTCAACATTATGGGCTTGTTACCCAAAGGTAAAGGCTTAACACGGGCTGGCGCAAAGCCTGAGGACGATATTTATGTCTCTAACCGCATTGGAGACGCGGCTTTAGCCTTACAGTGCCTTGAAAGCAATGTTGACTCTCAGGGCTTGAATTTAGAGACAATAAAAACAGCATTAGATTTACCAGAACCGCAAATCAAGCTTGGACAAAGTCTTTTAGAAATTGCTAGTGCCTGCCTTGATCTGTCTGATGGCTTAGTGGCTGATTTGGGTCATATCGCTGAACAAAGTAAAGTTTCATTGGATATTAATATTGAGCAAATCCCTTTATCAGCTGAATATCAACAGTATATAAAGCAAGGTGGCAGCGTCGATATTGCATTAACTGGTGGTGATGATTACCAATTAGCCTTTACCGCTGAGCAATCACACCGTGAAGCGATTGAAAAGCTCTCTAAGCAGTTAGATACCCCTTTGACACGAATTGGTAAGGTTACCGAACAAGCTGAGGAAAAAGTTAATTTATTTTCCAATAGCAAGCCTTATCAATTAACAAATAATCTAGGTTATGAACACTTTAAAAGTTAACTTCAACCTAAAGAACCCTGTGCATTTTTTAGCGCTTGGGTTTGGATCAGGCTTAATAAAGCCTGCTCCAGGAACTTGGGGAACGCTAGCTGCGGTACCCGTATATTGGGTGTTAGCAACTCTGCCAATTAGCGTATTTTTATTAGTTATTTTAATCGGTTTTGCTGTCGGTATTTATTTGTGTGGCAAAACAGCAAGTGATGTAGGAGTGCATGATCATGGTGCGATTGTCTGGGATGAATTTATTGGTTTTTGGATCACTATGATCGCCATTCCATTTAATTGGGTTAATGTCTTAATTGGTTTTATTCTATTCCGTATTTTCGACATTATTAAACCTTGGCCAATTAAAGTTCTAGATCAAAAAGTGCATGGTGGTTTTGGTATTATGATCGACGATGTCATTGCCGGTGTTTTTGCCTGTATTATTTTACATTTGTTGCAACCAGTTTTAGGTTTTAGTTGAAAATGAACTTAGATCAACAAACAGGTTTAATTACTGAAGCAAATTTCATCGCTTCCCCTAACCACGATGAAAGACCTGAAGGCAAAGAAGCAATAGAAGCGATTATTATTCATTGCATCAGCTTGCCGCCTGGTGAGTATGGTAATGGCTGTATTAGTGACTTCTTCTGTAACAAGCTCGATACACAAAGCCACCCATATTTTGCTGATATAGGGCATTTAACAGTCTCATCACATTTTGTAATTGAGCGCTCAGGCAAATTAAATCAGTATGTACCAACGCATCTGAGAGCATGGCACGCTGGTGAATCTCGCTGTTTAGATAAACCAGCAGTGAATAGCTTTTCACTAGGGATTGAGCTTGAAGGGCTCGACACGGATACCGAAGGTTATACCGACCAACAGTACTTAATATTGCAACAATTAATCAGCTGTTTGCAACAAGCGTACCCAAAGATTAAACCCAGTAATATTTTTGCACACAGTGATATTGCACCAGGTAGGAAAACAGATCCGGGAGAATTTTTTGATTGGAGCAGGGTAACTACTTTAGGTTTAGACTAAGCTTTTTTTTACTAACTAAAATCCAATTCTTGCCAGTCGCGATCGATATAACCTTCTAGTGGTTTGAATTGTTTTTTATAGCTCATTTTGCTGGAATTTTCGATCCAATACCCTAAGTACAGATAAGGAATCTCGCGCAGACGAGCAAGTTTGATTGTGTATAAGATAATATACGTGCCGAGACTGCGTTTACTGTATTTAGGGTCGAAGAATGTATAGACCGCTGAGAGACCGCCATCAAATTGATCTATAACGCTAATGCCAATAAGCTCATCGTCCAGATACATGCATAAAAAGCGTGACTTGGAATAGTCAGAATTGATAAAGGATATGTATTTTTTGGGATCATCGTCGCACATAGTGCTGTCTGGATGACGAGCCCATTGGTATTTTAAGTAAAGATCAAAGTGTTCTTTTTTAAAACTGACTTCTTCAATTTCGACACGAATATCTTGGTTTTTACGCCAAATTCGGCGTTGACCACGGGAAGCTTTGAATTGTTCAACAGGAATGCGTACTGATACACATGCTTTGCAACTTGGGCATTTTGGTGTGTAAAGCATGTCGCCACTACGGCGAAAACCAGAGCGTGATAACAACGAAAATAAATGCGTATCAACCTTGTGATTGGGGTCGACTAAGATGGAGCTACTTCGTTCGTCCTCTAAGTAAGGGCAATTATCAATAACTGTTTCATAAAGCCTAATGGGGTTATGTGCAGTACTCATGACTTATTTATAACAGAATCAGGTGCATATTGTGTAATTTCCTGCGCAAAGCTTGATGCTGTTTGATGAATGTCTATATCTTGCAGGTAACTAATAAACTCAGGTCGCGCAATTTCTCGAGCACCCAGAGAGAGCAAATGACTGCTACTAACTTGGCAGTCAATGACTTTCCAATTATGAGCTCTTAGCCATGTGCATAAGCTTGTTAAAGCAACTTTAGACGCGTCAGTTGCGCTTGAGAACATGCTTTCGCCAAAAAACACTTTGCCAAGTGCTAAGCCATAGAGACCACCAACTAAAGTATCTTGCTGCCAGACTTCAATAGAATGCGCATAACCTTGTTGATGCAAGGCTATATAAGCTTCTTGCATCGACTGTGTGATCCATGTTTCTTCGATAGCTTGTACAAAATCAGCCCTATGACTAGGGCGCTGAGCAGGTTTCTGACCACGAGATGCGCAGTTCTCTATAATTTCTTCGAAGGCTTTATTTACGGTGACCTTATAGTGTTTTTTACGTAGGCATTTAGCTAGGCTACGTGAAATTTTTACTTCATTTGGGAATAACACTAATCTTGGGTTAGGCGACCACCAAAGAATGGGTTGGTTTTGATTGAACCATGGAAAAATACCTTGGCTATAAGCTGAAACTAATGTGTCTACGGATAAGTCACCGCCAGTCGCTAGCAAGCCATCTTGGTTGGCGTTGTTAAGGTCTGGAAAACGAATAAAATTGATTTTACTCACACTATTAAATTCAAGCTCGATAAGGTTTAGACTGGTTCATTGTCGTCAGTTTTAAATGGCGAGTGCGCTTGTAAGGAGTTTGAATACTCAGCAATATGTTGTTTCTCTTGGTCTAAAAAATCATCAATAGCAACACGAAATTGCGGATGACTAATCCAGTGCGCAGAATAAGTTGTATTTGGCTCTAGCCCTCGAGCCAGCTTGTGTTCACCTTGCGCGCCTGCTTCAAAACGAGCATAACCATGCGCAATGCACCACTCGATGGCTTGGTAATAGCATGTTTCGAAGTGCACACTATGAAAATTATCCAAAGCTCCCCAATAGCGGCCATATAAACAATCATCGCTTTTAAAATACAGGCCACCAGCAATAACTTTGTCTTCAAATTTTGCGAAGAGAATCAAAGTTTGCTCACTAAAATGCTCAACTAAATACTCAAAAAAAGCGTGGTTTAAATAAGGTCGCGCACCATAATAATTAATTGTTCGTTGATAAAACTGATGTATCGTGTTGGCTGTACTCAGATTTAGTTCTGAACCAGTTAGCCATTGATAATCAATATTTGACTCTTTTACACGTCGCCGTTCACGTTTAATGTTTTTACGTTTCTTTGAGCTCATTTTGGCAAGAAAATCATCGAATGATTGATAAGACTGGTTACGCCAATGAAATTGGTTGCTAACACGTTGTAAAAACTGCTTTTCACCTAAAAAAGTATATTGCTCCTCGTTTAGGAATAAACAATGTAGTCCTGAAAAGTTATGTTCATCGGTAAATTTGAGTGCCGCATTTATCAAAGCTGTGCTAATTTCCTCACTGCTATATGAAGTATTATCTTTTGCGATTAACCAGCGTTCACCGGTGGCTGGGGTGAAGGGCGCTGCATTAGTAAGTTTAGGGTAATAATCCAAACCGTTGCGATAATGAGCATCTGCCCAAGACCAATCAAAAATATA
This sequence comes from uncultured Gammaproteobacteria bacterium, assembly GCA_964517515.1. Lineage (GTDB taxonomy): Bacteria > Pseudomonadota > Gammaproteobacteria > Arenicellales > Arenicellaceae > Arenicella. The sequence continues at coordinate 18,282 of CAZFEM010000027.1, read as the reverse complement.
TTCGCCGTATGAATTATTCTTTATATAACAAGGCATTACACCTAATAGTTCAGACTTTAAATTATTTGTATATGCAGCAATATGAGCTGGTTGCCAACCTGTTTCGGCTATTGCGCAACCGCATTCTTCAAGACCATTTAAAAATTCATGGCGCATAAAAGGGTTATTATCTGTAAGGAGCTTGTTCCACGCGGTAGCGTTAATCTCATTTATTAGCGAGTGGGTAACAATATGCATAGCAGGGTAAGTTTAAGCTCGATATACTGTTGCTATATGAAATAGCAATCTAATGATTTTATTCAAAATACCTTATGAGCAGTGAAATTAATATCGCCTTGGCACAAATCAACGTTTTAGTTGGTGCCATAGAGAAAAATGTTGATCAAATTATCGCATATGCTAGTAAAGCTAGAGACGAATTAAATGCAGATTTAATGGTCTGTTCAGAGTTAGTGTTAACTGGTTACCCACCAGAAGACTTGTTATTGCGGCCTGGTTTTAATGCCCGTGTTGAGCAGCAATTAAAACGCTTGTGTGAAACAGTAACAGGCATTGATTTAATTATTGGCTATCCAAAGAAAACTGCAGAAGGGCTGTTTAATATTGGCGCATTAGTCGTTGATGGCAAGATTACCCACGAATATAAGAAAATAAAATTACCGAATTATAGTGTTTTCGATGAAAAACGTTATTTCTTAGCTGGCAATGAGCCTTGTGTAGTGGATTATAAAACTATTAAGTTAGGTCTCACCGTTTGTGAAGACATTTGGCATGATGGACCTATTGAAGATGCCGTTGCGGCAGGCGCCGAAGTTATTATTAATATTAATGGCTCACCTTATCATGCGAACAAAATTCCACAACGTCACCAAGCAGTCTGTTCCAGAGCAAAAACAAATCAGACCCCCGTTATTTATGTCAACCAAGTGGGCGGGCAAGACGAATTAGTGTTTGATGGTGCTTCTTTTGCGACTGATAAAAATGGCAAGGTTGTGCACCAAATGGCGAGCTTTGAAGAAGGCATGAGCCTTGTCAAAGTTGCGAATAATAATTCGCAAATCACTGTTTCTGGTACACAAATGGAGGCAGAGTTGGGGTTTCATGAGAGTGTTTACAACGCCTTAGTGTTAGGAGTGCGTGATTATGTCACTAAGAACGGTTTTACTGGAGTGGTAATTGGTTTATCCGGTGGAATTGATTCAGCGTTAACAACAACAATCGCGGTAGATGCGCTTGGTCCTGAGAATGTTGAAGTGATCATGATGCCGTTTCGATATACCTCTGATATGAGCAAGGAAGACGCTTATGCAGAAGCTAAAGCGCTGGATATTAAATACCATGTTGTTTCTATTGAGCCTATGTATGACGCATTTAAACAACAATTAGAGCCATTATTTGAAAGCTATGACGAAGATACAACGGAAGAAAATATTCAAGCTCGCTGTCGTGGATTAACTCTCATGGCATTTTCAAATAAAACAGGTCGCATGGTACTTACAACAGGCAATAAAAGTGAAATGTCGGTTGGTTATGCAACGCTCTATGGTGACATGGTTGGCGGATTTAACGCTATTAAGGATGTGCCAAAAGTTCTTGTCTATGAATTATCTAAATATCGAAATACCATTTCCCCAGTCATCCCTGAACGTGTAATTACGCGTGAACCTTCTGCTGAGTTACGCCCTGATCAAATTGATCAAGATAGTTTGCCACCTTACGAGGTGCTTGATCCAATATTAGAACTCTATGTTGAAGATGATTGTCCGCCTTGGGAAATCGTTGAAAAAGGCTTTAAACGCGAAGATGTTGAGCAAGTGATGCGAATGGTAGATCGTAATGAATATAAACGTCGTCAAGCAGCACCTGGGGTACGAATTACTACTAGGGCTTTTGGCCGAGATCGTCGTTATCCAATCACTTCAGGCTTTAGGCCCGAAGTCGATTGGTAAGAGTCGATTGGTAATCATTTGTCTTTGAGGGGCTGAACTGAGGGGCTGAACGATTAAGAGCTACAAAAATGTAGCTCTTATATAAAAGGTGTCGTTTTTAAAAGGAGAGTTATCTAACCGCGGTTAAATATTCGAGCAATTAAACCTCTACTTTCAGCTTCTAATGGATCAGCATTATTTTCTGGAAAATTTCTAACTAATACTTCATGAGTACTATATGCAAGATCTTCCATGCCCATCGCTAGATATGATTTTTGCATCATTATTAAAGCTTCTTCAACCGCTGGAGATGTTTCATATTGATAGATAACAGTTTTAGCGCGATTTAATGCAGCAACATAGACATCGTTATTAAAATAATAATTAGCGATCGCCATTTCTCGATCAGCTTGAGCATTGCGCAAGAAAACTAATCTTTGTTTGGCATCATCAGCATAAATACTTTCTGGGAAACGGCGCAATAACTCATTAAACGCTGCTTCAGAGTCACGGTAGGGCTTAGGGTCACGAACGGCTAAGTTTTTACCTGTGATGAAACGGTCTATTGCAGAGCGCTTTTTCTCAAAGTTGGCAACACCTTTCATGTAATAAGCATAATCAACATTAGGGTGAGTTGGATAAAGAGTAGTAAAATTGTTTGCAACATCAATTGCTGCTGAGCCTTGATTGGTTTTATTCAAAGCATAAATCATATCTAACTTGGCTTGCTCAGTGTAATCACCGTAAGGATAGCTAGCTTCTAGAGCGCGATAGTAATCAATAGCAAAATTATAATCTCCTCTATCAAGGCTAGTTTTCGCTCTGTTATAAAGAGACTCAACATCGCTTTGACCCAAGTCACCAATGTCCCGTTTACTTGCACAACTGCTAAGCAATAACGTAGAAAAGATAATTAACAACAAACGATTTAATACTAAATTTTGACTAGTGCGCATGAAAACAGACCGTATTCAGTTATTATTACCAATAATCATAACCTGAATTGTCAATAACTGGAAGACAAATAAGCAATTGAATAATTACATAAAATTTATTTATACCGTGCCAGACAATATGGTTGGCATGCGTATTGATAAGGTTCTTGCCCAGTTGTGTGAAGGGCATTCTCGTAGTGCAATTCAAAACTGGATAAAACAAGGTCTAGTTTTGCTTGATGATGAATCGCCTCGGCAAAAAGATAAAGTTATTGGTGGTGAGAGCCTTGAGGTCGATATTCCAGAAGCAAAGGATAATGAATGGGAGCCGCAAAAAATTGATATCGACATTGTTTATGAGGATGAAGCGATGTTAGTGATTAATAAGCCGGCTGGGTTAGTTGTCCACCCTGGAGCAGGAAACCCTGATGGCACCTTGCTCAATGGCCTGTTGCATCATTTTCCGCAGCTGATAAAGCTGCCAAGAGCAGGCATTGTGCACCGGCTCGACAAAGATACCTCAGGTTTAATGGTGGTTGCGAAAAATGAAATTGCGCGGCTTGGTTTAATTGATCAATTAGTTGATCACAGTTTACATCGTGAATATTTAGCTTTGGCGCAAGGTAGGGTCATTTCAGGTGGTACTGTTGACGAAGCGATCGCTCGGGACAAGCGTGATCGTCGTAAAATGACGATTAACGCCATGGGTAAAGAAGCAATTACACATTACCGAGTCGATAACCGCTTTCGTAACCATACTCTTCTAAGAGTTCAATTAGAGACTGGGCGCACCCACCAAATCCGTGTTCATATGCAGTTTCTTGGTTTTTCTTTAGTTGGTGATCAGACTTATGGTCGACGTCTTGCTATTCCAAGTAATTGTGCACCTGCTTTAGAACAACAACTAAGGCAATTTAATCGACAGGCTTTGCATGCAACTAAAATTTCATATCAGCACCCTGTCAGTCACGAACAACAAACTTGGGAAGTGCCTGCGCCAGATGATATGCAGGCATTATTAAAAGCTTGTATTAACGATAATCATTAATCATGAACGATTTGCAATTTATAAAACCTGATTGGACGGTAGCAAATAATGTTAAATCGTTAACGACAACTCGTCTGGGCGGGTTTAGTCACCCGCCGTTTGACTCTTTAAATTTGGGGTTACATGTCGATGATGATATAGAAAAAGTTTCCAGAAACCGAAAACTCTTAGTAGAACAACTTAATTTACCAAATGAGCCTGTTTGGTTAAATCAAACTCACAGTACTAATGTTATTCACTTAAACGAGAGCAATATCCCTCATAATAAGCCATATGATGGTGCAATCACTGAGGAAAAAGGTGTTGTCTGTGCTGTTATGACGGCAGACTGTTTGCCATTATTTTTATCTAATCAAGATGGTACGCAGGTTGGGGTATTGCATGTTGGTTGGCGCGGTTTAGCCGATGGCATAATTGAAAAGGGTGTTGCTATGTTCAGTTGCTTACCAGAAAACCTAATTACTTGGGCCGGACCCAGTATCAGTGTTAGTAACTTTGAGATAGGTTTAGAGGTAAAAGAAAAATTGGGTGGTACAGAGCAGGCGTATACAGAGTCAAATAATAAAAATAAGTGTTACGCAGACATGTATGAATTAACTAAGCAGCGTTTAAGTGACTGTGGAGTGAATAATTACAGGTTTAGTGATTACTGCACCTATAATGATGATCAATTGTTCTACTCTTATAGACGCGAACAGATAACAGGTCGGATGGTCTCTCTAATATGGATTAGGTAGATTGGTGATGTGCTTGATGTGCTTAATGAAAGTAACTATTAACAGGAACTAACTCTAAAAAAGCTGTTTCAGTCATCATGCTTTGCTCAACGTCGCCTTTACCAGCGTATTCAAGCAATTTTGCAATAGTCGAATCAATTTTCTCAAAATCATCGCTCGTATTGAGCTCAGTATTTTGATCTGAAAGTTGTAGCAATAAATCCATTACTGGATCTGATGTTTTGATTGTTGACATATCAATTACCTCTCGTTAATTACTTTTCACGCCTATTTAACTGTAGATAACTATATGAAACAGCTGATTAATAAAATAGGGTCAAAGGTAATGAATCTGATCAGACTAAAGTCTGATTCTCGATTTTCCTTTATATTTAGTTTTTCTTTGCTTAATTAAAAAGAGGGATATCTAATCTTTTGTTTGATTCAACGGTCGATTACTATATTGCATTTTTATGCGCATGTAAAATAAGATTAACTAAATATTTTAAGTTATTGATTTTAAAGGCATTAATTCTGAAATAAGATATTTAATTAGCTTTTAACTGGGTTTCGTGAAAAATAACATTAACTAATTATTGTAAGCCATTGATTTAAATAGTTTAACTCGAAAGAAAATTAATTTTTATTGCTTTATTAACCTTCGTTAAAACGATTCAACGGTAAAGACACGGTAAAGATAACACCATTATTGTTGCTTAAATTACGTGCAATTACGTCACCACCATGAAAGCTTGCAATCAATTTGACGACATAAAGCCCCATCCCTAGGCGTGTTTTTTGCGCATCCTTGCGTCCGATAGAGACAAGTGGTTCAAATATACGTTCTGCCATTTTTTCAGGTAATGGTTGTCCCTGATTAATAACATCTACTTGAACAATTTGTTCTACCTGCCTTATTTTAAATACGATTGTTGTTCCCGGTGCGGCAAAATCAATCGCATTATCAACTAATTTGTCTAGCACTTGCGCAATATAATCCGGTGCAACACTAACCAAAAGAGGCTGCGACAAGACCTCTAGAGTAAAATTTTGATCTGGGTTACTAATGGCATAACCATCGATATAACTTTTAACTAATTCAACTAAATCTATTGTTTCTTTTGTTTCAGTTTGTAAGGCTTGTTCTAAATTAGCCGCTTCAGTGAGGTTTTGTAGAATTGAGCCAATACGATTAATGCCATTTTTGGCACGATCCATGTACTTACTATTGGCAACTGAGGGGCTTTCTTGCGAAAGGTTATGTAATGAAGAATTAACCACATTCAGTGGGTTACTGACCTCGTGAGCCAGTGTATCAGGCAGCCCACGTAAATAACTAGTATATTGCGATAAACGGCCTAACATATTGCTAACACTGCGAGATAAATCACCAATTTCATCACCCGCATTATATTCGGCAGATAATTTTTGCTCGATAATACGACCATCACCATCAATTGCATCATCTGTCGCGCTGGCTAAACGACGAATTCGCAATGTTAGCCTTGAAGCAAATATCAATAAGGCCGTAGCAACGGTTAACAACACCAACAAAGTAACACTTATAACGTTTTCAAGGACATCTTTTTGTTGGCGTAGAACCACATTAGTGCTTTGCTCGACAACTACTGCGCCAAGAATACTATCTCCCAAAAACACCGGATGTGCTGACATTAAAATAGTTCCTTGATCATCAATAGAAGGCCGACGATCATTGCTTGTCTCACCATTTAAGGCTGTTGTGATAATAAGGTCATTACGTTCTTCAATACTGCTATCAGTGTTTGCTGATGAAAAATCTGTTTCTGTATCAACAATTCGATTGAAAATATATTGCAGAGATAGATCATAATAATAACGGATTATGTCTACAAAATAACTTGATAAGTTATTTGATTTAATTGGCTTATCTATTTGATTATTATCAGTAATTATACTTCCAACAACGGTTCTTACACGCTTCTCTCCATCTAATACCCAGACGCGTGTATCTGCCCGGTCTAAGCCAGTCAATATCTTAGCGATCTCAGGCGCCTGTACTAATAAGCGTGAAAGGTTATCCTCATCGGTTTCTGGTGTAGTTGCGACTAAGGACTCAATAAGTAATGAATCTAAATCATCAACATCAGCTACTGCCAAACGAATACGTGTATCAGAAGAGAGAATAAAACGCGGAATTTGTAGCTCAACATTATAGCCGTCATCGGTTAAGCGAATTTCTGCCGCCATGTCATAGTTAGGTTGGTCGGTGATAGGGTATTGCCATTTATCATCGACCAAATAAATACTCATGCGCCCCGGGCTATCAGCGGTTAATACATAGCGTCGGGGCAATCTACCAGGCTCTTGTAAAGTTAAACGTAAGTGGTCTTCAACATCTAAGCGTAAAAACTCTGGTTGGCGAAAGATAATCTCATTATCTTTAACCTCAAAAAGGGCGTAAATATAGCGTCCGTGATAGCCCAGTAAATGTTTAACTTCAATATCTTGCTGTTCTGAAAGTATGTCTAAATCTGGATTTAATAGAAGAAAATCAGCGCTTTGTTGATTAAAAACAGTCGCTTGGCTAGCTTGTTCTCCCCAATCGCTCAAATCACCATTAAGGTTTATATAATTGGGTAATGGAAAGGCCGATATCTCATTGTCGCTACCAACATCATTAGTCACTTCATCGTCTTCGGTAAATAATTCAGGACGATCATGTAAAACCGTTGCAATAGCCCTAGAAGTTAGTTCCAACGCATTTTCTTGACCTGACAATAGAAAGGATTTCATGTCGCGCACATAGACATAAGACATCCAAGGGATTAATAGCAGCAGTAGAGCCACTAATAATAATTTTGTGCGAATTGAAAAGCCTAGGCGCATATGAAATTAAACTTAACTAAACAAGAGTATTAGTTAGTCTCCAGAGTTCCATTTGTAACCAACACCGAAGACCGTTTGAATATGTTTGAAATCTGGGTCTACCTCTTTGAATTTGTTGCGAATTCGTCGAATGTAGCCGTTAATGGTATTGCGTTCAACATAACTCTGACGGGTGATTTGCATCATATTTCCGTAGGTTTTAACGTGCCCTGGATGGCGTGCCATCGATTCAATCAACCAAAATTCGGTAAGAGTAAGGCTAAGTTCCTGCCCGCGCCAGCGAATGGACATACTGTCTTCATCAATTTCAAGCTCATTAATAACCATTAATGAGGTTTTTTCTTTTCCAGAATTACTACCGTCAAGGCTATCAACAATTCTGAATAATGAATTAATTCTAACACTCAAAAATTGCATATTGAGTGGTTTAGTTAAGTAATCCCAAGCATCTAGCCTTAAACCTGAAACACGATCAATATCGGTATCACGAGCAGTCAAAAATATAATCGGTAAGGTTGGCGAAAGGGCACGTAAATCACGACATAAATCAAAGCCTCCATCCATTTCATTCTCGAGCATAATATCTAAAATAGCTAAGTCCGGCATATTATTACGCATTCCTTGTAATGCCTCATTGCGGTTAGCGTAGGTAGCAACCTCATAACCCGATTGAGTTAATGCATCAGCATAATTTTCCCGCTGATCAAAATCATCTTCAACAATTGCTACTGTTCTTGCCATATCACATCTTTTTTGTGGGTTATCAGCTGATATTTTGCATGATTACTCAGCAATTTACCCAAATTTCTACTAAAACCATATTTTTACCACTAGTTTGCCCGAAACTTGTCATTGTTGGGGTGTTTAATGTAAACCTGTAATAGATGCCTATGCAATACACTAAATAAATCGAGAAACATCATGAACCAGCAAATTTTTGTACCAGTAACTGACGAATTAATTTATAACCACCCTGAAGAAATTAAAGGGCCTCTTATTCCTTATTTCAGTGGAATGAAATGTCAAAATTGGTTATCAATCGAAATTAATCCTGATGAATCTGACAAGACGGTCAATTCACGTCTAAAAAGCGTTAAGAAGGCAAAAAAGTCAGCTGATCTGAAATTAGTTTATAGCAGTTAGTCTATTTCATTACGCTTAATTCTACAGAAGAACTATTTATCGCTTAATAAATGGTCTTGCCACTCAAGGACGTAATCAGTATGGCGATACGAACCATCATCTAGCGGCTCGTATAAATCCAAAAACTTGGTTTTATTTGAGAAAATCTCATGTAATGCGTGAATTAACTTTTCAATATCTCGTTTTTCGTTATACAAGCTAATACTTACTCTTACCATCCCTCTCTTACGATTTATAACACTTTGTTGTTTTTCCAAAGGTATATCATCCAATTCTAAATCCCACAATGTTTGTTTAAGCATACTGCTGACATAAGGATGTGCACAGAAACATTCATTACGAACTGCAATCATATAATAATCATTTAAAATCGCCGCAAGTAAACCATGATCCATGTCAGCGTGGTTAAAGGCAATCGCTCCTATACGCTCTGCGTCTTCTGCGCCATAAATAGTGAGCCCCTTTATATTTGCGAGTTCGTTCAATAAATATTCCATTAAACTTTGGTTATGCTGCCAAATATTATGCAACCCAAAACTTCCTAACTCTTGAACAACTGATGCTAAAGCCACAGCACCAGCAATATTCGGTGTGCCAGACTGCTCTCGGGCAGGGAAGTCCTTATCTAAATCAAAATCATAGTAGCTAACATCACTAACGGATCCTCCACCTAAATCTTGTCCGGACATTGTCGATAATACCGATTTTTTAGCAATCAGTACACCAGGGGAAGCTGGCGTATATAGTTTATGTCCAGAGAAAATAAAAAAGTCAGCATCAGCATCCAATAAACCTTTTTGATCTTTACCTTTTTCTTCGTTACTGAGAGAAATAGGCAAGTGAGCAACGGCTTGTGCTGCATCAACTAGCACTAACACATTGTGCTGATGAGCTAGCTCTACAATTGAGGCAATAGGGTTAATAATCCCTGTTACATTACTAACAGCAGATACGGCAATATAAGCAATGTTATGTGCCTCTTTTTTTAGTATTTTTTCTAACTCAATTAAACTAACAGCACCTTGATCAGTACTTTCACCTTCTAATGGCAAATATTTAATTTCATTACCAAACTGTCGATGGGGCAAGTCATTGGCATGATGCTCCATTGCGCTCACTAAGACAGTTTTCTTACCTGAACCCATACTAGCTAAGCCCCGTGCTACTCGGTTTACGCAAGCAGTAGTACCTGAGCCCATTAGAACGGCGGTATAGACTACTGGGTCGGCGTTAACAAAAGTGAGTAATTGATGTTGCGCCCAGTGCAACATCTCGGTCGATATTTGTGCTGAGGCGTGCACATGGCTATGAACATTAGAATAATGCGGCAAGTAGTCTTGTAACGCTTTTAAAGCCGTTGTGGCGGCTAATGGTGAGGCTGCGCCATCAAGGTGTATGCGCCGACATAGATCACCTTCAGCATTGAGGTAAGAAGTATCTAAGCCAATGAAATCAGGTTTATTCATAAGTATTGATGCTCTGTATGCTAAAGTTGCGGTAGATCGGAATATTATTCAATTATAAAAATTATTGTAAATGTCTGAAAAAGATCGATATTTAATCTTTTCGTTAGTTTTAACGCTAATTTTTGCCGTTTTAATCAGTTTTGTTGGAGGCTCAAATAGCGCCAACTTAGGTGGTTTTTCAGTGTTTAGTTGGTGTGTCATTATAGCATTTGCCATTAATTGGCTAGCTTTTATCCCCGCTAATATTGCGCAAACTGAACATTATTATGATCTCATCGGCGCAGTTACTTATTTATCAATCATAACAACTGCTGTTGTTTTTAGTCCATCTTTAGATACAAGGTCGCTATTGGTAGCGTCAATGGTGATCGTTTGGGCATTGCGCCTAGGTTTATTTTTGTTTGCGCGCGTTAAACGCTATGGTAAAGATTGGCGTTTTGATGAAATGAAAACCAAGCCACTCAGCTTCTTAGTCGCTTGGACAGTACAAGCATTATGGACGGTCGTTACTGCTGCTTGTGCATTGGCTATTGTAACTAGCACTACACGATTACCGCTTTCTTGGCTTGGTATCATCGGTATTCTGATTTGGCTAATAGGTTTTGCCATTGAAGTAATTGCCGATCATCAAAAATCACTTTTCAAACGTAATCCAGTAAATAAAGATAAGTTTATTAAGCAAGGTTTATGGGCTCGATCGCAACACCCGAATTACTTTGGTGAAATTTTGCTGTGGATAGGGATGGCAATAATAGCAATACCGGTTTTAAGTGGGTGGCAGTATTTTTGCTTAATATCGCCTGTTTTTGTATTTTGTTTACTCCGTTATGTAAGCGGGGTGCCAGATTTACAAAAAAAAGCAATGCAACACTGGGGAGAAGACAGTGATTACTTAAACTACAAAAAATCAACGCCATTATTAATTCCATCTATACGATAAACGCAGAGAATATAAAGCGTCAAGGACGCTTTTCACTTCGACTTTACTAGATATTTATCTTGTAAACGTGTGTAAAATAAAATTTATGTAGTTGCTAAAATGTAATATTCGTGGAGAATGATTGTTCTAATATATGTAAAAGAATTAAAGGTTTTAATAAAAGAAATAACAAATTGAGGGGATGTAAAATGATGAAACACCTACCGAAGTCTCAGGCTTCGTTATTAACTGTAAGCCTATTAGCTTCTAGCATATTAATGTCGACCATTGCTTCTGCTCAAATAGAAGAGATCGTAGTTACCTCGACTAAACGAGAGACAACACTGCAAGATATTCCTGTAGCTGTCAGTGTAACCAGTGCTGAGGAAATCAAAAAAGCACAAATCATTGAGCTTAAAGATCTGCAATCAGTTGTACCTTCTTTGAAAATAAATACATTACAAAGTTCAGCGAATACTAATTTTATTATTCGAGGTTTTGGTAATGGTGCCAATAACCCTGGCATAGAACCATCCGTTGGTGTTTTTATTGATGGCGTTTATCGATCTCGCTCAGCGGCATCAATTACAGATTTACCTAATTTAGAGCGCGTTGAGGTTTTACGTGGCCCACAAAGCACCTTATTTGGTAAGAATGCTTCAGCGGGTGTTATTAGCGTCGTGACCGCTAAACCAACTGGTGAGTTTGGCGGCAATGTGTCAGCCACAGTCGGTAATTTTGATGAGTTTATTTTAAAAGGTCAGATCGGTGGCTCTATATCTGAAACCGTCGCCTTTGATATAGCCGGGAGCACCAACACTCGCGATGGTTACTTTGAAAACTTAGTGACTGGCAATACTTTAAACGATAAAGACCGTCAAGCCTTTCGTGGACAATTGCTTTGGGATTTTGATGACGCGACTGAAGTGCGGGTTATTGCTGATTTTGACCAGTTTGATGAAAGATGTTGTGGGGTTAATAACTTATTTGTTTCACCCACAGAACAAGTAACGAATGCACTTACTGGCGCACAACTTATCCCCAACGATCCATTTGCTTTAGAAGGTTTTACTAATATTGATCCAACTACTGAAGTTGAAAATGCTGGCCTGTCATTACATTTTGATCGTGATTTTAGTAATTTTACTTTTTCTTCTATTTCATCATTTCGTACGGTCGAATCAGATGTGCTTGTAGATGTGGATTTCACTTCAGCAGACAATGCAACTAATAGTTTAGATACAGAAATTGATACGCTAACACAAGAATATCGCTTGACGTCAAATACGGATGGTCCTTTTCAGTGGATGGTTGGTGGCTATTATTTTGATGAATCAATTGAGCATAATGAAAGTTTTGATTTTGGTAATGATTTCCGAACCTTGATAGATGCAGTTGCTGCTGGGTTAGGCCAACCAGGGGCATTAAGTGCTATTGAAGGAGTATTTGGTTTACCACAAGGGAGCATATATTCGGAAGGCGATGGCCTAAGTCAAGTCAATGAATTAGATAACGAAGCTATTTCTGTTTTTGGTCAAATTGATTACCAATTGACGAACGAGCTAGCTTTGACGCTCGGTTTAAATTACACCAGAGATGAAAAAGAAGTTTCAATTATTCAGACTCAAGGTTCAGCACTAGGGGGATTGCCTCTCGGTTTACTTGGAATTGCTCCAGACAACCCATTAATTTTATTTCCTGCTTTTCAAGAGCTACCCAATGCGATTGAAGATAATGAAACTGTAGACGAAGAACTTACTTATACATTTCGCTTAGCATATGATATCAATGATGCCGTTAATATCTACGGTGGTGTCTCTACGGGCTTTAACGCTTCTTCTTGGGAACTTGGCGTCTTCAGCACGCCAACCGCAGAAGACGTAGCGGCACTACAAGCTGCCGGCATTGCGGTTCCTAATTTAGAAGCAGGTTCTCGCTTTGCTAGCCCAGAAGAAGCAACCGTTTTTGAATTAGGTTTAAAAGCAAAATTTAATCGCGGTGCATTCAACATAACTGTTTTTGATCAAGAAATTGAAAATTTTCAATCAAATATCTTTATAGGATCTGGTTTTCTTTTAGCCAACGCTGAGGAACAATCAGTTACAGGTGTTGAATTTGATATAACGTATTATCCAATTGATAATTTACAATTAAACCTTTCTGCGAGCTTACTTGATCCAGAGTTTGATTCTTTTACCAATGGCCCTGGTATAGGCGGCCCAGCTGACCTAAGCGGTACAGACCCTGGTGGCATACATGGAACTAGCCTATCTTTGGGCGCGACCTATAACTTTAATGTGGGTAATAGTGACGCGTATATTAGAGGTGATTTTCAATATGAAGACGATATTCCTACTAACAGTAATGTTCCTGCTGATATATCAAGAGAAGAGTTTACGCTCCTTAATTTGAGTGCAGGTTTTACCACAGCAAGTGGTTTTGGCGCGGCTATCTGGGGACGAAATGTGACTGACGATGAAAGTACAACGACTGGCTTTCCAACACCTGCAGGCACTGGTGGTTTCTTCGGTTACCGCAATCAGCCAAGAACGTATGGCATAACCTTATCGCAAGACTTTTAATTAATACTTGTATACGACAAAAGCTACATAAAAAAAAGCGAAGAGAAATTCTCTTCGCTTTTTTTTATTTTTAACTAGCAATCAATCACAGATTAACTAGCTAAATTATGAGTAATCGATAAATAAACTGTCGATTAATTTATTTGTTGTCTAATACCATCTTTTTTCGATTTAACAAGTTTATTGTCTTGTGTTGTGTATATCACTTGTTTTGAATAAAGGTGTTTGTTGATTTCATTCTCAATTTGTTGGTAAATGTCATTAAGAATGTCATTGTCAACTTGCACACTAGCAGTATGAACGTCCTTTAAAACTGTTTTAGAGGCTAGTTTGATAACAGTGCCATTATATTTTTTAATATAATAAGCGTATTGAGATAGCAGTGTTATTGCTTTAGGCGGTAATACCTTTACATTAACTTTATCTAAACTGATATGCTTTTCCATCGTTAACCCCTGTCGTTTATTCTTAAATAATCGTTAATAAAAAAGCATAGCATACTATATATGCAATTATATGCTTAACCTAAACCCTTATGAGAATGTAACTTTTATTTAAAAATATTGCAAATTCTCTAGTTGATTTTTTACTAAATTATTAGCCTTATTTTTAGTCGTTTTAGCACAGCGAAAAACGCGTATTGAAGGAACTATGAAAATAGTTTAATTTGTTCAACGTTTTGAGACAAAAAAATACCATAATGAATTTTCTTAATAATTACTATTCTCAAAAAGAAGGCCATATCGTCATTAGTGCTGACCAAGGCAGTCAGTTTGCTAAATCTATTGCTAACGATTTTAATCCCATTCATGATGCTGATTCGCGACGTTTTTGCGTGCCAGGTGATTTGCTATTTGCAATCGCATTACAACAATATGACCTGTATGAAGAAATGCAATTTACCTTTACCGGTCTGGTTAAAATGGATACCCAACTGTATTTTTCAAAATCAGATTCAGAAGAGTTAAGTGTCACGAATGATCGCGACAAACAAGTTTTAAGTATTCACAAAAGTGGAGCAAAAACAGATCATGAGGGCTTAATTGAGCAATTAGTAAAGAATTATGTTGCTTTTTCGGGGCAAAATTTCCCACATATATTAGTGCCCTTGATGGAAGAGCATCAGGTTATGATAAATCCAAAAAGACCACTAGTTATTTATGAAAAAATGTCATTGCATTTCGAAAAACTTGATTTTTCGAAGCTCAATATTAAACTCGATAAAACCAATCTATCGGTAGATGGTAAGCGTGGTGATGCAAAACTGCATTTCGTTATAATGGATGGTCAAGAAACCATTGGCTCTGGAATTAAAACTCTCGTTTTGAGTGGTTTACGAGAGTACGACAAAAGTGCGATTGACGCTATGTGTAAGGCATATGAAGAATTAGTGCTCTAATTTAATTTAGAAATATAATTATTATTAATCAAAACAAATAAAATAAGAGACTGCCTATGGAATATTTAACCCAGTATTTACCGACAATACAAGAAAATGCCTTAATCTATGGCGTTAACTTTATAAAAGCTATTGTCATTTTTATTATTGGCAAGTTTATTGTAAAACTAATCAGTAAAGGTCTTTCTAAAGCAATGAAAAAAGGGGGCACGGATGAAATGCTTGCTGATTTTGTAGAAAATATTGCTTATGGCTTAATGCTAACCTTTGTCGTGATTACTGCAATTTCACAGCTCGGTGTACAAACCGCATCATTAGTCGCAATATTAGGTGCTGCAGGTTTAGCTGTAGGTTTGGCTTTACAAGGTTCACTCGCTAACTTTGCTGCAGGTGTAATGGCAATTATTTTTCGTCCTTATAATAAAGGTGACGTAGTTGAAGTTGCAGGGCAAGTTGGTGCAGTTGAGGAGCTTGAAATTTTTACTACTACTTTGCGTTTGCCAGATAAAACTAAAATCATTGTTCCTAATGCACAGGCACTTGAAGGCACGATAACTAATTATACCGAAGCGGGTAACCGTCGTATGAATCTCGCCGTTGGCATTGCTTATGATGCCGATATACAAAAAGCTCGTGATGCAATTTTAACTGCGATCAACAAATCAGAGCATGTCCTAGATACACCAAAAGCGGATGTTGTCGTGACGGAACTAGCAGATAACAGTATTAACTTAAGTGTTCGCCCTTGGGCAAAAGCTTCAAATCACCCGAAAGCAACAGGTGAGCTTTTAGAAATAATTAAGACAGCTCTTGATGATGCTGGTGTTGGTATTCCATTCCCACAACGTGATATTCATGTTTATAATCATGACAGCTAATAATTTAGTTTTAAAGTCATAAAAAAAGCCCTCTATCAAAGAGGGCTTTTTTTGTACTGCTTTTTTGTACTATCTTTAATACTAAGCAGAAATTAACTAAGC
>CAZFEM010000027.1:0-2198 GCA_964517515.1 uncultured Gammaproteobacteria bacterium | reverse complement strand
TTTTTTGTACTGCTTTTTTGTACTATCTTTAATACTAAGCAGAAATTAACTAAGCATTTTTGATTTTATTTTTATTCAAAAAAGAATGCGGTTCGCGACCTTCTAATACCTCAATTACACTCTCAACTGTTTGCGTTCTACGGCGTAGTATTGCTGTTTCTGAGTACCAAGCAGCGTGAGGGGTAATAATCACATTATCAAAAGCATAAAGCGGGTGATCAGTTTGACCTTTATCTTCCATTAACACATCTAGACCTGCGCCACCGATCAAACCTTCGCTTAGAGCTTTGACTAAGTCTTCTTCGTTAATCACTGGGCCGCGTGCAGTATTAATGATGTAAGCATTGTCTTTCATTGCTTTAAAAGCAGCATAATCAAACATGCCTTTAGTGTCTGGCGTAAGAGGGCAGTGAATCGAGATAAAATCACTTTCTGCAATAATTTGATCTATCTCAGCCTTTGTTGCACCTGTTTCGGCAGCATTCTCAGCTGTTACAAAAGGATCATAGGCTAATACCTTCATACCCAAAGCTTGAGCGCGGTCATTAATTAAACGAGGAATACGACCAAAACCAACAAGCCCTAGAGTTGCACCAACCACAGACTCAATCGGCATGCCTTTTTTTACATCCCAAACACCAGAACGAACACTTTGGTTATACATAAAAACCTTGCGGTTAAGTGTCAGCATTAATGTGATTGCATGCGTTGCCACTTCTTCGATACAGTAAGTAGGGATATTACCCACCATGATGCCTTTCTCATTACAGGCATCAACATTAATAGTATTCACGCCAATACCATTACGAATGATCATGCGGCATTTTTCCATACCATTGATGATCTCAGGTGTCATTTCAGCGTATGTATTGATCACTGCATCTGCATCTTTAACTTCATTTGCAAGAGTCGCAGGATCAGTTACTTCAATCAGCTCGGCATCGACCTTATCGAGCATCTCCCGTTCAATAATTAGATCAGGGAAAATATTGTCCGTAAGGACGACCTTAAATTTACTCATCGTTTTTATTCTTCCAAGTTAGTAGATTTTCGAGTCGGTATTTTACGCTAATAAACATTATTCTGGAAACCAATATTTATACCACCTCAAGCATTTACCTATAATATTGACGTTATGAGTGTTTATAACTATGTTTTTAGACCTATTTTCCATTAAAGTAGTGTTAGTGAACAATTAATTGCGAGAAACCAAGCAGTGAATAGACTTTTTCTAACATTGATCAGCCTCATAGCAGTTAGTAATGCGGTTTACGCTCAAACTAACAATACTTCAATTGAAAATTGGGAATGTGCACTTAATTTGCATCAAGGCGATACTGGAACGTTGTCCTTGATCCGTTTAAATAATAATGTCGACGGCGTTATTAAAATTAACCGTAACAATAGTGTTTTAGAAAGTGAGGTCAATGGAAGCTGGGTTGGTAATAGTATTGACCTTAAAAGACTACTCGGTTCCAACAGTAACGAGTCGATGATCGGTACTGTTGTTACCTTAGGTACTGCAAAAGTTAATATCGGTGGGCGATTTTCAGACGGTTTTCAAGGTGTATGGAGTGCCAATTGCGATTTAATAGCTGGTGGTGCTTCAAATAATCCTTCCTTAACTACAAACCCCGTGACTGAAGTGCAACCATCTACTAGCAGCCGCATTAGCCCAAATACCCCAAATCAAGAAGATCGAATAACTTTCTCAGCAGTTGCAACTCACCCTGAAGGAGTAGAATCAATCGACATCTTTCTTGGTAATCAGAATATTCATAGCTGCGAGGGCAGTAGCTGTAATTTCACCTATGGTCCCTTGTCCCCAGGCAATTATACTTGGCGAGTTGACGCGACCAGCACAAACGGGGTTAAGAGTTCTGAGAGCGTCAATGAGTTTGTCATTAGCGAAAATGTTGTAAGCAATAGCTGCACTATCTCAGGAACTGCAACCGGTTTTGCGGCAACACAGTCATCATTTTATCTGGTTAATCTATATGGACCGAATAACGACAACCTATTCAGAGAAGCCGTCAGTTTTACAGATAGTCAGTATGAATTTACTGATTTGCCTTCAGGTAGGTATTTGTTAAGCGTTGACACAAGAGTCGATGAAAGCGTTCTAGCAAGCCCGTCATCAATTACAATTAACTGTCAAAGACAATCTAATCTAACGCAGGATTTTAGTTTCCGTTAGA
>CAZFEM010000026.1:26359-31649 GCA_964517515.1 uncultured Gammaproteobacteria bacterium | reverse complement strand
GAGGAAAAAATGAAACTCAGTAAACTTTTATCCAGTGCCTTTGTTAGTTCGTTTTTATTACTAGTCGGTTGCAGTAGTGAGACCCCGACAGTGGTTGAGGATGTCGTTGAAGAAGTTGTTAATGCCGTAGAAGAGGCAACCGAAGTTGCTCCTGCTGCTGATACAGTTTTCACCAATGGTAAGATTTTAACTGTCGATAATGATTTTTCAGTGGCACAAGCTATCGCGATTAAAGACGAAAGAATTATTGCTGTCGGTAGTAACGAAGATCTAGCTATATACGCGCAAGACGCGGGTAATGTGATCGATTTGCAAGGAAAAACGGTTATTCCAGGGCTGATCGATAACCACATGCATTTCATTCGTGCGGCACAACGCTGGAACTTACAAGCACGTATTGATGGGATCAATAATCGCCAAGCGGCACTTGATACTATTGCTGCAAAAGCTGCGTCAATGGAACCTGGTGAATGGTTCATGGTGCAGGGCGGTTGGAGCGCCGGACAGTTTGCCGATAAACCAGGTGGTTTTACCTTAGAAGAGTTAGATGCGGCCGCTCCAAATAATCCGATGTTTTTGCAAATACTGTACTCTGCGGTTTATGCAAATACGTTAGCGCTTGAAGCAGTTGGTGCTGATCCGTCGTTAGGTGCAGAAAGTAGAGACCCAGTATTAATCAACGGGGAACCTCCCTATGGCGCGTTAAACGCGAAGATGCCTGAAGTTTCTAAGGAACAGATAGCTGCTAATTTATTAGATGTAATTGCGACAATGAATGCTGCCGGTTTAACAAGTATCTATGATGTTGGCCGCCCGCCCGAGGGTGATATTAATCTTATTAAAGAAATGTCTCAGGACGGGCCATTGAATATGCGTGTTTGGCATACTTTAAAGTATCAAGCTTATGATCCTGCGGGTGCTGATGCGGCAATTGAATTAATCAAAGCAAATAAAGCAAATAGCACAAACGATTACTATGGCTTGTTGGGCATTGGCGAACACGTTTATCTACCAATGTTCGATTTGCCAACCGTCAAAGATCCTTATCCTGACGAAGTAGTTGATGAATTTAAAGAAGTTGCAATGGCAGCCGCTGAGGGTGGTTATCGTGTCAATGAACATTCAATGATGGACGTGACTATCACGAGTATTTTAGATGCCTACACCGAAATCAACGAAGAGATTCCACTTGCACCATTGCGCTGGAGCCTTGAGCATGTACTGACAATTTCCGACGAGAATATTGAACGCGCTAAAGGTCTTGGGCTTACTGCTGCGGTGCACAGTGTTTCGATGAATATGCCGCAATTTTTGCAGCCACCAATTCGTAAACTTCAGGACAGTGGGATGATTTGGGGTTTGGGTACCGATGGTACGATTGTTGCGCATTATCAGCCATTTATTAGTTTAGGATGGGCTGTTAGTGGCAAGTCTATTAGTGGTAGAAGTGTGATGCCGCCTGAGTCAACAGTGACACGCGAAGAAGCTTTGATTGCACACACACGAAGTAATGCTTACCTGTTGTTTAAAGACAAAGACTTAGGAACCTTAGAAGCTGGTAAGTTTGCAGATTTGGTGGTGTTAGATAAGGATTATATGACCATTCCTGAAGATGAAATTTTCAATATTAAACCGACCCTTACTATGGTGGGTGGGCGTATAGTTTATGAAGCAAATAATTAAAAAAATAGCTAAGAATAGGAATAATAAAATGCTCAAAATATTTTTCGGCGGCATGCTCGCAACATTTAGCTTTATTGTACAAGCACAAGATTACGCGATAGACTCTGATGAAGGCGTTCCTGGTGAAGAAATGTTCCAGGTGTGTGTTTTTTGTCATGGCGCGCAAGCGCAAGGTGGGCCAGCGTTGGACGCGCCAGCTCTAGCAGGGCAGCATGCATGGTATATCGAAAAGCAATTAAAAGCCTTTAAAAGCCGTACACGGGGTGTTCACCCGGATGATGTTCCTGGGCTGCAGATGTCGATTATTTCAGGTTCAGTGCGCAATGAAGCAACAATTAAAAACATTTCTGCCTATATAGCTAGCTTGCCTTCTGGTGCCCCTCTTGAATTAGCGCGTACTGGCGAGGTTGCATCGATTGAACGACCTTTTATCTGGGATTCTGAGTATGCAAAATTAACCCCGCCTAAAGATGCTAATGCAGAAACTGGCAAAGCATTATATGCGACTTGTACCACGTGCCACGGCGCAGATGGCCAAGGTAATCAAGATTTTGGTGCCCCTAAATTAACTGATTTAACGCCTAAGTATATGCATCGTCAAATACAGTATTTCCAAGATGGTGTCCGTGGTGCCGATCCGCAAGATGCTCAAGGAATGACAATGGCAGCTTTTGCTAAATTACTTAAAGATGACCAAGCAATTGCTGATGTCGTTGCTTATATCAAAACTATTGAAGTTAAATAGGAGAAAGAAATGAACTTAATTAAAAAAAGCATAATAGCAACTAGCTTAATTTTGTTATTTATCCAAACGGCTGCTTCCCAAGAAGGTATGGGTGGTATGGGAATGGCAGCTCAAACACCTGTTGACGATGGAATTAATCGAGTTGAAATTACGTTGGTTGATCCGTTGGATGATCGTCGCGGATGGTGTGTCGATTTATTTGGTCACTTGACTAACGGTATTCTGTTAGGTGGTTTGCAGGGACATAACTGTTTTTTATATATGGGCCGTGGTGTCACTGAAGACCAAGGTTTTGATGCTGATCGTTTTGCCGACACAGGTGAATTGCAACTTGTGTATTACGATAAGTGCATGACGCTATACGAGCGTAATTCAGGTTCATTTGTTTCAGTAGAAGATTGTAATGGTGAGGACATTCAAAATTTTGTAATGTCAGAGGTGGGTGAGATCAAGCCTAAGGCTCAAACTGATTTATGTTTAACACTCGGTGACTTATCCATACCTGGCGGTGGTCGTTTAGCCCCAGAAGGCACGCGTCCGCCAGAATCAAATAAAGAGATACATCAAATCCGTAGACTCACATTCACTACCTGTAGTGAGTCGATTGCCGGTTTGCAGCGTTGGGAGTTTCGCTCAAATTATGCCGAGCAAGAATTAACTCAACCGCACCGTTTTTATAAAGGTGAGTAATCAACAGTAGTCATTGAGAGTTTTTTTAAGTAAAGTTTATTCACATGAATAGTCGTGAAATTGTGATGTCAAAATGTTTGATTCTTTAGAAATACTAATTGAATTTGGTGTTGCTCTAGCAGGCTTTGCCGGCATTATTGTCGCATTAGCAGGTGACCCACGTAACTGGACCGAACAAGAACGAGTTAGGGTGTTCGGATTATTATGCTCGGCGTTGCTTGCTTGTTTTGCCTCCTTTTTCTGCTTGGCCCTTGAGAAACATTACTCACCAGATACAGCGGTTAGAATTGCCAGTGGGTTATTCTTTGTGATTGGGCTGTTCTTCTTCCCTAAGCAGGTCTATCGTACTTTCTATGTGTTCCGTAAAACTAAAGAAAATTACAGCTACCAAGTGACTATCTGTTTTTCCATACTAGCGCTGACTATTCTTTCAACAAGCTTATTGTCGGCGTTGGGGCTTAACTCATTTTTCTTATTTTATTGCTCTATGGTTATAACGTTATTATTTGCTGCGATTACTTATATTCGTCTATTACTTTATCGACCAGCAGGGTCATCAGATAAAATTAAAAAAACAAAATTATAAAAGCTTTATGAATCTTGAAAGTTTAGTGTCGTTTTCGTACTAAGAGATAGCTTTTAGATTAACTTAGAATCACAGAATATGCCTGTTAACTCAAAGGTAAGTGCCTCTACTTCTGTAATTGGGCGAACCATTCAAGTTGCCTATGCAGACGATCCGATTGTAGCTTAATTATATGGGTAGGGCTTTGATGTTCAGACCAAGGCATTTTGAGATCGACCCATCGATGAACTAATTTTTTATGTGGTTCAACTGAGGCCATCATTATTTTTGCGACGGGTTTTTGCATTACTAAGTCTTCATAGCCTAAACCCTCACCAATGGTAATTTGTTGTAAGCCTTGATAGTCAAGCTCGGCACTGAGGTGGACATGACCGCTTAAAAAAGTGCTAACACCAAGTTTATGACTTTGTTGCACTAACCAGTCAACTTCTCCGATGCCATGAATTTCATGATCATCATGGGGGTTTGGGTCTTTAAGGGGTCGGTGAGTGAATATTATTTGTTCGCCATTAAAGGGTCCTGCATTCGTTAAAGAAGTAAATAATGCGCCTCGATAGCCTGCGTATGCCGGCCAAAAATCAACGGCTGTGTCAAGGTTAATAAATCGTGTGCCAGCTAATTCGAAGGCGTGATTCATAGGCCCGATCTGCGAAATGAATTTGTCGTATATCAACCCGTTGTCATGAAAGTCGTGATTTCCGATTGTCACATAACAAGGCAGCTTAGCCTTATTGAACTGTTCAATGGCCATATCATACTCACCTTCACTATAATTAAAATCACCGAGATGTAGTAAAAACTGCGCTCCTAACTCGTGCGCACGTTTAAGTGTCCAAGCGAGTTCTGAGCCACCGCCAGTGTCGCCCATCACAGCAAATTCGAAGCCGTCTGTAACTGGAAGAGACCATTTAAAAATAGTGCCTTGATTTGCCGCTTTGATATGTACTATTCGAGTAGTGCCATCAATTTCCTCATCGATATCAGCTGATGCTTTTCCATCTAGCTTGAGCACGGCATTGCTTGCAACATTTAGGACCTTAACTGAGGTTGAACCCTCAAGTCTTTTGATGATCATACTGGGCTCAGGCGCGATTGCTCTTATTGTTTGATTGTTTACAGCAATAGAGTCTCGAAGATCAAGCTCGAGTTGATCAGACGATAATACTGGAGCAAGCGCTCTTACTCTACGTTCAAACGATAATGGAGGGTAACGAAGCCCGCGTTGATGTGAGTATATTCCTAGAGTGGAGACTAGTGCGCCACTTAACAATAGCCGTCTTCGAGTGACCATCTAAATTCTACCCCCCTTAATATAAAAATCTAGATCAAACCTATAGCGGCTTATGTGCCGTCAGCCTTAAATTTGATGAATTATAGGCGATTGTATTGTAACCCTACAATACCCCTAGGCGGGGTCTAAGACGAAAACTTAAACAAATTTTAACTCGCAGCTAATTAGGCTGCTAAATTCCGCTGTTTAAGTATGTAGAAGTATGATTTAACTGCATGTCTTGATAAGAGATACTATAGTTCACTTGTTGGGGTTCACTGGACGTCCTTATGTGCTTTAATTTAAAGTATATGAG
>CAZFEM010000026.1:22125-26259 GCA_964517515.1 uncultured Gammaproteobacteria bacterium | reverse complement strand
GCCTTCTAATAAAATGAGAAACTTTTTATTAAATTCTTGAGCTCCTTTCAACGTGTTTAAATCGTAGCTTTCAAGACTATCTAAGCGCCTTTGACAAAGTTCTTTACAGATCTTTGGGTGTGTTTTTAATTCTGAAATAAGTCGAACGACCCCTGGCATTTTAAGCTGCAAAGTCATTTGAGAGACAACAGGTGACATCGCTTTTAAATTTTCAGGATAGTCAAAATCAAAATAGTTTTGTGTCTCTTCTTTGTTATCACATATAGCTCTCTTTCCATAGAAAACTTTGAGCTTTTCAAACTCTTTTTCTTTCATCCAATTGTCTGTTTTCACTAGCTGTATTCTTACATCTATATCTGTAATTTTTTGTTTTATTGGATCGTAAACAGATTCCATCTTAATTTGCTGTGAAAAGGCTTCATCTCTTAAACTTAAGAAAAAGTTTGCAATGGCATTAGCGCCACCCAAATCTATTTGCTCATTCCATATTCGACCTAACTGACGATCGCTGGACTTAATTCGTTGCCCTTGAATAACAATGCGCTCTTTTTCGGGATGAAGCGTTTGGTTTGAAAATATCTTTTCTTTGTCATCATCATCCTGCTGCCAGGTATTAGCATACTCCTTGATGTCAAAGGTTCGATCTTGATTGCTAGATATACGACACCAGGGTAGAAAACAAAATGTAGTATCCCGGATGTTGGCTTTATATAGTAAATTGTAAGTTGCAGAGAATTCTTTAGCCAAATCAAAATCATTTTTTTGCAAAATAGCCTCTAGGGCTTTTGCTATTTTGTCTTTACTTTGTTCTTCAGCGAAATCAAATCTAAAATACGAATAGTTTTTAGTTTCTTTGCTGTTTGAATAAAGGGCCGCGATAGAAAACAAAACGGTTAGGTCTACGCCCGATCTCCACTCTCTTGATCTTCCGTTTGTTTTTACAATTTCGACTGAATCGGGAGATTCTTTATAGGCATAAAATTCATTTTCCCTCAAAGTTTGAGAAAAACCAAGCGGTGTTACCTCAAAACGCACGTCGTCACTGGCGGTTTCGAGTTGAAAGCTTCCTGCTGTCCATTGAAAAGAAGTCTGACTATAGATGGCTTCGCCTGGAGAAAAATCATTTTTTATACTTTGCAGTTTCCAAGGCTTTAGTCGCTTAAAAAATTGCGCTTTTACTGCTTCATTGATCGTGTCATGACTGTGAAAATATTTGTACTCATAAACATATTGCATGCCCAAAGGTAAACGGCCACCAAAAAAGCCGCTTGTTGATGTTACATCTTGATCCACTAGTCCTATGGGTATAGAAATGAGGATCGTGTCTTCAACCAAATAACGTTTTTCAAATCTTGTTTTTTCTTCGTTGAGTGAGAAGCGTCTTTGAGATCTAGCACGAACCCCTAGACCTAGCTCAAAAGTATCACCAGAGAAATTAAAATTTGTTGCTTTCGAAAAGTCATCTAGGTCTGCAATCTCTCGCAAATCGTAAAGTGGCGCTTGAATGATCGTTGCAAAGGCCAAGGATAAAAATTCATTAATGCTTGGTGTATACCCGAGCGGTCTTGTGGATAATGATTCTGTTTCCAGCGCAGCAAGCAATTTACCTTTTTTAGAGATATAGCCTGGGTATTTTTGGGCTAACTCCTCATAACTTAAAATCTTATGATCTGTTTGCACTTCGCCAGACAATTCAAAGGCATTAATTAAGCTTGCAATTCTTAGCTTTAAATTTGTTTTATAAAGGTCGGCCACAGCGGGTATGTGACCAGAGTTATCCACTATGTCATTGATTTGCTGATCGGATAGCCGCGCAAGCCTTCGGATCATCCACTTAACATCAGCGGCTGTTGTACTTTGAAAATGATCGTGCTCAATTCTGTAATGATCCCAGTGTATGCGAACATAAGAGCCCTTATCTTTAGCCAGATTACCGGTAAAATCAGACGCGTTTCCATGCGTGCGGATTAAGTTAAAGCCCATTGATCTGCCTAGGTCATTGAAGTACAAGAGGGGCTGCCAAGCTTGCCCAGCCCCTTCTGGCTTATACATATCCAACCTAAAATTCTCCTCTCGAACATCCAGCAAACCAATGAGGGCATTTAACGCCAGCCATGCACGCCACTCTCGACGTTGTCCCAAATTCATCGATTCAATATTAAATGCACCGACTTTTCGATAACGGTCTTTGTTATCACCCGGATAGCCCTCAAGTGCCACACCATTTAATAAAACAGCGTGCTCATCCTTCAGATATTGCCCATGGCTTAAAAAGTTACCCTGATTGGAATTATGGGCCACTTTCCATTGAGCCACAAAGGCTTCAAATGTCGTATCACAAAGATACATTTTCACCTGAGGACGATAAACATGTGGAATTGCCGGATAGCCAACAGATCGGGCCAATTGTGTTGCTATGAGTTGGTTTTGAGTTTCTTGACCAAGACGAAGGGTTACATTGCCATTATCTAAATCTGTATCACAAACACTTTTTGTTCCAGCGGGATAAAAGTCAGCCTTGATTTTAATTTGCCCCGTTCCCATTCGATCATAAACCATCAATGCATCAGGTTGTGGGAAAAAATGTTCACCAAAAAAAATTTCTGAGTTTGGATCAAAATCTTCAATATTATTATTCGTCCAAAAGGCACTGCTTGGAGGGTTTAATAAAGAAAAATCGGCTTCTTTTGTGTGTTTTTCTACTAATTGCTCAGTGGATAAGAATTGGCCATTCTCCAGTAGATTAAGCGCTTCTTCTTCAGGCAAATTCTGTTTAGGGATATTATACCAAGGCGGTAATAAACTCTTCACAGACTCCAAAGCTACCTGATACAGGTTTTCATCATCATAGCTTTCAATGGCCTGGTAGTAGATAATCAACGTTGAGATTTCATTTTCTATTTGATCTAGACTTAATTGATTTTGATTTTGAAGCAAATACTCAAGTCGCTCATCAAAGACAATAAAAGGAAGATTCACACGGGCATCAGGGCCTGTTCGTGTTGCTGCTCTTGTGTCTGATCGCTTATCAGAGTATTGATGCCTATTAATAAACTCAATTTTTATTGATTGTTTAAAAGAGTCTAAAAGCTGCTGATGTTTCGCCTTAACCTTTTCTTGCAGCATGCGCATTTTTTCTACGTTGAGCTTTTTATCATTACCCTCGTACAAAAAAAAAGTTTCATCGATGAAACTTAAAGACTGCGTTGAATTTTTTTGATAGACATTACCTCCCACATAGTTGCTATAGCGATGCTCTGCAGCATACACATCAATCTGGCTAAGCAATAGCGTGACGACTAAAATGCAATGTTTGAACACTAAAACCTCAAACTTAAATTATTAATTAAAACTCAGTGCGAACTAGTTTTTAAGTTCCACGGAACATCATAAATATCAAATTAGATTATTCATTAAGGTTGTCAAAATTCTCAGTTACTATGGTCGTATTAAAGTTAGTAACGTTCTTATTGAATATTTCGAACCAAATATTTTGTGCTTAATTCTTCGGAGAAGTTAGCAAGTAGAAATGAAATAGGGAATTTTTTACTTTCTCTTCACTCGCTTCTCTGTAATAAAAAGATTATATAGGATGCATGGTGGAATTCGCAAAAAAACACTTAGATCAATAATTAACTTTCCTGATGGTTTTGTTTTTATTGACTCCCCGAACTGGACTCGAATCAAACCAAAGAAAGTTATTCATTGTTGCTTTGTGGTTTATGGAGTATTTTTATTAATTTGAATCACTAGTGACAATAAATGTTTCATCTATGTATTTTTTGTCATGGCGCGCAAGCGCAAGGTGGACCAGCGTTGGACGCTTTAGCTCTAGCAGGGCAAGTATGCGTGGTATATCGAAAAGCAGTTAAAGGCATTTCAAAGCTGTACTCGAGGAACTACCGGGATGATGTCCTTGGTTTGCAGATGACGATTATTTTTGGCGCGGTGCGTAACAAGGCAGCGATTAAGAACATCTCTGAATTATATCTAGCTTGCCTTCTGGCTGCCTCGTGAACGAGCGCGTACTGGTGAGGTTGCATCGACTGAACGACCTTTTATCTGGAATTCTGAGTATGCAAAATTACCCCGCCCTAAAGATGCCAATGCAGAAACTGGCAAAGCATTATATGC
>CAZFEM010000026.1:0-22025 GCA_964517515.1 uncultured Gammaproteobacteria bacterium | reverse complement strand
CAAAATTACCCCGCCCTAAAGATGCCAATGCAGAAACTGGCAAAGCATTATATGCGACTTGTACCACGTGCCGCGGCAAAGATGACCAAGGTAATCAAAATTTTGGTGTACCTAAATTAACTGATTTAACGCCTAAGTATATGCACCGCCAAATAAAATAAAAATTAGTTTTTTGAAAATAATTAGAAAAGGCATAGAAGTCATATAGCATTAAAACTCGCACTCAAATCAAGACAGTTATTTGCTTAATACAGAAGGCCATTTATCATCGGCGTCCTCTATGTAATCTTCCTTGTCTTTTAACCATTTGTTGTATACGGATTTACTGAAATTTAAATATAGTTTGCCTTCATGTAAGGTGAAGTATTCAGGTTTGCTTGACGCACTAGAACCTCTTGCTACAGCATAAGCGCAGTAGCCGCCATATTGTGGCATGTACTTTTCAGGGTCTTGTTCAAATTCGGCTCGATTGGCTTCTGTAGAAAAAAACCATGTGGTACCTAGGTGTTCAAATGAAATTTCTTTGTTTCCTGGAACCGCTTTATTCTCAGTAAAGTAGGCAACCGTGTCATAACCGCGGATGGCGGCTCGATCAGACCCACCTGAATAAATAGGTTTGATTGCGTATGCTTGGTTAATGATTAAAAATACCGTTATTACATTTACGGAAATTAAAATCTGACGTATTTTTTTCATGATTGTATCTAAACCCTTATATCTAACTGTTTACTCAGATGAGCTGAGAAATCGACCAAATAAGTTTTGTAGCCCCGAGATGATTTTTTCGCTAGGCTTTTCTACTGTATAGCGCTGGTTTGCCCCTTTATTTTTCTTTAGGAAAAGGTGACGAGTAAAGGCATTCTGTATCACATTTTGAAATAGTGCTGTATCTAACGGTTTTGCCAAATACTTAAAAATTTGACCTTGGTTAATTAAGTCGACAGCAGTTTGTGCATCGTACTCGTCCGTTAGTGCAATCGTAATCAATTCCGGGCGGGCACGTTTTAGTAAGTTAATTGTCTGTATTGCGGTTGTGCTGTCATCACTCAATTCGATGACAGCAACACCAATAGATTCTCTTGTTGTCGCTGCTGCAACGGCTTGGCTGACGTTTTGTGTGCCATAAATCATGATAGATTCATCACTGCAAAATTTGCGAATTTGATGTCGAACTTCTTGCTGTTTCTCCATCATTAGTAATGCTTTATCAAGTGAAGCAATTTCTGCATCTATAGAGTTTGGATCCATAGATTTAGACTCTATTGGGTCAGTTTCTGATGTTGATTCCTGGGTGCTTGCCTCGCTCGTATGTGCAATTGAGTCAACAGGGATATTTGATGCTAGTGCCGCGTTGGCAACTACATCGCGCATCTCTTGGTTGTCCCAAGGCTTATTGATAAAACGGTACACTTCGCCTTCGTTGATTAAGTCAACAATGGCTTGTTTATCCATAAAACCAGTTAACAAAATTCGCATTGTTTGTGGGTGACGTTTGCTTACAATTGCTAATAACTCGTTACCAAGTATTTGAGGCATACGTTGATCACTAACAATGACATGCACTTTTTGTTGCTCTAATACATCTAATGCTTCCATACCGCTGTTTGCAATTAAAACATTATATTCGCGGCGAAAAATAGCTTTGAGTGCACTGGTCACCCGTGGTTCATCGTCCACGAATAAAACTGTGTATTTTGTAGTATTGCTATTCATGTTTAATCAAAATGCGAATTAATCGTTTGAAATGGGTAGTTGTATCGAAATATTGGTTCCTTTGTTTAATTCAGAAGAAATATTTATTTCTCCTTTATGAGCTTGGATTATTTTATAAGCAATTGACATCCCCAGCCCAGTACCTTCACCAACCTCTTTAGACGTAAAAAATGGGTCAAAAATATGCTGTTGTGTTTTTTCGTCCATGCCAATACCGTTATCATTGAAGTGTATAACGATGTTGCTTCCCTGTTGTTCAGTTTTGATAACTAGCTCGCCGCCTTTCTCAGTCATGGCTTGGCAGGCATTAGTCACAATATTCAAAAAGAGTTGGTTTAGCTTGGATGGAAAGCAAGCAATACTAGGTAAGTCGTTAAATTGCTTGTTAATGTGGACATTATTTTCAGTAATATGGTTGCTGGCAATGGTAAGTGAACTTTCAATGCAATCATTGATATTTACTTGCTCGGTTGTTTGTCTGTCCAAACGTGAGAAGTCTTTTAAACCGAGTACTAATTTAGATATTTCATTTAAGCCATAAAGACCGTCAGTTAATAACTGTGTGCTTTCTTGAATTAACTCTGGTCCTTCAGCATTTTTGTAAGTTTTTAAACTTTGCATCAGTTTTTTTGTGATTTCTGTATTGTCTCTTTTGGGTTTGCGCACCGCGTCATTAACAGTGCCTAGATCACTGATAATTTGGCTCAGATCTGTTATGTTTTGCTTCAATAGATCAACGTTACTGGTAACATAGCCTAAGGGGGTATTAATTTCGTGAGCAACACCCGCTACCATTTGACCTAGCGATGCCATTTTTTCGGATTGAATAAGCTGTTCTTGTGATTCTTTTAAGTCTTCATAGGCGGTTTTAATTTCGTCTGTACGTTCAGCTACTTGTAGTTCTAGAGAGGAATAGTTTTGGCGAATTTTGTAACCAAAAAACAGCAGTGTGGTGAGTAGGCCTAAACCGTAAATGATAAGGATATTACGAAATTGCGTTGATTTTGAGATTGCCTGATTATGAGACAGAGTATATTCATTCTCAATATCGTCAATTAATGAAGATGAATTAGAACTGACCAGCGCTGAAAATTGCTGTGTTGATAGATCATTGTAGTTAACTAAATCGCCAATCGCCCCTTTGTAATCCTGTAGTAATTCCGAGGCAAAGGTATCTGGTTCGTAGTTGATGAGGTCAATTTGATTGGCAAAGCTGTCTGTCAGTAATGACGAGGTTTGTGCATCAAGTTCACGACCTAGTGTTAATTGATAAACCGCAGCGTTTGTTTTACCGATTAAATTTGAGACAAAGGATGTCTGGTCAGAAAAATTAATCTCTAAAATAGGTTGGGTAACTTCACTAATAGTGACTAAGCTATCGGTAACATAACTGTTGTTTTCAACATAGACTTCGAGCTCTTCTAATTTATTGACGGATTCTTGTTCAAAGCGAGCTACGACCCTACTTAAAGACGGATTGGCTTCAATTTCTTCAAAAAGAGCATCGTAGCGAAGGTTGTCGAATTCTTCGATAATCTCATAGTAGGTGTCCGTTAATATGGTGTTATCGAATTGGCTATTGTAACGCGACTCATTGAGCAAGAGAGAAAGGTTTTTATCTTGTGCTTGCAGATTTCTAATTGATTCCGTTGTTTGTAAAAAAACGGTCTCATTCAATTGTTGATCTTGAGTCGTAAGCAGTTGCACTGCCAAACCAAGTCCAATAGCAATTAAGAGTAATAAAATGAGTACGTATTTTTTCAATATTCTGTACCAGTATTATGTGATTTTAATAACTTATGTACGCTGTATTTATACTTTTCCATAGCTTAGTATAAGTAACGAAAGTTATATAAGATGTAATAGTATTCTAGCTATATTGTTGATAGAGACCGCTTATAGACACAAAATCTCTCAGAAAATTGACAGGCTGGTAATTATTTACTTTCATTCAGGTATCATAATAGTATTGTTTAGTTCTCTAAAATTAAAGTTCATAGGAAAACTCTAACTAATTGGCTCAATTTACGGGGGGTAGATCAATTTCGTTAGCTAAATTTGGATAGTCAGTTTTACATATTCAGCAGTTTAGTTTGATGATTAGAATGATTTTGCTAGTAAGCAATGACGCCTCATGATTTGAAGTTTTTTTTATATGAGGGTTCTTGTTAATTAATCCTTTTGAAACAGGCGTTTGAAATGGCTCCCCGAGCTGGACTCGAACCAGCGACCCAATGATTAACAGTCATTTGCTCTACCAACTGAGCTATCGGGGAACAGTTTTTCAACAGACGCCGAATCGTACTGATTGCATTAGATTTGGTCAAGTATTTGCCGCATATTTTTTGTAATTTCAGCTTTGAGCATTATCGCACCGAGTTTTTTGTAAATCACTTAATTGCCCATTAACTCGAGCTCTACCTGAATACAGTAAAAAGATATGCCGGTAGTTTTGTTTTTCGCTATCACATATATAAAACCCAGCACTGCGGGAACTGCCATCAGGGAAAAAACGTAGCCGCCCGCGTTGATTGAAAACGACATTAACTCGTTGGTCAGTTTGTTTTACATTGACGAATATATCGTCCTCGTCAAAATCATTATTGTTATTTTCATCAACAAACACTAACCAACCGTTTGACCAATTTGAGTTAAAATCTCGATCAAGACTACATGTCATTGAGATCGGATCATCCATATGACAGACATGTACTTTTTTCTGGGTTGTAATTGCATAACTACGAGCCAAATATAGTGATTGGAATAGGGCATTAGTTTGTACGCTTACTTGATTTTTAAAAATAAGTGAAGCAAAGCTTGGTATAGCGAGCCCAATAAGAATGGTAACTATTGCGATGCTCACCATCAGCTCCAGAAAGTTAAAGCCTGATTGATCGGAACCAAGTTTATAGAATTGCATTTTATTCCTCCATGAATAATTTTTATATGTTTTTGCTGTTCAGTTAATCCTTAACTGAGAAATAACAATAGACGATTTAAGCGATTATTTCAATCTGTCTACTTTTACTAGCCTGCTTTACTTTATAATCGGCAGTCAACTTTTGAGTAATTATTAAATGCCTAGACAATTTCAATTAGTAAGCGATTACACTCCTGCTGGTGATCAGCCTGAAGCGATAAAACGTTTAATACAAGGGTTAAATGATGGTGAGGCATTTCAAACCCTGCTAGGTGTTACTGGGTCAGGGAAGACATTCACGGTTGCTAACGTGATTCAAGAGGTTCAGCGGCCAACAATCTTAATGGCGCCCAATAAAACACTCGCCGCGCAATTGTATTCAGAAATGCGTGATTTTTTTCCACATAACTCGGTTGAATATTTCGTTTCATATTACGACTATTATCAACCTGAAGCGTATGTGCCGAGCTCAGACACATTTATAGAAAAAGATGCCTCGGTGAATGAGCATATTGATCAAATGCGACTGTCGGCGACCAAGGCGATCTTAGAGCGTGAAGATGTCATTATTGTCGCTACGGTTTCTGCTATTTATGGTTTAGGTGACCCACAGTCTTATCATGAGATGATTTTGCATTTGAGTATTGGCGACATCATGGATCAACGTGCTATTTTGGAACGGTTGGCTGAATTGCAATATACGCGCAATGACGTTGAACTAAAACGCGCGACATTTCGAGTGCGCGGCGATGTTATTGATATTTTCCCAGCTGAATCTGATCGCTATGCAATTCGTGTCGAATTATTTGGTGAAGATGTTGAGAAAATCTCCCGTTTTGATCCCCTCACTGGTGTAGTTGAAGAAGATTTAAAACGCATCACAATTTTCCCCAAGTCACACTACGTTACGCCGCGCGTAAAAGTGATTCAAGCTTGTGAAAATATTCGCCTAGAACTGCGTGAACGACTAGCTCATTTGCGTGATGATAATCAATTAGTTGAAGCGCAACGCTTAGAACAGCGCACCATGTTTGATTTAGAAATGATGACGGAGTTAGGTTATTGCAATGGTATTGAAAATTACTCGCGCCATTTAACTGGTTTAGAACCTGGGCAGGCACCGCCCACCTTGATAAATTATCTGCCGCCGAATGCCTTAATGATTCTTGATGAAAGTCATGTCATGGTGCCGCAGTTAGGCGCGATGTATAAAGGCGATCGATCTCGTAAGGAGACATTAGTAACTCATGGTTTTCGTTTGCCTTCCGCATTAGATAATCGCCCTCTACGTTTTGAAGAGTTTCGCGATTTAATGCCGCAAACGCTGTTTGTATCTGCTACACCTGGTGATTATGAAATAGAGCAAAACCCTGACACGATTGATCAGGTTGTTCGACCGACAGGGTTATTAGACCCGGTAATTGAAGTGCGACCAGTTGGAACGCAGGTCGATGACGTATTATCAGAAATTAATAAACGCGTTGAAAAAGACGAGAGAGTTCTGATTACGACGCTTACTAAACGGATGTCGGAAGATTTAACTGATTATTTATCGGATGCAGGAGTGAGAGTGCGTTATTTGCATTCGGATATTGATACTGTTGAGCGTGTTGAAATTATCCGTGATTTGCGCGCAGGTGAATTTGATGTATTAGTTGGGATCAACTTATTGCGCGAAGGATTGGATATGCCTGAAGTATCATTAGTGGCGATATTGGATGCCGATAAAGAGGGCTTCTTACGTTCTAAACGCTCGTTGATTCAAACCATTGGTCGAGCTGCTCGTAACTTACACGGCACTGCAATTTTGTATGCTGATAAAATCACCAAATCAATGGACTACGCAATAGAGGAAACTAACCGCCGCCGAGAAAAGCAACAGGCACATAATTTGGAACAAGGTATTACGCCGCAATCAGTGCGCAAAGCCGTACGTGATATTATTGATGGCGCAACGAGTAACGCCGCTAAAGAGTTAACGAAAATTAGTAACGCCAAAGGCGAGGCGAAAATTATTAAAGACCCTAAAGAGTTTGCTAAGGTTATGAAAGAGCTTGAGCAAAAAATGTATCAATATGCAGAAGATTTAGAGTTTGAGCGTGCCGCCAGTACTCGAGATCGTATCGAAGAGTTACGTGCTGGTTATTTTAAATCTTAGTTATAAGTAAACAGATTATTTAAAAGAGATTAATTATGAGAGTTGTATCTATTAGTGCAGTAGTCATTTTTATTTTTTGGATATTTTTAGCAATCATAGATATGTGGTTTGATGTTGTCTCGTGGGAATTTTTTGGCAAGCTCACCATAACTATTTTGCTGCTAGCGGTTGTCGTTTTTTTTATCTCCTACCTGCAAAGAGAGTCTAAAAATAAATCGACGCATAGCGAAGATGACGCAACTCGCTAAGATAATCTGTTTGCTTTCATCAAGAGATTAATCATCAATAATTCCCGCTTCAGGGTCATTATAAACTGCCAGATCAATTCTGCCTTCGCTTTTAGCAACAATAGAGGTGACAACCGCATCACCAGTAACGTTTACTGCGGTTCTGAGCATATCAAGTAAACGATCAATACCAAATATCAGTCCGAGAGCTTCAATGGGTAAGCCTACTTGATCAAAGACGATAGTTAGCATGACTAAGCCTACAGAAGGAACTGCAGCAGTACCGATGGATGCAAGTACAGCGGTAATTATGACCGTTAAATAGCCAGTAAGTCCTAGATCGATGCCATATAGATTGGCAACAAAGACTGTCGCGACACCTTGCATCATAGCGGTGCCATCCATATTGATGGTTGCTCCAAACGGCACACTAAAAGAAGAGATAGCGGGGTCGGCACCGAGTCTTTTTTGTACTGTTCGTAATGTGACCGGAATCGTCGCGCCAGAACTTGATGTGCTAAAAGCAAATAATTGTGCCGTACGGACTTTCTTTAAAAAGATACCGATATCTAAACCGCTTAACACCTTAAGTAAGGTCATTTGAGTAACAAAAACATGGACTAGCAAGGCAAAGACTAATACCAAGAAGTAACCAAGTAGTTGACCTAATAAATCGAGCCCAAGTTCGGCAACGGCTTTCGCGACTAGGCAGAAAACTGCATAGGGAGCGAAGAACATAACCATATTGATCATGCGCATGATGACGACATTAATTTGCTCAATTACTTTCACTAGTTCGTCTGACTCTTTAGCGATAGATAGCAAGGCAACACCAAAAAATATCGAGAAGAAAATAATCGAGAGCATATTGCCTTCGGCTAATGCGGCAACCGGGTTACTCGGAATAATGTTTATCAGGATTTCAGAAAATGATGAAGCCTCTTTACCCATGAAGGTAGTACTACTAGTTATTTCGAGACCTTTGCCGATACCAAAGCTAACGGCTAAAACTATTGCAGTGGTGATGGCGATAGCCGTTGTGAACATATACAAAGCAAACGTCTTACCACCAATTCGGCCAAGTAGACGGATATCACCAATGCCTAAGATACCTGGAATTAATGAAAACAACACCAAAGGTACTACGAGCATTTTTAATGCATTGATAAATAAACTGCCAACAATGTGAAAAAGACCATTAGTTAAATAACTATCAACCCATACCGAATCGGTTGCTTGGCTAATATTCAAACCGAGGCCGGTAACGATCCCTAGAGCTAAGAAAAGAAGTACTTTGTTGGCAAGTTGCATAATTGCTTGGCTAAGATAGTTGGTTAGGTGGTCTGAATATGTAGTCTATCTATAAATTAGAAAGGGCGATACCCCTAAGAGTATCGCCCTTTTTAGGAACTAAGTTTGAAAAAACTTATTTTAAGAATTTTCCTGCTAAGCCCGCTAAACCACTAAGGCCGCCTACTGAGTCAAGTAAGCTACCGCCACTGCTAGATTTATCAACAACTTGCGGAATCATCTCTTGCAAGCCTTCTAGTAATTGATTTTGATCAGCGCCAAGCTCTGAAGCAGCTGCTTCAAGCTTATCTGAACCAAGTAAATCTTGAATTTGTGACGTAGAGATTTCTGCATTGTCACCATCGCCAAGCCATGAGTCAGCAATATCTCCAAGACCTTTATCTTGTAAGCTACCGACTAAAGAACCTAGGTCGATCCCGCCACCGCTACTGCCGCCTAGTAATTTACCAATAACCGATTGAACCATATCGCTATTTCCTGCTGATCCAAGTACTTTTGACGCTAAAGCTTGCGTCGCTAATTTCATGATATCCATTGTATTTCCTCTATGTTTGAAGTTAATTAGTGTTTTCTCTTTTTGCACTCAAATGAGTGTTGCTCTTTTATTATGGGTTAAAGATACTAAAATAAAACCAAGGCATTGTAAAACCCTGTAAATTAAAGGGTTTATGGCTCTTCTATAATCCTTTAAAAAGCGTTGAAACTGGCTTCTGTGTTTGATATTGTGCGCTTCCAGTTTAGACGCGTAGCTCAGTTGGTTAGAGCACCACCTTGACATGGTGGGGGTCGGTGGTTCGAATCCACTCGCGTCTACCATTTTTAATGTGGGAATTGGGATAGTTTTAAGGTATCAATTTTCTCGAAGAGGTATGTATTTACTTAAAACATAGGCTTTTTGGTTAAATTTTCTAGAGAGTAGAAGTTGCAATATTTTAGTTAGATTAACTTATTGCCTTGTAATACTTGAGATACTCGGTTTTTAACATTAGAATTCGCGTTTCGTGTTCTGTTAGGCTCATGTAGTATGCGGTTTTCAGAGCAATTTTGATTAATTTGTAGAGGTATCACCATAGCAACCAAAAAAACACAGCGCGTCAATGAAGAAATTACGGCGCCAAAAATTCGACTCATTGATGCGGCTGGAGAACAAGCTGGTATTGTTGATCGTAGTGCAGCACTTGAAGCAGCGGATAAAGCGGAATTAGATTTGGTAGAGATTTCACCTAATGCTGATCCTCCTGTTTGTCGAATTATGGATATTGGTAAGGCTATGTACGAGGACAGCAAGCGTAAAGCAGCTGCTCGTAAAAACCAAAAACAAATTCAAGTAAAAGAAATTAAGTTTCGTCCCGGCACAGATATTGGCGATTACAATATTAAGCTAAAAAAGCTTATAGAGTTTTTGCAAAACGGTGACAAAACTAAAGTGACTATCCGATTTAGAGGTCGCGAAATGGCTCATAAAGAGTTGGGTATTGAACTTTTGAAACGAATTGAAGGTGATTTAGAGGAATATGGTTCTGTTGAACAGTTTCCTAAATTAGAAGGTCGTCAAATGGTGATGGTGCTTGGCCCTTTAAAAGGCAAGTAATAAAAAGTAAGTATTGAATAGAAAATATTTTAACTGCTTTGATTAGCGGTTAGAGATAAAACGGACCGGAGAAGTCAACTTTTAAACTTCGCTCGGTTATCAATGTAACGGCAACTGGCTTATCAGCCTGGAGATATTATGCCTAAAATTAAAAGTAATAGTGGCGCTGCTAAGCGCTTTAAGAAAACAGGCAGTGGCAAGTTCAAGCGTTCACAATCGCACTTACGCCACATTCTTACTAAAAAATCGACTAAGCGTAAACGTCATTTACGTCACGGCACGACTGCGAAACCAGCTGATGCTAAATTGATTCAACGCATGTTGCCTTATTCATAAGGCCTTAGAAAAATTAGGAGAATAGATTATGCCTAGAGTAAAACGTGGCGTTACCGCCAGAGCCAAACATAAAAAAGTTATTGCCCAAGCAAAGGGTTACCGTGGACGTAATAAAAACGTTTTTCGTGTAGCTACACAAGCGGTTACTCGTGCTGGACAATATGAATATCGAGATCGTCGCCAACGCAAACGTCAGTTTCGTCGTTTATGGATTACGCGTATTAGCGCGGCGGCAAAATTGAATGGCATTAATTACAGCCGTTTTATTAATGGAATGCAAAAAGCAGAAATTGATTTAGATCGAAAAGTATTAGCTGATATTGCTGTACATGATCCTGCTGCATTTGCGCAATTGGCTGAAAAAGCTAAAGCCGCCCTTGCATAAATAGTAAGCTTAATTGAATTACTGTAAATGAAAAAGGGAGGCTGAGGCCTTCCTTTTTTATGGCTATATTCTTTATTCTGTTTCTCATTAAATCTAACTGACTTTATTCTGACGCAATTTATGGCCGATTCTATAGATAAAAATTTAAACGAACTGTGCCAAAAAGCAAAAGCGGCAATTGAAGCAACGGACAAAGCTTCTGAATTGGAAGCTTTACGAGTTCAATACCTTGGTAAGAAAGGTGAATTAACTAGTCAGCTAAAGCAGATTGGTAGTTTGCCTCCTGAAGAACGACCGTTATTTGGTGACAAAGTTAATCAAGCCAAGCAAGAAGTTGCTGACTATCTACAACATAAAAAAACGGCGCTAGAAAATGCCGAACTTGCAGCAAGCATTGCTGCTGAGAACATCGATATAACTTTGCCTGGTCGAGGTTTATCAAGTGGCGGCTTACATCCAGTAACACGGACTATGCAACGTATCGAGGATATCTTTATTGCAATGGGCTTTGGTGTTGCACAAGGTCCTGAAATTGAAGATGATTTTCATAATTTCGAAGCGCTAAATATCCCACCCGAACACCCTGCGCGTGCGATGCATGATACCTTTTATATTGAGACCGAAGATCCTGCCGTGAGTCATTTATTGCGTACGCATACTTCGCCGGTGCAGGCTCGTTATATGCTTGATCAAGAGCCACCAATAAATATCATTGCACCAGGGCGAGTTTACCGATGTGATTCGGATGTAACCCATACACCAATGTTTCATCAAGTCGAAGGTTTGATGGTTGATGAAAACATTTCTTTTGCTGATTTGAAGGGCATTCTGACGCATTTCTTGCAACAGTTTTTTGAAGCGGAACTTAAAATTCGATTACGACCTTCTTATTTTCCGTTTACTGAACCGTCAGCCGAAGTCGATATCAGTTGTGTGTTTTGTGCAGATGAGTCGGGTCACCCGCAAGGCTGCCGAATTTGTAAACAAACTGGTTGGATTGAAGTATTAGGCAGCGGCATGATTCACCCTGAAGTGTTTCGCCATGTTGGGATTGATTCTGAAAAATATACTGGTTTTGCTTTTGGCCTAGGTGTCGAACGCCTTACGATGTTGCGT
The DNA here is from genome assembly GCA_964517515.1 of uncultured Gammaproteobacteria bacterium. GTDB lineage: Bacteria > Pseudomonadota > Gammaproteobacteria > Arenicellales > Arenicellaceae > Arenicella. The sequence continues at coordinate 10,268 of CAZFEM010000026.1, read as the reverse complement.
TATGGCGTTGATGATCTGCGTTTGTTTTTTGATAATGATCTTACTTTTCTGGAGCAGTTCAAATGATTATCAGTGAGAATTGGTTGCGTGAATGGGTTGGACTTGATTTAGATGCTCAAGCGATTGCTGATTGTTTGACCGCCGCCGGTTTGGAAGTTGATGGTGTCGTTCAAGCATCTGAAAAAATTGATAAATTATTAGTTGGGCGTGTCCTTGAAGTGACTAAGCACCCTGATGCTGACCGTTTAAATCTGACTAAAGTAGACATTGGTAGCGAGCAATTAGACATTGTTTGTGGTGCTAGCAATGTTCGTCCTGATCTAATGGTAGCGGTGGCAACTGTGGGAGCTAAGTTGCCTAACGGTTTAAAGATTAAAAAAGCTAAGGTGCGTGGTGCGGAATCGTTTGGAATGTTGTGTTCAGCAGCTGAATTGGGACTTGAAGAAAGTTCCGATGGACTACTAGAACTCGATGCTGATGCTGAGATAGGACAACGTGTTGATGAATATTTACAGCTGGATGAGTATTTAATCGACATAGATCTTACGCCAAATCGTGGCGACTGTTTGAGCGTACAAGGTATTGCACGTGAGATGAAGGTATTAGCGGATGCTGATTATCGGCCTTTAGTTGTTGAACCGAGTGAGCCGCAAAGCAAGCTAAGTATTGATATAGATTTAAATGACTCGGTGGCTTGTCCTCGTTATATAGGGCGAGTGATTGAAGGTATTGATGCACGCGCTGTGACACCGCTTTGGATGCGTGAAAGGTTACGCCGGTGTGGTGTTCGCCCAATTAGTGCCATTGTTGATATTACTAATTATGTAATGTTGGAAATTGGCCAACCAATGCACGCTTTTGATTTAGCCAAATTGCAAGATGGAATTATTGTACGCCAATCTAAAGTGAATGAAAAAATTACACTTTTAGATGATTCACGAGCCGAGCTTGATGGTGACACCCTAATTATTGCCGACCACGACGGCCCGATTGCCATTGCTGGGGTTATGGGTGGTGCGGACAGTGCGATAAACGATGATACGAGTAATATTGTCTTTGAAGCAGCTCACTTTACGCGCAGCACGATTGCTGGGCGTGCTCGTCGTTATGGATTACATACCGAATCATCGCACCGATTCGAACGAGGCGTTGACCCTGAGTTACCGATGCAAGCTATTGAGCGAGCCAGTGAATTAGTTTTGGATATTTGTGGTGGTAAAGCGGGTGATTTGAATGAGCAAAGTAACCCTGACGGTTTAACTGCAAAACCTGACGTTGAGATGCGCTTGTCGCGTTTAATAAAATTGTTAGGTATGCCGTTAGATAAACAAGAAGTGGCTGACATTTTGAACCGTATTGCTAATCAAGTTTCAGAAACAGAGGATGGTTGGTCAGTAAAACCGCCTAGTTACCGCTTTGATATTGAATGCGAAGCTGATTTGGTGGAAGAGGTAGCACGGGTAAAAGGCTACGATAATATTCCAGTCGCGATACCGCGGATTGCGCCGCGTTCGATAGTCGCTTCAGAAGACACTATTAATGTGCGCCAGTTTAAACAAAGTTTAGTCGCACGTGATTATCGTGAAGTGATCAATTACAGCTTTATCGAGTTAGAAAAACAGGCTTTATTTAGCGATGAAAAGCCGATAGAACTAGCTAACCCGTTAGCTGAGAATATGTCGGTGATGCGTACAAGTTTATTACCCGGGTTGCTATCTGCATTGCAGTTTAACCTTAATCGTCAACATCAAAGAGTGCGTTTGTTTGAAGTCGGTGCGACCTACCACCAGCATGAGAAAAACACTAAAGCCTCAACTCCTTATAAAGAAGTGCAACGGCTTGGAGGCGTGGCCACTGGTTTAAAAGTGCCGATTCAATGGGGTTCGGATAATGGAGAAGTTGTTGATTTTTATGACATAAAAGCAGATTTAGAGTCTTTACTTGCCTTGACCGGTCATGACAAAGCTATTATATTTAAGGGGTTCCAGCACATTGCTATGCATCCAGGTCAGGTTGCTGAAATTTGCATCAATTCGTCTACCGGGTCGGAACTACAATTGGAACTACAGCAAACGATCGGTTATTTAGGTCGATTGCACCCTGCTTTATTAAAGCAATATGGTCTTTCAAATAATACATATATGTTTGAATTGGATCTGGACAAGGCTTTGAAGGCAAAGTTGCCTGAATTTAAATCATTAACGCGCTTCCCTAGTATTAAGCGCGATCTGTCAATTGTGATTGATCAAGACATAACGTCTACAATGGTTACTGATTTGGTTGAGGAATGCTTGGGTGAATCTTTAGCTAAAATGATTATTTTTGACCTTTATGAGGGTAAGGGTATTGAAAGCGATAAGAAGAGTTTGTCATTGAACTTAGTTTTACAAAAACAAGATAAAACTATGGTTGATGAAGATGCTGAAAATTTGATTCAGAAACTGCTAGGGGTTTTAGAAAATAAATTAGGCGCAATACTGCGTAATTAGAGTAATTATCCAGTTCTTAAATGGACTGTGATTAGGGTTATAAGAGGATAAATAGTGGCAGTTACTAAAGCAGAATTAGCAATATCTTTACACGAAGAATTGGGTCTAAATAAAAGAGAGTCAAAAGAGTTAGTAGAGTACTTTTTTGAAACGATTAAAGCCGCTTTAGAAGAAGGGCGTTCTGTAAAGTTGTCTGGTTTTGGGAATTTTGGCTTACGTGATAAGCCTTCGAGACCGGGTAGAAACCCTAAAACTGGAGAGGATATCCAAGTTTCGGCTAGGCGTGTTGTTACTTTTAAAGCTAGCCAAAAGCTTAAAGAAGCTATTGATGATAATGCGGACGCTTTAAAACGAGTTTTTAATTAAAAATTTACCCTATTTCTTTATTAGGCACTTACTCATAAGCCTTATAACTGATAAACTTACAGCATAAGAATTAATTAATAAGGCCTAGGAATTACAGAGAATGCTCGACCAAGGGGATAATGCAACTCTTCCACCGATACCTAGTAAAAGGTATTTCACTATTGGTGAAGTGAGTGATCTGTGTCTTGTTAAACCGCATGTTTTACGCTATTGGGAACAGGAATTCTCACAATTAAACCCTGTTAAACGACGAGGCAATCGGCGTTATTATCAACGCCATGAAGTACAACTAATTCGTCGTATTAGAAGTTTGCTTTATGTGGAAGGATTTACAATTAGTGGTGCCAAGAACCAAATTGAACTTGAAGCTGGTGGTCAAGCTACTCCAACGACGCAAGTAAAACGTGAGCTTGTTGCTGAGCTTATTGGTGAAATAGACGAAATCGTTGCTATTTTAGCTGACTAGTCTGCCAAATCAGACTAATTATTTTTTATCTCTGAGCGCGGGGTGTAGCGCAGCCTGGTAGCGCACTGCTCTGGGGGAGCAGTGGTCGGAGGTTCAAATCCTCTCACCCCGACCAATTTTCAAATAATTTATGACTCATACAGAGAAAATAGAGTTAATATTAATAGTAGTAGTGCTCACCTTTGTTTTACTATTTTCTTACCGATTACCAGCGCAAATAAATTTATCGACATTGGTACTTAGCCTAGCTTCCGTACTACTATTACAAGGACTGATTCGTGACTTATGGTATCTGTATTCGAAGCGCAAAGTTGACAGCCTTGATAATCCAGTAAAGCATGTACAGTGTATGTGTCTGGAATCTACAATAGGATTTAGTGGAATACTGATTGGCTTATTGCTACTTAGTTCAAATATAGATGGTGATGTAGGAATAAGTGGTGTTTTATGGCCTTGCATACTAGCGGTAGTGTTAACCGGTGGGTTTTTAATTAAAGACTTAGTAATTGAATGGAATCCTTGGCGTATTTATAAAGAAAAAGATCACATTAATATTGTATTTTCTTGGAAGAAAATAAAGTGAGTTTTTAGCTAGATTTAATTTTTTAGGTTTGAAGCAACAGTTTCAATTGTTTGTTTAATTTTTTCTAGAATAGTGTGATCGGCAAGATCTTTAAATTCCCCAGAATCAAAGAATACGCTATTACAATCTGAGCAGGCTTCATACCCTATGTGATGTTGGTCTTTGTCGATCATTCTAATCATGCTTTGTAGACATTCAGGGCATTTGGTTTCAGTTACCTCGTTATAGACCGCTGCAGCGTGACTATTATCAGAATCAATTATTACCGCATCGTTTGATTTTTTAATAAGTTCAATTGCGTCACTATCAAGCCATAGACCACTACAACCTTGGCATTTCATTGCTGAAAATGCATCATTTTTGATTTCAATAAGGTTATTTGGACATTTAGGGCATTTCATTTTTATTCCTATTGTTGTTTTAAAAAAGCATAATTAAAGAGTAATAAAAAAAGCGTGGCGGTTCAAACCGCCACGCTTTTTATTTTAAACATAACCTTAAATTAATTGATAATAAATTAACCTTTAAGATTAAGAATTGCCGACTATGCTTCTCCAGGAGGAGCCATGCCGCCAGCGCCCATACCTTCAGGAGCACCGCCGGGGCCCATACCTCCGCCCATACCGCCGCCCATGCCGCCGCCCATGCCGCCGCCCATGCCCATACCACCACCAGCGCCTTCTTCAACGATTGGGATAATAAGGCCGTTCTCTGCGCTGTATTGTTCCCATGCAGTCATTAGCTCGGCTACTTTGTCAGGCATTGCTGCAGCAAGGTCATTCACTTCACCAGGGTCTTTGGTAACGTCAAAAAGCATCCATTGGTCAGTGTCTTGTGCAGGACGTTGTCCTGAGTCAGATGGCTTGGAAGATAACCATAGTAATTTATAGTCGCCTTTACGAACTGCAAGATGTCCAAATACTTCCCAGCCGAATACGAAATCGTCTGCTCGTGGTGATTCAACATCTCCCATAATGAATGGAACCAGTGACTCACCTGTAAGTGGTTTGATTGGATTACCATTAGCAGCCTGTGTTGGGTGAGTTGCTTGTGCTAGATCAACAGCGGTCGCAGCAACATCAATGACTGAGGTAAAAGCACCACTAATCACACCTTTGTTTGATGAAGGCGGGTAATGGATAATCGCAGGAGCACGCGTTCCACCTTCTGAACTGAATGATTTAAAGTAGCGAAAAACGCCACCTAGTGCACCAGTCCATTCCACACCATGTCGAGCGTATGAATCAATTTTACCCATATTCTCGTAGCTAAGGTCGAAGCCAGAATCAGCACCACCTGCAGGTTCACGTTCTTGTCCTTCAGCACCATTGTCTGAAAAGAACATGATTAAGGTATTGTCATAATCGCCATTGGCTTTCAAGTGATCGATCAAACGGCCTAACTCAACATCCATGTGGTCAACCATTGCGGCATAAATTTCCATTTCTTTTGAAGAATATTTTTTCTCATCTTCAGTTAAAGAATCCCAAGGTGGAACAATATCAAGACGTGGGTAGTGCTCAGCATCTTCTGGGAAAATCCCAGCTGCTTTTGCTCCAGCAATGCGGTTCTGACGTAATACTTCATAACCTTCGTCATATTTTCCTTCGTACTTCGCGATGTACTCTTCAGGCGCTTGTAGCGGCCAATGAGGTGCAGTCAATGCCATATAAGTAAACCAAGGCTTGCCAGTCTCTTCATCTTTCTCGATCGCATCAATAATGTAATCTGTATAGAAAGTCGTAGAGAAGAAATCTTCAGGTAATTTTTCTACTACTACGCCATCTTCTGTGTAAGTTGATTTGCGCTGTTTCGATACAAAATAAGCATCGTGATAGTGACTCGCCATACCTTGAATCAGAGTAAATGAACGGGTAAAGCCACGAGCTTTTGGATTTTGATGCTCTTCGCCGCCAAGATGCCACTTACCAGCAAAATAAGTGTTATAGCCAGCATCTTGCAAAGTTTGTGGAAAAGCGACAACGCTTTCATTAAGGAAAGACTCATAACCGGGCTCTGATGCCTGATTTGGAGCTTGATGCATAGCGCCGCCTGCGTGATGGTTATCTGTGCCAGACATTAATGCAGCTCTAGTCGGTGCACATACTGCTTGGTTATGGAAGTCGGTAAGAATCAGTCCGTCGCGCGCCAATTGATCTAAGTTCGGTGTGTTAATTTCGCCACCGTAAACACCAAGATCAGTATAACCCTGGTCATCAGTCATAATGATTAAGATATTAGGACGTTCATCTTGTTCTGTATTGCTTTCTGCTGGTGCAGCAGCGCTTTGAGAGATTTCAGTACTACTTTCAGTAGCTTCTGAGTTACTGCTTTGATTTTGCTCAGATTGCCCGCAGGCGGATAAAACAAGCACGCTGATTAAGAATACGAACCTAGTTATTGCTTGGGTCGACATTATATTACTCCTTAGTAATTGTTTTTATTGTGATTTTTGTTGAGTTTTGGTTATAAAAATTTGGATTAATAACGTAGCTAATCAATTATTTATCATTAACTAGATTGCTAATTATTTCGCTGAGCTGAGTGTAATGTGTTTGTTCAGTCTCAGACAAGGGTCTAGACAATAAATTCACATTTTCATATGGGTCATTTATGAGGTCATACAGCTCTTCTTTGCCCTCAGTTTCAAACTTAATTAATTTATATTGATCATTGCGAATTGCTTGCGCATCTCGCTCAATACCGCCGACAATGCCAAATGAATCAGCATAAGCAAACTCTCGTACTTGAGTGGTAACATCATCAAATAATATGGGTGTAAGGCTAACAGAATGTCGCGCATAATCACGTTCTTGCTCGGCATCAAGATTTGATATGTCTAAGATCGTTTTATATAAATCAACTGAGTTTGCTAAAGCTGGACTAGTTTGTTGCTTGCTGATACCTGGACCAGTAATAAACAAAGGCGAATTTATACCCGCTTGGTATAAGCTCCCTTTAGCTTTATACGCTACAAATGGTTCAGTAACTGTTTCGTCTGGGGTGCCATTGTCGCCCATAAATATGATATAGGTATTGTCTCGTGTTACGGGGTCAAGTTCAGCTAAGAGACGACCGATTTCAGTATCCATCGCCTCAATCATAGCGCGATAGTAAGCTCGATCGGTTTCGCCGCTAGAGGCTAAGTTTTTAGCAATATCGCTATTCAGTAATTCTACCGGCGGTTTGTGCCAAGGTGAATGAGGGGCATTGAATGCTACCCATAGTAACCATGGTTTTGCGCTATCAACCTTATTGAGCCAAGCGATACTGTCATCAATAATATCGGTGGTTGCATAACCAGTTTTACCAAAAGGTTGTGAGCCATCGATGGATTTAGACCATGCTGTAAAATCGGCAATATTGCCACCGCGTAGACCGCCTGCGTAATGATCAAAGCCGGCAATCTTAGGATGATCAAGTCCGCCATTGGTATCATTTGCTAGATGCCATTTGCCTACTGCAGCAGTTTGATAATCGTTTCTTCTTAATGCTTGTACAAACGTTTTCGCATCACCAGGAATACTCGGGTTGACCCATGTACCACGTCCAGCCATTGCGCCCATCGCTCCACCAGCCATACCTGCACCAGCCATACCTACACCCATAGCGATATTTTCTGTAGGGTTAGCGGATGTTGGTACCGGTGGAATTTTCCAATCGATATTTTGAATGCCTGTCGCTGGCCCACCAACGCCATTGGCAAAGCCGTATTGACCAGTTAAAAGGGTAGCTCTAGTTGGTGAGCAAACTGATTGTGTCCAGAAATTATCAAAACGAACACCTGATTGACAAAGTTGATCTAAGGTAGGTGTTTCGGCAGCATTTTCTCCGACTTGATAACAAGACAGAGTATCAACTGCCATATCATCACCAATTAGAATAATATAATTAGGTGCTTGGTCTGTTTGCGCAGCAGCATTAATCGTTATGATTAGTGTTAGTAAGCAGGTAAGAACAACTTTTTTGATAGTGATTAGCAAAGTGAAATTATTTTTTTGCGTTAGCAATAGCTTTGAGTAATGGTAATTCAACACCAGATAAATAACGAATTAATGCACCACCGGCAGTAGAAACATAATTGATTTTGTCTAAACCTGTGTATTTAGCAAAAGATGTCACTGAGTCGCCACCACCAATTACTGAAAAGCCTTCAGCATCAGCTACCGCATTCCACAAAGTCTTTGTACCTTTTTCAAAAATAGCGCTTTCATAAACACCGCATGGGCCATTGACAAAAATAGTTTTAGCGTTGGCAATAGCATCACAATAATCTGTAATAGTTTGATCGCCAACATCACAAATATCTTGATCGTCGGCAACATCAGCAGGGTTAACGTTTGCGCGTTCACCATCAACTTCAACAGCAACATCGGATGCATATGAAATTTTGTTTCGATGGTTGGCTAAAAACTCTTTCGCTGGAGCGATGTATTGTTCAAAGCCTTTATATTTAATAAAGCCAGCTGACGATTCACCAATATCAATATCATCGGCAAGCATAAAGATTTGCCCAACTAAGCCGCTTAATAGAAGCTGATCAGCTGAACCATCTTTAAGAACTTGCTCGATCATACCAAAGGCATCACCAGCACGTGCGCCACCGAGCATATAAATACAAGGGCGGGCAGGGTTGTCAGTGATGGATTGTAAAGCGTCGAGCTCTTGCATTAACAAACGACCAGCATAAGAGGGTAATACCTCTTGAAATCCAACCATTGATGGTGAGTTTCGATGAGCTGCTGCGAAGGCATCATTCACATAATAATCAAACAATGGCGCTAAACGTCGAACCATATAGCAAGACGCCATATCAGTTGGTTCTTGCTTAACGACGTCTTCAAAGGTTGACACTTCTTCGGTTAAGTAACGAATATTGTCAAGCAATAGCACTTCTCCATCTTGCAGTTGTTGAATTTTCTCTACTGCAGCAGGACCAGCAATATCTTCAATAAACTGCACAGGCTTACCAAGCAACTTAGCGAGTCGTTCAGAATGTTCTTGCAAACTGATTAATGACTTATAGTCGGTTGTATCCCCTTGGTGCGCGATAATAACTAGACGTGCACCTTTATCAGTTAAATCACTAATTGTCGGAATACTTTTGACAATACGATTGTCATTTACAATTTTGCCTGTATCGCTATCAATCGGTGAATTGATATCGGGACGCAGGAGTACTCGTTTACCCGAGAACTCCCCGTCATCAATAGAGCGAATGCTATTCAATATTGACATTCTTAACCTTCAGCACTCATGTTTAAGTATTTATTGGTTAAAGCTGTCGCTTCTTGACTCGTTGCTTGCATACCAGTGGCAGCGCGAATAGCATCCATTGTCTCAGGGATTGTGATCGCTTCTTGCGGGATGTTAATTGAGAAAATTAAATCATCACCTGATTTTGCAACCGTCTCTTCCCAAATACCAACTTCGTACATATCGGCACGCATATTGCCCTTGTCACGTGCATAACGGAAGAAAGCACCATTTGAGTCAAATCCATCAGAAATTTTGACTACTTTCATACGTGGATGAGTTTTGAATAATGCAATTGCTTCTTCAGGCGAGATGTCTTTCTTTGTTTTCGCAACAATACTAATAATATGACCGTGTGTTACTGGTGTGTGAACTAATACGCCGGTGCAATCAACATGTGGCATAATTGTCATTAGATCAACCGCTTGGTGATTTGGCACTGCTTCAATCATTAAGTTGTTAGTCAAACCACGGAATGTATCACCTGGATCAGCAACTCGGCGAATAATAGTAATTGCAGCTTTTTCAACTCCGACAGCTTGGTCTAGCCAATGTACTGTGCGGATAAGACCTGTAGTGTTACAAGATGTTAGTTTTAGAAAATCTTTATCAACACCTTTTTCAAAGTTTGCATAGCCGTGGAAGAAAACGTCGACAATGTCGTTTTTCTCGCCACCTTGGAAGATAGCTTTTTTACCGTGTTTCTCGTAAAGAGCTTTATTCTTTGCGCCGACACCAGGGCTAGTCGCATCAAGCACAATGTCTACTTTTTGCACTAATTCTTCTAATGTTCCAGATACTGGAATACCCTCGTCTTCAAGAGCTTTTTCCTTACCAGGAATTGCACAATAAAGATCATAAGGCATGCCGCGCTCAACTAAAGCACGTAACGAAATTGTTGGTGCTAAATCGGCAATACCGACTAGCTCCATATCTTCTTGAGCAGTTACGCCATCAGCGAGACGCTGACCGATAACTCCGTAACCAACTACAGCAACTTTAACCATTTTGGTGTCTCCTAAAATAATATTTATGTGAATTATATATAACTAATTTAATTCAATGATTTTAATTCAATGATGGGTGGTATCTATGCTATCAAAATATT
>CAZFEM010000025.1:30598-32002 GCA_964517515.1 uncultured Gammaproteobacteria bacterium | reverse complement strand
ACTTGATGATATATTGAAATTAATATATAGAACTACAATCAAACGAGGCAAGTATGATTGGCTAAAAATCCGAGGTGAAAAAAATGAGTAATTCAAAATTGTGTGCCTTTATTGTAGCGTCATCCTTGCCCGTAACTATTTGGCCATTAGCTGGATTAGGTCTGGCTGTGACTCGATCGGGGGCTGACTTTAATTTTGTCATCGCAGCAGTACTTATCCCTCTAATGTTCGGTATCTTTCACGCTATCAGTATCGCTTTTGGATTACCTAACTCCCGCAAGGCGTATCTTTGTGTTGGCGCGTTACTTGGTTTAGTGATGGCTAGTATTGGCACATTCGCTGCCAATGTGCCTGAAACTGTTTATGGTTTAACCGACAACCGAAAGTACCTAGCTTTATTGGGTGGCCCGCTATTTTATGCATTTGTTTGGGGATTTATATTGTGGCCTTTGGAAAAAAAGTTATTAAAAACTATGTCCGGTTAATTAATTTTCTGAAAAATGGGTCGCTAATACCTCTATTAAATGACGAGTTCTCTTTGGTAAATATTCTCGGCTTGGATAAACGGCGTACAAATCAACTTGGCTGTCATTGCCAAAGTCTCCCCAATCTTGTTGGTATTGGCTAAGTACCGGTACTAGTCGACCAGCTTGCAGATCGGCTTTAATGTCCCAAAATGATTTTAACGCTATGCCTAAACCTTCCAGCGCCCATAGACGTAATTGTGCTCCATCATTCGATTGTAGAGTTGGATTTATTTTAACAGAGGTTTTTTGTTGATCACGATTAAAGTGCCAGTGTGTTACGCCTTGATGATCCCTCATCAAACTTAGGCAGTCGTGCCTATCTAAATCGTTTGGCTCAAATGGTTCACCTCGTCTATCAATATAATCAGGCGAAGCGCACAGCATTCTTTTGTTTGATGCTAGCTTGCGAGCTATCAAGCCACTATCAGTTAAAGAACCATAGCGAATCGCCATATCGAACTCTTCAGTCAGTAAGTTAACTATTTGATCTGAAAAATGAAGTAGCAAGGTCACCTTCGGGTGTTGGCGAATAAATTTGGATAATAACGGTGAGATATATTGCCTACCTAAATCTGACGTTACACTAATTTTTAATTGCCCTGAAAGTTCATTTTTGCCGGTAAGTAATCGGTCTTCTGCATCATCAATACTCGAAATTATCTGCAAACAGCTAGTATAGAATGCTCGACCTTCTTCAGTTAATGCCAGACTTCTAGTAGTGCGATTCAATAATTTTACTCCATAGCCAGCCTCCATACGGCTCAAGCGCGCTGTTACACTTGCAGGTGATAATCCTAGTTCTCGACCAGCCAAGGCTAAGCCATTGAGCTGCACAATCTTTACAAAGAGCTTAATATCACCTAGTTTATCCATATTA
>CAZFEM010000025.1:7220-30498 GCA_964517515.1 uncultured Gammaproteobacteria bacterium | reverse complement strand
ATTGAGCTGCACAATCTTTACAAAGAGCTTAATATCACCTAGTTTATCCATATTAAGCGACATTGTTTAGCTATGCTAATTAATGGTAGATTCATTATGTTGAATTAGTAAACCCAACTAAATTAACAAATTTACTTCAAGGTTAACAACCCCCATAAGTAATAACCCCAAGTTAACTTTAAAGTATATGCTCCACCCATGATTAAAATGACTTAGTGATCACCCTTCACAAACAAGTTTTTTAATCATGGGTTTTTTAATTTAAAAACCGAGTCCCTGTAAAAAATAGACCTTAACGATGAACATGTATTAAGTAGGCGCTTTGAAGAGCATGCAAAAAAAAGCCGCTCGTATTAAGGGCGGCTAAAAAATAAGAAGAGAGAGTTATGAATGAAAATACTCATTTACATTTCATGACAAGGATAATATTCGATTGAAATGAACAAAGACTGTAATTTAACCCAGAGTTAACCTTATTAATTAATATAAGCAAAAATGTTGTTTAAACACCACAAGCATGGTTGTTTTTAAACCAAAAAAAGACTCCGCTTAATGTGCCTTTTATAAAACTTGTATATGATGGTGGTATAAAAATAGCTTAGGTAAATAATTATGTTACGTATTTTTCTCTGTGTAGCTTTGTTCTTTTTGCCATCTTTAATTTCTCAGGCACACCATTCAACCACGCACTTCTCGGATGAATTTACCGAAATGGAAGGCACATTGGTCGATGTGCATTGGCGAAATCCACACGTGTTTTTCTCGATTGAAGTAGAAAATGAAGGCGCGAAAAAAATTTGGGAAATGGAAGCGGGCACTATTTATATGATTGGTCGTGCCGGTGTCACTCGTGATCTTTTTACCGTGGGTGAGCAAGTTCGAGTAGCTGGCAATGCCTCTGATGTTTATGAAGATAAATTTTGGTTGACCAATATTATGGGTCAAGACGGTAAAGAAATTTTAGTCGTCGCGGGCGGTGAAGCACGATGGACAGATGAGGTTATCGGTGGTCGTAGAAATTGGACGAATGAAGCCTTTGTCAAAGAAGGTGAGGCAGTTAAAGGCGAGGGTATTTTTAGAGTTTGGAGTCCAGCGGATAGTGGTTTTGAGCCGCTGGTTACCGGCGCACCAGCAAATCGTTTGCAGAGTATTGCCACTGCAGCGTCTCTTGAAGCGGGTAAGTCATGGAACCCTTATGCCTTTGATGATGCTTGCGAACTACCTGGCATGCCGCGCCTTAACTTTGGTCCACACCCACATCAATTTATTCAAGATGGCGACAACATAATTATTCTCGGGGAAGAGTTTCACGTGCCACGGACAATTGATATGAGTGCCGACGCAGACGCTAGTACACAAGAACTTAGTCCTGTAGGCTATTCGATAGGCAAATGGGAGAATGACAATACTCTGGTAGTTGAAACAACCCGCGTTAATTTCCCTTATATGAACTTGGGCGGCATTGGTCAAACTACCGATGTGAAAATTAATGAACGCTACGTATTGAGCACAGACGAAAGACAAGTTGATTATGAAATAATTATCACTGATCCAACAATGTTAACCGAACCTTATGTACAACGTGGGGTATGGGCTGATCTTGGCGAGGTTATTTCTAACGACACTTATGATTGTGTGCCCAAAGAAAAAAGTAACTAAAAACTAATTTTAGTTACTTCTCTTTAGACTCTAAAGAAATATCCTTATGGTAAGGTTACTTTTTCTTGCTCGTCGTGGTTTTCTTCTTGCTTGTTTTTTTCTTAGTGACTTTTTTTGCTGTTGATTTTGACGCAGGCTTTTTACCACCCACATAATCTTCTTTGGCAAAATCATCCACGTTAATCGCTTTACTACGCGCTAACTCAGCATCAATATAGGCGCTTGCTTGCGCAGCGCTATACATTTTTGCCTTAACCATTTGATCGACAAGTTTCTTAGGATCTTCGCTGGCTTCTATATTGCCGGCTTTAACTTCTTTACGAATAGCCTTACGAATATCTTTACTAGCCGCTAATTTATTGAACGCATCCTCGATAATAAAACCTGGGTCACTATCTTTATTACCGACATAAACGCTTTCGGTCAAACGTGTGCGCAACTCATTGTCGCTAAGCATCGGTTTAACAATATCGTCACAGAGATTGTCGTCAGGTTTGTGATATGGATTACCAAAAGGAAAAACAATGCGCTTTAATATCCATGCAACTGGACGGTTTCTTAAATTGACAAAGAAACCATTCAACGCCTCTTGCGACTCAAACATAGCATTTTCAATATTCCATCGTACATAAGCTTCATCTGATTCTGGACGACCATGGTCTTCATAATATTTAAGTACTGTGGTTGCCATATACAGTTGACTTAACACATCGCCTAAGCGCGCGGAAATTCGCTCGCGCCGTTTCAAACCGCCTCCTAAAAGCATCATCGCAACATCTGAGACTAATGCTAATGACGAACTTATTCGGTTAATCTGTTTATAGTGTTTGGCAGTTGGGCCAGATACCGGAGTGTTGCTAAAAATACCGCAGGTGAGTGACAAACTAAGCGTGCGAATAACATTACTAATGGTGTATCCAGCATGACGAAACAATAAGCTATCAAATTCCTCTAAGGATTCTTCTTCATTTTCCTTTTGTGCGGCAAGCATTTCTCTAAAAATGAATGGGTGACAACGAATCGCGCCTTGGCCAAAGATAATCAAATTACGCGTTAATATATTCGCGCCTTCAACCGTAATAGCGATTGGTGTGCTGATATAACAGTGTGCAAGATAATTACGCTCACCTAAAATCAACGCACGACCACCATGCACATCCATAGCGTCGCGCACAATCACGCGCGACAACTCAGTCATGTGATATTTAGCAATCGCTGACGCGACTGAAGGGCGTATATGTAAGTCGACTGCACCAGCAGTCATGGTGCGCATTGATTCTAGTAAATAGGTATAGCCCGCAATACGCGAAAGCGCTTCACCAATGCCTTCAAAGGCGCTGATATCAACATTAAACTGTTTGCGAATTTTGCTGTAAGAACCAGTATAGCGATAACACATAGCGCCAGTCGCGGCACTTAGTGCCGGCAAGGAAATACCGCGGCCTTCAGATAAACACTCAACCAACATCTGCCATCCACGACCTGCATAATCGACACCACCGATAATCCAATCCAGTGGGATAAAAACATTTTCGCCTTGCGTTGGGCCATTCATAAAACCCATGCCCATCGGGTTATGTCGACGCCCAGTTACCACGCCTTTATGATCCGCAGGAATTAAGGCTGCGGTAATACCATGTTCTTCTTTATCACCTAACAAATGGTCAGGGTCATACATTTTAAATGCTAACCCTAAAACGGTCGCAACCGGTGCTAGGGTGATGTAGCGCTTATTCCAAGTGATCGATAAACCGATAACTTCTTTGCCATTGTGCATGCCTTTGCAAACAATGCCTTTGTCGACTAAGGCACCGGCATCACTGCCTGCCTCTGGGCTAGTTAGAGCAAAACAAGGAATCTCTTCACCAGTAGCAAGCTTGGGTAAATATTGGTCGCGTTGTTCTTGCGTACCGTAATTCATTAATAGTTCGGCTGGCCCTAGAGAGTTTGGCACCATTACATTAACCGCGGCACTTGCGCTACGCGTAGCAATTTTAGCAACTATAGAGGAGTGCGCTAAAGCTGAAAAACCTAGACCACCGTATTCTTTTGGAATGATCATGCCTAAGAATTTTTTCTCTTTAATAAACTTCCAAGCTTGTGGAGAAAGGTCGCCGTCTTCATGCACGATTTTCCAATCATTTAACAAGGCACAAAGCGCATCGGTTTCATTATTTAAAAAATCATTTTCTTCTTTAGTCAGTGTCGGTACTGGGTATCCGTGAAGTTTGTCCCAATCAGGGTTACCCTGAAATAACTCTGCTTCCCACCATACATCACCCGCTTCAATAGCTTCTAATTCCGTTTCGGTAATGGGCGGTAAAACGGCTTTGAAGAATTTTAATAAAGGTGCAGAGAAAATCTTTTTACGTAGTGGGTCAAAGGCATAAAACACGACAACAAATAATAACAGCAGCCAAGAAAGCCAAACAAATTTAGTAAAAAAAGTAGCGATCGCTAATGCCACTACACTTACTTTTAAAATCAAACTCATTTGCGCTCTTTGATAAATGAAATACCAAATAGCCGCGAACACTAAAATCAGTTGAATAAAAAATGCCATTAATAACTCCATGCAAATTTACTTGCTATTCTTTTTAAACAACATCTTATAACGAAAATGAAATTAAATGTTGCAAAGATGTAAAATTTTTATACGGCTTTTAAGGTCAAGGTAATGTGTCTTAACATGTAATGAAGACGAACTATATTTAAGGAATTATAAATGAGTATCAATTTACCTAAAAAATCACCTACGCTGTTATTCTTGTTAAATATTAATAAGTCCGTATATTTAGATTAATAGGCACCCATCTTTAAATAAAATGAATTTTAATACCCGAGCTATTTCTGTTTCTTTGGTTATTTTAGCCACCATTGCTGTGTTCTACGTTTTGGTAGTCGGCAAGGCTTTTTTAGTGCCGTTAGCCGTTGCGATAATGCTCTGGTATGTGATCAATGCATTAAGCCGCACGTTTGCCAAAATCATTCCTTGGACGAATGAAAAAAACTGGATTACCACTCTGGCATCATTGCTCAGTATCGGCTTATTTATTTATTTTGCCATTGATATGGTGCAACGCAACATCACCGATGTGTCAGCGGCCGCGCCGTCATATAAAGCTAACTTTGATATATTGGCAAATAAGTTAGTCACACAATTTGGTCTTGAAGAAGTTCCTAATGTACAACAATTAATTGATGGCGTAGAAGTTGCGCCGTTGATCACCAAGCTAGCTAGTAGCTTTACAAACATGATTAGTAATGTGTTTTTAGTCTTAATCTACGTACTGTTTTTAATGCTGGAGCAGGGCACGTTTAGGAAAAAAATTGCTGCTATTTTCCCTGATGAGGAACGTCGCCAGTCTATTATGAGCATCTTGTCGCATACCCAAGAAGACATTCAAACTTATCTTTGGATAAAAACCGTTACTAGTTCGATTACAGGGGTAGTTAGCTACCTAGTGTTGTTAACCGTTGGGGTTGATTTTGCTGGCTTTTGGGCATTCACCATTTTCTTATTAAACTTTATTCCGACCGTTGGTTCAATTATCGCTACTTTATTTCCGGCAATTCTAGCTTTGATTCAATTTGATACTTTTGCACAATTTTTTATTGTGCTTATTGGTGTTGGTCTTGTGCAAATTATGGTGGGTAATTTTCTCGAGCCTAAGTTGATGGGTAATACGCTTAACCTAAGCCCATTTGTAGTCATGATGTCACTCACCTTATGGGGCAGTCTATGGGGGATTGCGGGAATGTTTTTAAGTGTTCCGATTACTGTGATGATGCTAATCATTTTTGCGCATTTTACATCAACGCAATATATTGCCATCTTATTATCAGGTGATGGCAACCTTAAATTTGCCGAGGATATGGTATTACCAAAATCAGAAAGTTAGCTCTAGACTAACTTTCTAAGTTTGAATAAAGGATCAAGCCTTTCAACAAATTAAATGCTTCATTGAGCTGATAATCTTTGGCTAAGCGGTCAGAGTCTTCGTTATCATCTATAGAAGGTGAATTTTCATTTTCTAAATGGCCAGGCAAATCATTTTCTTTGATGCGATTAAACTGTGCTTCTTGTTCCTGAAATTGACGCTGTTGTACAAAGACATCTGGCTCAATTCCTGCTGCCTGAATAGAGCGTCCGCTCGGCGTATAGTAACGTGCAGTGGTTAATTTAATCGCTTGTTGTTGACCTAAGTCAAGCACTGTTTGTACTGACCCTTTACCAAAAGATTCTGTGCCTAAGATTAATGCTCTTTTATGATCTTGTAGAGCACCCGCGACAATTTCAGAAGCCGATGCAGAACCAGCATTGATAATCACCACAATAGGTTTGCCCTCGAGTAAATCGCTTGGCGTTGCTGAAAACGATTGATCGTTTTCGGTGATACGACTTTTAGTAGTTACAATCAAACCTTCATCAATAAGTGCATCGGAGATTGATACGGCACTATTGAGTAAGCCGCCAGGATTATTGCGCAAATCCAAAACCAGTCCAGAGAACTGGTCGTTTTCTTTTAAAGCTCGCAACTCTTTACGAAACAACTCGGCTGTTTCTGTTTGAAACTGAGTGACTTTTAAATAGCCAACTTGGTCACTCAAGCGCTCACGCTTAACTGTTTTAGTACGAATGATGGCGCGTTCTAATACCACATCAAAAGGCTCGGACTCGGAATCGCGCACGATCGTTAATGTTATCTCTGTGCCTGGTTCGCCGCGCATTAAGTCTGTACCTTCGCTTAAGCTCATGCCAGATACAGCTTGGCTATCGATGCGAATAATTAAATCACCTGTTTGAATGCCAGCTTCTGAGGCAGGAGTGTCATCAATCGGCGAAATCACTTTAATAAAACCGCCTTCCAACATGACTTCTATGCCTAGACCGCCAAAACGCCCAGTAGTGCCTTCATTCAATTGCTCAAATCGATCTTCCTTTAGATAAACCGAATGAGGATCAAGGCCATTTAACATTCCCTCAATAGCAAAATCTAATAACTCTTCATCACTAACTGGTTCAACATAACTACGCTTGATGCGGGTAAAAATTTCCGCAAATGTTTTTATTTGGTCTAGCGGTAAAGGCGTTTCTGCACTTGGTTCAAGGTTCGAAACCAGTTCTGATTCTGGCTCTTCTGAGCTTTCTAATAACTCATCTGTTTGTGCAAAAACATGACTCATGAAGCTTGTCATGATTACTAATACGAATAATTTTTTATTCAACATATTCAACCTTTACTAACTCTTTTCTTACAGCGAATGCTGTATTGATTATAAATAATAAGAACTGTTTTTTACTGAAACCATTTCGCCGGATCAACCGGTGTCGCATTATTGCGAATTTCAAAATAAAGCCCGTGGCTTTTAAGACCGCCAGTTACGCCGCTTTTAGCGACAACTTCGTTTGCTTTGACCGTGTCACCCACATTTTTATAGAGTAACTCATTGTGACCATAGAGACTAATATGATCATCACCGTGATCAATAATTAATAACAAGCCATAACCTTTTAAAAAGTCGGCGAACAAAACTCGGCCACTAAAAATTGAGTTGACGGAAACTGCACCATCGGTATTAAAGAAAAAACCTTCGGCACGTGTTCCCGACTCTGGTAAGCGGCTGCCATAGCGATATTTTATATTACCTTTAACAGGATAACTTAAGTTACCTCGTTGTTTAATGAAACCACCAGCGACAGGCTGTCGAATTACCGGGCGAACTGCATCTGGTTCATCAATGGCGCGTTTACGTTCTTCTGCAATCCGTTGCTCTTCTAATTTACGCAACTTCTCGGCTTGTTCTGCAATTTGTTTTATTAAAGTGTTGAGTCGCTCCCGGTCTTGGTTAAGCTGTTGTAGTTTTTCACTTGAGGAGGCAACTTTAGTATCTAGCTGAGCAACTGTTTTCTCTCGGCTTTGTTTACTAGTATCGAGCTTTTGTTTTTGTTGCAATTGCTGTGCTTGAGTTTTTTCTAACTCTGCTAACAAACTTATGTGTTGATCTTGTAAGGTTTCGTGTGCCGCTATTTTTTCACGCAACTCAGTTAGCTTTTGTTGCTGTGCCGTAGCGAAATATTGATAGTAATTATTTAATCGGCCGACAGCATAGGGGTTTTCTTGGTTCAACAACATTTTTAGGTAATTAACTTTGCCGTTGCTATAACGACTGACGAGCAAGTCGGCTAATTCTTGTTTATCTGTTTGTTGTTGGTTTTCTAAACTCTCAAGCTGTTGAAGAAGTGATTCCCCTTGGGCTTTTTGGGTTGCTAATTTTTTATCCGTATTATTAATTGATTTGCCTAATGACGAGATCTCTTTTTCAATATCATGCAGTTCATCGCGCTGTGTTTTTAATAGTGCTTTATTAGCGTTAAGGTTTTTTGAAATTTCCTCGATTTGCTTACCAATTTCATCAACATTTTTTTGATAGTCCGCAACATCGTCAGCACGCAAGACGCTGCTTGATAGCAAAACCCAGATAACGATATTTAGTTTTAAAGAATATTTCAGCGACATGCTTGTTCAGGCATTTCATTGCATAGCGGGTGCTGTATAATTCACATCAGTTTATCACAGGTATTGATGTAGATTGCCAACCTGAGATCCCTTTATATTATAATTATTTGTCATAATAGCCCTGTTTTTTAGGCTAAAGACAATATTCACTGAGTTCAAGTCAATGTTTGCTGAATTTTTTTCTCAAAATGTAATCTGGTTTGCGGCATTAGCAGTTTTATGTGTGTTAATTGTTATGTCCTTTATACAAAGCCAGGTGAGTGGTGCCAAAATGGTTTCTGCTCTGGAAATGCCTCAATTACAACGTGATGGTGAATCAGTAATTATTGATTGTAACTCTGAAAAAGAGTTTGCCTTGTCACATATTCCTAACTCTGAGAATTACCCTGTTGATTCGATTGATCAAAACAACAAGAGTTTGTTAAAACATAAAGATAAAACAGTTATTGTTGTTTGCCAGAGCGGTAACAAAAGCATTAAAGCCGCCAAAAGTTTGGTGGGGCTCGATTTTACTAATGTTCATGTCTTACGTGGTGGTTTGTTCAGCTGGACGAAAGAAAATCTTCCTGTCACGGCGAGTTAAAATAATCGCTCATCTAAATTAACCTAATTAAACGTCTAACTTTAAACTACTATGCCTGAAGAAAAAAAACCTGCCAGTACCTTTGATATCCGCAAAATCTATATAAAGGATGTTTCTGTTGAATCACCGAATGTACCGAACATCTTTTTAAATAATGCTGGTAAACCAGAAATTAGCGTTGAGGTGACAATTAAAACAACGACGCTCGAACAAGATGATTATTATGAAGTAATACTGGGTGCAACCGTCACTTCTAAAATTGAAGACAGTGTTGCTTTTTTAGTTGAGGTTCAGCAAGCAGGAGTGTTTCATATTGTTGGTATTCCAGAAGCGGATTTACCTATTGCTTTAGAAGTTGCTTGCCCGAATGTTTTGTTACCTTTTGCGCGCGAAGCGATTTCTGATCTAGTTGCTAAGGCCGGTTTTCCACAATTATTATTGTCACCAATAAATTTTGAATCTTTATATTATTCAAAACTACAAGAGACAAAAAAAGCCCAACAAGAACAAATTAACGCCGATGCAACTCACTAAAGTGGGTAATGGTTGATACCGTTAAAATAGCAGTTATTGGCGCCGGTTCTTGGGGAACAGCGTTAGCACTCGCTTTAGCGCGCAACAAACATGACATTACTTTATGGGGGCATCGCGAAGCTCACTGTCGGACGATGTCAGAAGAAAAAGAAAACGCGTCGTACCTTCCTGGCTTTAAATTTCCGAGTAATTTTCAAATTGATGCAGATCTGCAAAACTTAGTTGCAAACCACGAGTGTTTTTTAATTGTAACTCCAAGTCATGCTTTTAGAGCAACTCTTCAGCAATTAAAACAAGTAGGTATTAAAGATGACGCATTGGTTACTTGGGCAACGAAAGGTTTTGATAATAACGGACCGGTATTACTGAGCAAGGTGATTGAACAAGAGCTTAGTAATAAAACTAAACGAGCAATTATTTCTGGCCCAAGTTTTTCAAAAGAAGTAGCTGGTGATTTTCCAACGGCGGTCACTGTAGCAAGCGATGATGAATCCGTTGCCAGCGCGGTTGCGGCACTTTTTTCAGGTGGCTTCCTGCGCGCTTATACAAACCCTGATTTAATTGGTGTACAAATTGGCGGCGCCATCAAAAACGTTATGGCTATTGCTGCTGGAATTAGTGATGGCTTAGGATATGGTGCAAATTCCCGTGCCGCTATTATTACTCGCGGGCTTGCGGAAATAGCTCGTTTGGGTGTCGCTTTAGGCGCGAAGCAAGAAACATTTCAAGGGCTTGCTGGTATGGGTGATTTAGTGCTTACTTGTACCGACGATCAATCTAGAAATCGACGCCTAGGTTTAGGTCTTGGTAAAGGTCAATCATTGACATCAACCATCGCAGAGATTGGTCAAGAAGTAGAAGGCTACACCACAACTCCCGAAGTGGTTCGCCTAGCACAGCAACACTCTATTGAGATGCCAATCTGTGAACAAGTTTATGCGGTTTTATATAAAGACATGCCTGCACGCGATGCTGTTAATGCTTTACTCACCCGTCAGTTAGGTGGTGAATAAACACAGGTTTTTCATTAGCAGGGATCTATAATAGACTTCTATTTCATAAATAATCTAAGGGCTTATTCAATGCGATTTTGGTGTCAATTAGTTTTATATCCTTTTATTCTTTTAGGTTTAGCGGCTTGTAATACCTTGTCACCAAACGATTCATTTGAATCACAAATAAGCGCTGATCCTTATGAAGGCATTAACCGTAAAGTTTATGCTTTTAATAATACCGTTGATAAAGCAATTGTTCGCCCAGTCGCTGTCGGTTACCACAGCATTGTTCCAGACCCCGCAGAACGCTCTATTAGTAATTTTTTAAGTAATTTAAACGAGCCCCTGTATATCGTTAATAATTTATTACAAGGCAAAATTGATCGCGCTCTTAGCTCAACCTATCGGTTTATTCTTAATAGCACTATTGGTATTGGTGGTTTATTTGATGTTGCTGACACCTATTATGGCGTCGAGGTTGCCAATGAAGACCTTGGAGAAACATTAGCCGCTTGGGGTGTTAAACCAGGGCCCTATCTAATGTTACCTTTTCTTGGCCCGTCAAACGCTCGTGACCTTTTGGGTTTTATTGGTGAAGTAAACTATGAACAATACGACATTATTTCTGACAATACCTCAACCAGCACCGCTTTGAATATTTTAAATGTTGTTGATATTCGTACAAGCCTTCTAGGAATAGATCGTTTAATTAATCAACAATTAGACCCCTATGCTTTTATAAAGGTAGCCACTGAAGAGACTCGCATTGAAGAACTTTATGATGGTAGCCCTCCAGAAAAAGAACAAGATTTTGATTTTTAATTGATGGCCACTTATGCAGTCGGCGATGTGCAAGGGTGTTATGACGCTCTGGCCAGGGGTCTAGATAAAATTCAATTTGATCAGGGTAAGGATACCTTGCTTTGTGTTGGTGACTTGGTGAATCGTGGTCCCGACTCTTTGAAAGTCATAAAGCTAATAAAAAGCCTTGAAAATCAATGTTTTACAGTATTAGGAAACCATGACATTCATCTTCTTTCAATGATATATGGTATTCGCAAACCTAAAAAACTTGATACTGTTGCTGATATTTTAAGTTGTTCAGAAAAACAAGATATTGCTGATTGGGTTCGTCAACAACCTCTAGTTATTGTGAATAACAAACAAAATTACATCCTATGCCATGCTGGAATTTATCCTTGGTGGACAATTAAACAAGCAAAAGCTTATGCAAAGGAAGTTGAAACAAAGCTTCAAAACGAAAAAGACTGTGTAAAACTACTCAAAAAGGTTTACGGAAACACTCCCAATAAGTGGGACGAGTCATTACAAAAAACGGCTCGTCTACGCTTTATTATGAATGCTTTTACCCGAATGCGTTTTTGTGGTCATAATGGTCGTTTGAACCTAACGGAAAGTGGCTATAACGGCAAAGTTCGCAAAAACCGTGTTCCTTGGTTTGATCTTGACAACCCAAGCACAATAAAGCATCGAATAATTTTTGGTCACTGGTCAGCGCTTGGTTTACTTAATAATGGTAATTACTTAGGCTTAGATACGGCTTATATTTGGGGAAAACATTTAACTTTTGCCAAAATACCAAATAAACCTAAGTCACTAAAACCAGTTAAAGAAAAAAACTTAACTATTGTGCCTAACTTACAACAGCTTAACGTTATTAAAAATCATGCCTAAACCAAAAAATAATATGGCTAATATTTCGGCTGTTACTAGTTTTGTACCTCAACAGTCAGATATAAAAAACAATTATTATGTTTTTTCTTATGTCATTTCAATTGAAAATATTTCAGACGAGCCTTTCCAATTAATGTCGAGGCATTGGATCATACAAGATGCTAATCGTAAAATTGAAGAGGTATATGGTGACGGCGTTATTGGCAAACAACCATTAATTTTTCCTGGCGAAACCTATTCTTATTCAAGTGGCGCTGTTTTAGAAACTGAAATAGGTACAATGGAAGGTCGCTACTTCATGCTTGCAAAAGAAACGGATGAGTTTGAAGTATCCATACCTAAATTTATTTTATCTGTGCCTAGAACCATTCACTAATTCAGCAGCGCAAAACTAAAAACTTTATTACTAAAATAGCCGCTTTCTTTGCCTTGTCTAAGGGGTTATCACCTGCTTGAAAAAAAGATTTGCCAGAGCGCAGTGGCTTTTATCTTAAAATCATCCTAAGTTATTGATTTTTATAAGTATTTTACACATCCAGGTTGTTTACTGTGAAGGCGTTTTTCTCGATAAATTCTCGTCGAGGTTCTACTTGATCACCCATTAACACAGTGAACGTATTATCTGAAGAAACATCGTCCTCAATTGTCACTTTTAACAGTCTTCTTACTTCTGGGTCCATTGTTGTTTCCCAAAGTTGATCGGGGTTCATTTCACCCAAACCTTTATATCGTTGAATATTGACGCCTTTTTTAGCAACATTCATTAGCCATGTTAATGCTTCTGAAAACTCTTTGCATTCTTGCTCTTTTTCTCCGCGCTTAACCACAATTGAATCGCCTAAAGATGACTCAAGTTTGTCGGCAAGTTTCTTAATTGATTTATATTCTGGAGATGTCCAAAACTGACTACCAAACTCAGACTCAGTGACACTGCCATGTAAACGACGAATAATTTTTAACCGAACATCACCATTTCTAATTACCGATAATTGGTAGTTTGGTGCTTCATAACCATCAGCATTTAAATTATCTTGAATATCACTAACTACCTCTTCCGTTAAATTCTCATCGTTTACTGAGTGGTCTATTAGTGCTTTTAAAATTAATGGGTCATAATCTTTGCTTAAACGTTGAATCGTTTTTTCTACATCAAGATACTCACGACAAAGTTTAGATAAATCATCACCAGCAATCGCTTTATTGGTTTTAGTATTAATAACTTCGGCTTTTTGTAGCGCAAGCTCTAGTAAGTGCGCTTCAAACTCCAAATCATCTTTAACATAACGTTGTGACTTGCCTTGAGCTAGTTTGTATAAAGGTGGTTGAGCAATATAGACATAGCCTCGCTCTATTAACTCTGGCATTTGTCGGTAGAAAAAAGTTAGCAATAATGTACGAATATGAGAGCCGTCTACGTCGGCATCGGTCATGATAATAATTCGATGATAACGCAACTTTTCAATATCAAACTCTTCTTTACCAATACCTGTTCCTAGTGCGGTAATCAGAATAGTAATTTCATCTGAAGTTAGCATTTTGTCGAAACGGGCTTTTTCTACATTTAAAATTTTACCTTTAAGCGGCAAAATCGCTTGAAAACTTCTATCTCGAGCTTGCTTTGCTGAACCGCCAGCAGAATCACCCTCCACCAAATATATTTCTGAAAGTGATGGGTCTTTTTCTTGGCAGTCCGCTAATTTACCCGGTAAACCGCCCAAATCAAGCGCCCCTTTGCGGCGCGTCATTTCTCGTGCTTTACGCGCTGCATCGCGCGCTCTGGCCGCATCGATAATCTTTTCTGCAATCAGCCTTCCTTCAGCTGGGTTCTCAAGTAAAAACTCTGACAGCTTTTCGTTCATCACAGACTCAACAACGCCTTTTACTTCCGAAGATACTAATTTATCTTTAGTTTGTGATGAAAATTTTGGATCTGGTACTTTTACAGATAAAACAGCGGTTAAACCCTCTCTTGAGTCGTCACCACTTACACTGACTTTTTCTTTCTTTGCTAAACCCGATTCTTCAATATATGCATTTAATGTTCTTGTTAGAGCTCCTCTAAATCCAGATAAATGAGTACCGCCATCCCTTTGTGGAATATTATTGGTATAACAAAAAATATTTTCTTTATACGAGTCATTCCATTGTAAAGCTACTTCAACCGTAACCCCTTCTTTCTCTCCCGTAACCGCTATAATTTCTTGGTTTAACGGTGTTTTCATTTTATTAAGGTGTTCAACAAAAGCATTAATGCCACCTTCATATTGAAATACCTCTTGTTTCTTACTACGCTCATCAATGAGCTCTATTCGAACACCTGAGTTTAGAAATGACAGTTCTCGCAGCCTTTTAGCTAGAATGTCGTAGGAGTACTCTGTAATTGAGAAAATTTCAGCACTTGGTTTAAATGAAATTTTCGTGCCCGATTCTTTTGTCTTGCCAACTTCTTTTAAATCTTCATGAGGCTCGCCTAAATGGTACTCTTGAAAATAAGACTTACCCTCACGATTAATTTCTAGTTTTAACCAATCAGATAGAGCGTTTACAACCGAAACACCAACACCGTGTAAGCCGCCTGAAACTTTATAAGAGTTGGAATCAAACTTACCACCAGCATGCAGCACAGTCATAATAACCTCCGCTGCTGATTTACCTTCGTCCTCTAATATTCCTACCGGAATACCGCGTCCATCATCTGATACAGAAATGGAGTTATCTTGATTAATAACGACCTTAACACCAGTACAATGCCCAGCTAATGCTTCGTCAATAGAGTTATCGACAACTTCAAACACCATGTGGTGTAAACCACTGCCATCATCCGTGTCACCAATATACATTCCAGGACGCTTTCTAACGGCGTCTAGCCCTTTTAATACTTGAATACTACTGGAATCGTAACTCATTTGTATTAGCCCAATAAACCTGATATTTAAGGCTTTAATTATAGCAAATTTTAACGCTTAGAGCACGAGCAATCCCTTGTCCTTTTGATCTTTTTGCTTGTATGTTCCACGTGAAACATTTTAAAAAAAATTTAAGGATTGTTTCACGTGGAACAATCCTTAAATAATGGTTGAAACTGCTTATTCTATAAATAGTTTATAGGCGCATCGGCATAATTAAATATAAGGTTTCATCGTTTCCTTCACCGTGGAACGTACAGCTGGTGTTTGGATCTAGTAAGCCTAAATCAATTACTTTTGAATCACAGGCTTTTAGTCCTTCCATTAAATAATTAACGTTAAAACCAATTTCAATATCATCTCCATCATAATTTACTTCCATTTCATCCTTAGCGTGCTCTTGATCAGGATTATGCGACGAAACATGTAATGTGTTTTTAGAAAACGCTAAAGAAACACCTCTGAATTTTTCGTTACTTAAAATAGCCGCTCTGTTTAATATTTCAATTAACTTAGGGCGATCAATTAATGCATGCTTATCTAAATTTGCAGGAATAACTTTTTCATAATCTGGGAAGCGACCGTCTATTAATTTAGAAATAAAGACAAAATTACCAGATTGAACAAGAATATGACTAGCATTCAATTTAACACTAACCGTTTCATCACTATCACTATCTAAAAATTTAGCTATTTCTAAAACTGCCTTACGAGGCACAATGCTTTGTACAAGATCAATATCAGGGTTTTTTTCATCAAGTTTTGTTTTAGCTAAACGATGTCCATCTGTCGCAACAGATAATATTTGATCGCTTTTAATTTCAATTAATAAACCATTGAGAAAGTATCGGACGTCTTGCTGTGCCATTGAAAATGACGTTCTGGTTAATAATTGACTCAATTTTTTTTGTGAAAGCGTTAATTCTTGCTTCCAATTAGTTTCTTCTAGATGAGGGAAATCATCAGCACTTAATGTTTGTAGAGTAAATTTACTTTTACCAGCTGTAACCGTCATTTTAGAATCATCTTCAACAATAAGTGTGAGTGTTGATTCGTTAGGTAGTGAACGACAAATATCAAATAGCTTTCTTGCAGAAACAGTCGTTTTTCCATCATTTCCAGAAATATTATCAACCCGCGTTGTTATTTCTGTTTCTAAATCAGAACCAATTAAAGTTAGCTTGTTACTTTTTAGATCTAAATAAACATTTCCTAATATTGGTAATGTTTGTCTTTTTTCAACCACGCCTATAATTTGCGATAATGGTTGTTCAAGCGTTTCTTTAAGTATATTAATGTTCATATTTTATATATCTTGTTATTGTTGTTCTTAGGGTTGTCTATAAGTAGAATATCGATATATTATCTTTAAAAATCAGTATGTTATATTACATTTAGCATGTTGATAGGTGAGTGAATATACCTTCAACAAACTGTTAATAAATTGTGGATAAAACTTATGTTTAAATCATACCTCATTTATACAGAAGTTATCCACAAGCTAATTTATCTAAACAGACAAAATCTTTTGTAAACTAGAATAATCATCATTAATTTTGGCATCTGTTTTAATTAACTCATCTACTTTTTTACAAGCATGGATAACCGTGGTGTGATCTCGACCACCAAAAGAGTCACCAATATTAGGTAGGCTTAAACTAGTTAGTTCTTTTGCTAAAGCCATAGCAACTTGTCTCGGCCGCGCTATTTGACGGTTACGACGTTTTGATTTTAAATCGGAAACTCGAATACTATAAAATTCAGCAACTGTTTTTTGAATGTTTTCTATAGATATTTTGCGTTCTTGAAAAAGAGTAAGGTCTTGCAGAGTTTCTTTTGCTAATTCAATATTGATATCATTGTTGGTAAATCGTGAACTAGCCACTAGCCGATGTAATGCGCCTTCCAGTTCGCGCACATTAGAGCGGATTTTACCAGCGACAAAAAAAGCGACATCATCATCTAAATCGATATTATTTTTAGACGCTTTCTTTTTTAGAATGGCGACCCGCGTTTCTAGTTCAGGAGGATCAATTCTTACGGTTAAACCACTTTCAAATCGAGAAGTTAGCCTTTCCTGTAAGTTGTTGATTTCTTTAGGATATTTGTCGCTAGTTAAGATGATTTGACTGCCAGATTCGAGCAGAGTGTTAAAAGTATGAAAGAACTCTTCTTGGGACTGACTTTTGCCAGCAAAAAATTGGATATCATCAATAAGTAATGCGTCTAAAGAGCGGTAATAGCTTTTAAATTTATCCATCGTGTTGCGTTCAATTGATTTAACCATATCTGAAACAAAACGCTCAGAATGAACATAGGCAACTCTTGCTGAATCACTATTTTTTTTAATTAAATTACCAGAAGCGTGCATCAAGTGCGTTTTACCTAAACCAACACCGCCATAGATAAACAAAGGGTTATAGGCTGTTCCAGGGTTTTCACTAACTTGCTTTGTTGCTGCGCGCGCTATTTGGTTTGATTTACCTTCAATGTGGTGTTCAAAGGTATAAGCATTATTTAAGGCATTAGTACCAAAAAATGTTGAAAGCTCAGGTTTTTGAGTAACTTTGTTAGCTTTGCTGCTTTCTTTTGGGATATTCGGTGACTCATTATTTAATTCAATGCTAATGAGTTTTTTTTCAGGGCTAAAAAAGTTTACAGATTTGGTAATTTCATCAATCAAATTATCGGTTAACCAATCTTTTACGAAACGGTTTGGCGCATGTAATAAAAGCTGTTTAGAGTCATTTACCGCATTTAATGGGCGCACCCACATATTGAAATCGTGTTGGTCGATTTCATCTTCCAGTTTTTCTAAACATTTATCCCAAAGGATTAAATTATCCAACGACGAGAACCTATAATAAGATGTAGCAGAATTTAATTATTAATGTCTGTAGAGGGAATATAAGCCTCTCAAACTACCCTGTGCTAGGCCAGATAATATACCGCTCAGAGAACAAATTTGAAAACACTTTTAGAGATTTTTATTTTGTTAAATTAATCTGTGTGTTTCAAAGCCAGTTATTATTTAAAATTCAGATTAAAAACACAGATTTTAATCTAAAAAAATACCTAAAGAATCATAGTAAAATAGTTGACTCAAGCCAACAAAATCAGTACCTTTGCAACCCGTTTTGACGATTGACTTGAAACTAAGCCAACCGTTAATTAATACGTATTTTTTATTAATAGTTTAATTAAAAACATTATTAGTAAATTAAGTTTAAATAACAGGTAAAGTAAAATGAAGCGCACTTTTCAACCAAGCCAACTTAAAAGAAAACGCACACACGGTTTTAGAGCTCGTATGCGTACAAAAAGTGGTCGTGCAGTTATCAATGCACGTCGCGCAAAAGGCCGGGCAGTTTTAACTCCTTAAGTTTAGCTAAATTTGATTTAGTTACGAATAGTTGAGTGAAAACAGTTTCCGACACACAGCGTTATTTTTTAAATTTTCGGTTGTCGGTATTTAATAAAACCGTAACCTAAAGATGTTTATCTATAGCTGTTCTTGATGAGCACTGATAAATGGGCAGCAATAAAAAGCCGACAGAAAAAAGGTCTAATCTTTTTAGTTGCAAACTTAGTAGTCAACAACGCATAAAAACGCCAGAGGAATTCAAACGGGTTTACCAAAGTAGACAATGGGGCGGTACTGAATATTTCACTTTTAATGTATTGGCTCATGACGTAGTTGATCAGACAGTTAATCAAGTAGTTAACCAGCCCGTCTCACGACTTGGTGTCACCGTATCAAAAAAAGTAGCCAAGCAAGCCGTTATCCGCAACCAAATAAAACGGCAAATTAAAGAATTTTACCGCTGTAACAACGACCTATTTATTGGTATAGATTTAGTTATAAGCGCAAAACCAAATTGTGCTAGTGCTAGCTCTAAGGAGCGGGTTAAAAATTTACAAGAGCTTTGGAAAAAAATACTTAAATGGCAACGTTGGTATTTAGCAAATAAAACCGAATGAAAATAGTGATTCAAAAATTACTTAATATATATCATTTGATAATAAGTCCTTGGCTGGGAACCCGCTGCCGGTTTGCTCCAAGCTGTTCTGAATATGCTAATCAAGCTTATCAAGAGCACGACTTCATAAGCGCGACAAAAATGACTGCGAAGCGAGTTTGCCGTTGTCATCCTTGGGGTGGTCATGGTTATGACCCAGTCATTAAAGTAGCTAAAATAACACCCATCAAACCCGATAGTACTGATTAAAAACTAAGGCCGACATAAAAATATTATGGAAAACCAACGCCCTTTATTAGTGATGGCTTTATTGCTTGTTAGCGCGATTCTCTATATCAAGTGGATAGAGTTCACCGCGCCACCTGTCGAGCAAGTAATTTCTGTACAAAATGGCACAGCGGTTCCATCAGCAAATTTAGATCCAACAGCCGTTCCTAGTACACCAACCAACAATGTTGCTGGTACAACGCCAGTGTTAGCGGATAACGCGACACCAGCAGCAGAAGAATTAATAACTGTTTCGACTGACTTAATGGTCGTAAACATCAACACCTTCGGTGGCGTTATTCAACTTTTGGAAACAGTTAAAGAATCTGTTTCTATAGAGGAACCAGAGCAAGGTTTTCCCTTATTAAAAAAACAAGGTAATGAATTATTTGTAGCAGAGGATGGTTTGTTAGTTGCAAACCAAACAGCACCGAGCCACACCCAAACACAATACCAAGCTCAACAATTAAACTATGAGTTAGGTGCAACAGATGCGATAAGTGTGCCACTAACGTGGGTATCAGAAAACGGCGTTGAGTACACCAAAACATATACTTTCTATAAAGGCAGTTACGTTATTGATATAAATTATCAAGTAACTAACCGCAGTAGTGAGTCATGGAATGGTTACTTATATGCGCAGTTTAGCCGAACAGAGCCGCAAAATATTAAAAGTGGTTTTGGTCAATTACCGAGTTTTTCTGGCGCGGCGATTTATACTGAAGAAGAAAAGTATGAAAAAATTAGTTTTGACACGATTAAAGATGAGAACCTAAAGTTAACAACGGACAATGCTTGGGTAGCGATGCTGC
This sequence comes from uncultured Gammaproteobacteria bacterium, assembly GCA_964517515.1. Classification (GTDB taxonomy): domain Bacteria; phylum Pseudomonadota; class Gammaproteobacteria; order Arenicellales; family Arenicellaceae; genus Arenicella. The sequence goes on along the minus strand of CAZFEM010000025.1, from coordinate 10,546 downwards.
AACATTATTTTGTTGCTGCATGGATACCAGGTAAAGGCACTGAAAAAGAGCTTTATACTGGTTTTTCTAATACTGCCTATCCGAGCTATAGAGTTGGTTATAAGACATTACAGCCCGTTATTGTTGGCGCTAACCAAACCGGAAACTTAAGTACCAAGGCGTATATTGGTTCTAAAGAACAAAAACTTTTAAAAGCCGCACAAAAAGATTTAGACGTTGATGGTTTAGCGTTGACGGTTGATTATGGCTTTTTAACTTTTCTCGCCGACCCATTGTTTGTTGCTTTGAGCGCGATTCATAGCGTTGTACAAAACTGGGGTTGGGCAATCATAATTTTGACCTTCTTTATTAAGCTATTGTTTTATCCATTATCCGCTGCCAGTTTTCGCTCGATGGCTAAAATGCGTAAAATTCAACCGCGCATGAAAACACTGAAAGAGCGCTATAAAGACGATCGCCAAAAATTCCAAATGGAGATGATGGCGATGTATAAAAAAGAAAAAATTAACCCAGCGGGCGGTTGTTTACCGATTCTTGTTCAGATGCCGGTGTTTATCGCACTTTATTGGATGTTGTTAGAAAGCGTTGAAATGCGCCATGCGCCTTTTGCTTTGTGGCTACAAGATTTATCAGCACCGGACCCTTATTTTGTTTTGCCTATCCTAATGGGTTTATCAATGTGGGCGCAACAAAAATTAAACCCTGCGCCGCTTGATGATATTCAAAAAAAGGTCATGATGATAATGCCGATAGCGCTGACCTTTTTATTCATAACCTTCCCGCAAGGTTTGGTGTTGTATTGGGTAGTCAATAATGTTTTGACTATGGCGCAACAATGGTTAATTTACCGACAACAGGAAAGTTAGTTTATTATCTCTCTAGGCTAGGTTACGACCCTGACAGCTACAACGACAGAAACAATTGCTGCAATTGCAACGCCACCAGGTAAAGGTGGAATTGGTGTAATTCGCCTTTCTGGCTCTAAGGCTAAATCGATAGCGCGAAAACTTGTAGGTGTTGAGCTGACAAAGCGTAAAGCGATATATGTAAAATTCAATGATCAAGAAGACCATGTGATAGACACTGGCTTGGCAATTTATTTTGCTGCGCCGAACTCTTTTACTGGTGAAGATGTGGTTGAGTTACAAGGACATGGTGGGCCCGTTATTCAAGACCTTTTAATGAAACAAGTCGTGCAACTTGGCGCGAGGCCTGCGCGTGCTGGTGAGTTTTCTGAAAGAGCGTTTTTAAACGATAAAATTGATCTAGCACAAGCTGAAGCCATTGCCGACCTTATTGATAGCAGTACGGCTGAAGCTGCGCGCGGGGCGATGCGATCTTTACAAGGAGACTTTTCGAAAAAAGTACACACACTATTAGAAGAGTTGATCCGTCTGAGAATGTACGTTGAAGCAGCAATTGATTTTCCTGAAGAAGAAATCGACTTTTTAGCAGACGATAAAGTTCGTCTAAGTGTTGAACATTTACAAGAAACGCTTAAAGCGACAATTGAAAAAGCGGGTCAAGGTCGGATTTTAAGGAATGGTTTTCGAATAGTGCTGGCCGGCAAACCTAATGCAGGCAAATCGAGTTTATTAAACGCTTTAAGCGGTCATGAAGCCGCTATTGTCACAGACATTCCTGGCACAACTAGAGACACTGTGACTGAAACAATCGATATTGATGGTTTGCCGGTACACATTATTGATACGGCTGGTCTTCGTGACAGTGACGATACGGTTGAGAAAATTGGCATTGAGCGGGCGCGTCAAGCAATGCAAGTTGCTGATCATATACTTTATATTATTGATGCAAGTGAACCTAATTCTGAGCAAAGTGTTATTGACGAGAAAGCAAAAACCACACGAGTGTTTAATAAATGTGATTTATTAGATAGACCATTAGCAACTGAAGAATTACAAATTTCAGCGACGGGTGGTGATGGCATGGATCAGTTGAAACAGCTGATTAAACAGTTAGCCGGTTATACCCAAGAAGGCGAAACAGTTTTTACTGCGCGCCGTCGTCATTTAACAGCGTTAGAACTGGCTTTAAGTTCAGTTAATAATGGTTATCAACAACTACAACAGCATCGAGCTGGTGAGTTATTAGCAGAAGAATTGTTACACGCACAAAATGCTTTGAACGAAATTACCGGAGCATTCACGGCAGACGATCTGTTGGGTGAAATTTTTGGCAGTTTTTGTATCGGTAAATAAATACTAGATGAATAAAAAAGCAGAATATTATTTTAAAGAAGGTTGTTATATAGAAGAGTGGCTTAATACTCCAGATTCTGAAGCCATGTCTATAGCCCGAGTTAGGGTAGAGCCAAACACCGAAACCAAGTTGCATGCTTTGTTAGCAACAACAGAACGTTATGTTATTTTAAATGGCCAAGGTTTGGTGACCGTAGAAGGAAAAAACTGGAAAGTTGCTGCTGGAGATGTTGTTGAAATCAAACCAGAGCAAGCACAAAAAATTCGCAACGAACAAACAGAAGATTTAATTTTTTTAGCTATTTGTACACCACGGTTTTTAGAAAAAAACTATCGAGAGCTGTAACTAAAAGCGCAAAGTTAAGCTTGCCAATGTATGTTAAAAACAAAGCTAACTCGCTACAATGTTGTTATTAGAGAATAGATAGAAACGATAAGTAATCTAAATGATTCATCCTGAACAATATGATGTGATTGTTATCGGCGGCGGTCACGCTGGTACTGAGGCGGCGCTTGCGTCGGCACGTACTGGTGCAAATACAATGTTGCTGACACACAATATTGAGACGATAGGGCAGATGTCATGTAACCCTGCTATTGGTGGTATAGGCAAGGGTCATATCGTTAAAGAGGTTGATGCAATGGGTGGTGCGATGGCTGAAGCCATCGATAAAGGCGGCATTCAGTTTCGAATTTTAAATGCAAGGAAAGGTCCAGCAGTCAGAGCGACGCGCGCGCAAGCAGATCGAGTTTTATATAAAGCGGCAATTAGAGAGATTGTCGAAAACCAAGAAAACTTATCACTGTTTCAGCAATCAGCGGATGATTTAATCGTTGAAAATAATCGCGTTACCGGCGTGGTTACCCAGATGGGGTTAAAATTTAAAGCTAAGACTGTGGTGCTTACAACAGGCACTTTTTTAGGCGGCGTTATTCATGTTGGTTTAGAAAACTACCAAGGCGGTCGTGCCGGTGATGCACCATCCAACGCTTTAGCAAAACGATTGCGGGAATTGCCGTTCCACGTGGAACGCCTTAAAACAGGCACACCGGCAAGATTGGATGCGCGATCTATCGATTTTTCTTTATTGAAAGCACAGCCTGGCG
>CAZFEM010000025.1:0-7120 GCA_964517515.1 uncultured Gammaproteobacteria bacterium | reverse complement strand
GCAAGATTGGATGCGCGATCTATCGATTTTTCTTTATTGAAAGCACAGCCTGGCGACACTCCCTTACCGGTGTTTTCATTTTTGGGTAAGCCTGAACAACACCCTAAACAAGTTAATTGTTATATCACTTATACGAACGTGAAAACGCACGATATTATTCGCGGTGGTCTAGATCGGTCACCTATGTATAGTGGTGTAATCGAAGGGGTAGGTCCACGATATTGCCCGTCAATTGAAGATAAGATTGTACGCTTTGCTGATAAAGACGAACACCAAATTTTTGTTGAACCAGAAGGTTTAAACACACATGAAGTGTACCCAAATGGTATTTCAACATCGCTACCCTACGACGTTCAATATGATTTTATTCGATCGATTGTTGGTTTTGAGTCAGCAAAAATTGTGCGTCCTGGTTATGCTATTGAATATGATTTTTTCGATCCGCGTGATTTAAAGCCAACGCTTGAAACTAAATATATAGAAGGCTTATTTTTTGCTGGTCAAATTAATGGCACGACAGGTTATGAAGAAGCAGCTGGCCAAGGCTTATTAGCGGGTTTGAATGCTGCGCGTTTGTCGCAAGATAAAGAAGGCTGGTATCCGAGTCGCGACCAAGCCTATATAGGAGTGTTGGTCGATGACTTAATCACCATGGGCACCAAAGAACCCTATCGTATGTTCACTTCGCGCGCCGAATATCGCTTATTGCTGCGTGAAGATAATGCAGATTTACGTTTAACTGAAAAAGCTCGGGAATTAGGTTTGGTGAATGATCAACGCTGGGCGGCTTTTTGTGAGAAACGAGAATCTATAGAAATAGAACAGCAAAGATTAAATTCAACCTGGTTGCGCCCCGCTACAGTGCCAGACCTAGTAGCTAAAGAAGTTGTTGGTAATGTGTTAAAAAAAGAAGCTAATTTGATGGAATTACTACGCCGCCCTGAAGTAACTTACGAAGCCTTAATGACTTTGCCTGGCGCATTACCTGAAGGGCATAATAAAGTTGCTAATGTTGTTGCTGATCAAATAGAAATACAAGCCCGCTACCATGGTTATATAGAGCGGCAACAAGCGGAAATTGAAAAACAAAAACAGCATGAAGAATATGCTTTGAATATTGATTTTGATTACACCAATGTTACTGGTTTATCGAACGAAGTTGCGCAAAAATTAAATGAGCACAAACCTGTTACTATTGGCCAAGCTTCACGCATTTCAGGTATTACTCCGGCCGCAATATCATTGTTACTGGTGTACTTTAAAAAACATGGAATAGCGGCTTAAAAGTACTTTTAACCACTGTTTTGAATAAGTGGTAATTTTATGGCTTTTTAATAAAGGATGTATAAATTGATTAGCCGAGATTAATTCTATCCTATACAATCAATAGCCGTTTTAGCAATTTTGTAGTTAACTACAAAATGTTGGTGACATATGAATGAAGCAGAAGAAATAACTCCATTAACTATAGAACAAACTATACAACAACGAATTATGGATGGCCTTGATGCCATGGACGTTAGCTATGGTGAGGAAGCGATTGCTAATTTAGTTGAGTACTTAGATTTACTTCAAGAATGGAATAAAACTCATAACCTAACTGCTGTAGACGATGTTGATCAAATGCTCAGCATTCATATTTTTGATAGTGTTTCTATCAAACCATATATGAAGGGCCCTACTTTATTAGATGTAGGAAGTGGCGCTGGTTTGCCAGGAATGATTTGGGCAATTTTATCTCCGGCATTGGAAGTTGTATCAATCGAAGCAAAAGGTAAAAAAGCACAATTTCAAAAATTTGTCGCGAATAAACTTCAGTTAAAAAACTTTACGGTAGAAAATGTTCGGGTTGAAGAGTATGACCCAGCAGAAAAATTTTCTATGGTGACTGCTAGAGCATTCTCTAGCTTAACGGAATTTGTAGAGCTTTCAAAAAACGCAATTGCGTCAAACGGCCGATGGCTGGCTATGAAGGGTGTTATGCCTGAGGAAGAATTAAAGGAACTTAGTAAGGTTAAAAATATTAAATTTGATACTTACGCGTTAAAAGTTCCTGAATTAGATGCGCAGCGTAATTTAGTTGTTATTGAACCAAAAAATTCAAAGAAATAAGGTTTTCACTCCAGTATTCATCGAATACTAAAAATAGCCATGCGTGTTAAATTATTAAAGGCCTTAATGTTATTTTGTTTTGCGTTAATGCCCTTTTTCTTTGCGCAAGCTAAAACGTCAGTCTGGAAAGTTTCTAACAAGGAAAACGTTTTTTATTTAGGGGGCACGGTGCATGTTTTATCTGCAGCAGATTACCCATTGCCATGTGAATACGAGCTTGCGTTTACACAAGCCGATGAAATTATATTTGAGACCGATATAGCAGCACTTAGTGCACCTTCTTTTGCACTTAAGGCTGCTCAAACTGGAACTTATCCAGCTGGTACGAGTTTAAGAGATAAAATTAGCCCTGAAACATTGGAGTCGTTAAATAATTATTTGAATAGCATTGGTTTGCCAGCATTCGCTTTGATGCAATTAAAACCAGGCATGTTAATGTCTATGATTGTACTCACTGAATTACAAAAACAAGGAGTAGTAAGTTCGGCAGGGGTCGATCAATATTTTTATTCTCAAGCTAAGCAAAAACAAAAATTGATAGGTCAACTCGAATCACCAGAGCTACAACTTGAGTTAGTCGCTAACTTAGGCTTAGGCAATGAAGATATATTCATAAAATATTTATTAGAGAGCATGAACTTATTTCAAAATGAGTTTGATAACTTATTAGACGCATGGCGTACTGGTAACGTAGATGCTCTTTCTAAGGCAAGCGGCTTTGATCAACTGAAAAATGAATTCCCGACTTTATTTGATGATTTAATTAGTGACCGTAATAATGATTGGCTTAGCAAAATTGAAAAAATGGCAGCGACACCAGAAGTTGAATATATATTAGTTGGTGCACTGCACATGGTTGGCGAGGAAGGACTTTTATTTCAACTTGCTGAGAAAAGTTACACCATTACACAACTAGATGGATGCTCCCTCTAAAGTAAGTGTTGAAGTGTTTAGAATGAATAATTTCTTTAGCTAACTTTCTTTTGAGTGCTAAATTAAATTAAATCAGCAGTTCCCAAGCGTGAAATTTGGTACTCTAACGTTCCTAATTTTTAACGCCTTAAAATAAGCAAAAAAATTTATGGCAAAAATTGTTTCTATTACAAACCAAAAAGGCGGTGTCGGTAAAACTACGACAAGCATAAATTTAGCTGCGTCCTTAGTTAAAAACGGCAAGAAAATTTTATTAGTTGATATGGATCCGCAAGGTAATGCCAGTGTTGGTTGTGGTTTAGATTTGGATGAGATTGATAATACAATTTATGAATTGTTAGTTGATGGTGTCGATGCGAATAAGGTTGTCGTTAAGTCTGAATCGGGTGTGGATTTAATCCCGGCTAATGGTGAACTTGCTGGTGCACAGGTTGAGCTGTTAAATGAAATTGGTCGTGAACTACGTTTGCAAAAAGCACTTTCCCAAGTGGCAGATAATTATGATTATATTTTTATCGACTGCCCGCCTGCGTTAAACGTGCTAACAATAAATGCCTTGGTTGCCTCAGATTCGATTATGATTCCAATGCAATGCGAATATTTTGCCTTAGAAGGGTTAAGCGCATTAATTTCAACAGTGCGTAAAATTAAAGAAACTTTAAATCCTAAATTAAAAATAGAAGGTTTACTGCGCACCATGTTTGACGGCCGTAACAGTTTGTCGAATGAAGTGAGCAAGCAATTACAAACGCATTTTGGTGATAAAGTATATAGAACGGTTATTCCAAGAAATATTCGTCTTGCCGAAGCGCCGAGTTATGGTGAACCGGCAATATCGTATGACCCTAGTTCCAAGGGCGCCAAAGCTTATATTGCGCTTGCCGACGAGGTGCTCAAGCGATCGCAGTCGAAAAATAAAAGCTAATAATAAAACGATCATTTATGACAAAGAAAAAGAAAAAACGCTTAGGTAGAGGTTTAGATGCACTACTAAGCGCCAGCTCGCCGACAGTTAGCGGTGATTCTGTAACAGAACAAAACAATGCAGCAATTGAGACATCAACATTGCCGATTGAAAAACTTCAACCTGGGCAATATCAACCGCGCACATTGATGGATCAAGATTCCTTACAGGAATTAGCTGCGTCGATTAAAGCTCAAGGTATTATTCAGCCAATACTGGTTCGCCCTATTAGTTCAGATCAATATGAAATTATTGCTGGTGAGCGACGTTGGCGCGCAGCTCAAATTGCCGAGTTAGATGACGTACCAGTTTTAGTTCGTGATATTCCAGATGAAGCAACGTTAGCCGTAGCTTTAATTGAAAATATTCAACGTGAAAACTTAAACCCAGTTGAAGAAGCGGTTGGTTTAAAACGTTTAATGGATGAGTTTGAACTAACCCATGAGGAAATGGCCAAGAGCGTTGGTCGTTCACGCACAGCAGTTACTAACCTATTACGCTTATTAAGCCTTAGTCATGGCGCGCGGCAATTACTCGAGCACGGTAAAATTGAAATGGGTCATGCGCGTGCTTTGTTGGGGCTACCAATAGAGCAACAGGATTTTGTTGCAGCAGAAGTTTATTCAAAACGCTTATCAGTGCGTCAAACAGAAGCATTGGTACGTGGTCATGTTACTAGCAAAAAGGCATCAACCAAAACGAATAATAAAAGCGCAGACATTCAAAATCTTGAACAAAATCTTGCAGAAAAATTAGGCGCCAAGGTGACATTAGAAGATAAAAATGGCAAAGGCAAAATTATTATTGAATATAAGAGCCTAGATATTCTTGATGGCATCTTAGAACATATAAAATAATTACCGACCTTAAATTTTAAATAGAGACCGCTATTCGCAATAATTCTCTAGCAAAATAATGTTTCAAGCATTGCGAAACATTTATTGAATGTTTATACTCCGCGAGCAGTAAGAATTGGCATTTCATGAAGACTAAAAACTCTGTAAAAAATGTCATTGAGGTAAGTGAAAACAAACCCCAATCAGAGCGTAAAGTGATTGTTCTTTTAGCGCTAATGCAGGTTTTCGGTACAGTCGTTTTTAGTCTAGCTTTGTATTACTGTTTTGATAAACGTGAAGCATTATCAGCTTTGTTTGGCGGATTGACTGCCGCAATAGCGAACTTGTTTTTTGCCTCTCGGTTATTAAGTCACAAGCGTCAATTGTCGCAAGAAGTAATTGCTGAAAAAATCTTAGTAAGATTTTATTCTAGCGAGATTTTAAAAGTGGTATTTACTTTAATAATAATGAGTGTTTTTATAATTGTTATCAAAGTGTCAATGCTGCCTTTTATAATTGCCTATCTATTGGCAGCGGTGATAATCAATTGGTTGTTTCTTTTGTCTCGAGCGAGTTCGGATTAAAGAGAAGCAGTCTTGGAAAAATTTAAATTTTTATTTGAGATAAGAAATGGCTTCTGAACATGGTGAATTGACAGGCGCTGGTTATATTAACCACCACCTGACTAATTTAACCTACGGACAATATCCCGACGGACATTGGGGCTTAGCGCATAGTGCTGAAGACGCAGCAAGCATGGGCTTTAATGCTATTCATCTAGATAGTATGGCTTGGTCCATTGGTTTGGCTCTTATTATGATGTTTGTGTTTCGTCGTATTGCCAAAGGGTTTAGTGCTGAAAATCCTTCTAAAATTCAGTGTTTTGTGGAGTCATTATTTGATCTTGCGCAGAGTAGCAAAGATTCAACGTTTACCAAGCATGCTGAAAATTTATACATCGCACCAATGGCTTTGACCATTTTTGTTTGGGTATTCTGTATGAATTTGTTGGATTTAGTGCCGGTGGATTGGATTCCAGAGCTAGCTAAGTTGCTGGGTTTTGAATACATGAAGATTGTTCCATCTACCGATGTCAACATTGCTTTAGGCATGGCATTGGGTATTTTCATAATGATTATTTATTACAGCTTAAAAGTGAAAGGCGCGATTGGTTTTGGTAAAGAGTTATCCACACAGCCTTTCAGTGCCAAAGAGTTTGGCATATCCAATGGTACGGCTCAATTAGCTCTAAATGCTTCCCTTTTATACCCGCTGAACTTAGTCCTTGAGCTTGTCGGTCTGATAGCTAAACCACTTTCATTAGGCTTGCGCTTATTTGGCAATATGTATGCCGGTGAATTGATCTTCATCTTGATTGCCATGATGTATAGCGCTGGTTGGAGTTTGGGTATTTTGGGTGGGTTTGCGCAACTTGGCTGGGCAATTTTTCATATTCTAGTAATTACATTACAAGCATATATTTTTATGATGTTGACGATTGTGTACCTATCTCAGGCGCATGAAGCACATTAATTAACTTTTTAATTTTAATTTTACTTTAGCTAAAAATAGGAGTTCCAAATGGAAACTATCGTAGGTATGACCGCAATCGCCGTAGGCATTATGTTAGGTTTAGCAGCTGTAGGCGCTGCAATCGGTATTGGCTTAATGGGTGGTCGTTTTCTTGAAGGTGTTGCTCGTCAACCAGAAATGGCAAATACACTACAAACTAAAATGTTCTTGCTAGCCGGTTTGATTGATGCGATTCCAATTATCGCTGTTGCTATCGCGTTGTATTTCTTATTTGCTTCAGGCTTAGTTGATCCTGCAGGTTTGCAAGCTCTATTAGCTGAATAAGCCAAGATAAGAGGAACGCAATAATGAACCTTAATCTAACTTTACTTGGGCAAACTTTATCCTTTGTCCTGTTTGTATGGTTCTGTAAAAAATACGTTTGGCCACCAATGGTTAGCGCTATGCAAGATCGACAAACACAAATTGCCGATGGTTTGGCTGCGGCTGAAAAAAGTCAGCAGGCGCAAGAGCGCGCTGAAAAAGAAGCAGAACAATTAGTTAGCGACGCTAAGTCTCAGGCATCTGAGATTATTGCTAGTGCTGAAAAACGCGGCAATGCATTTGTTGATGAAGCAAAAACGACAGCGGTTACTGAAAAGGAGCGAATTATTGCTTCGGCTCAGGCTGAAGTTGAGCAAGATGTTAATTCCGCGCGTGAAGAACTGCGTGGTCAAGTGTCATCAATTGCAGTAGCAGCAGC
>CAZFEM010000024.1:4135-32189 GCA_964517515.1 uncultured Gammaproteobacteria bacterium | reverse complement strand
CTAAGTCTGATTCGTTTTTGAGTATCAAATAGGCAGCCATATTACTGACAGTAGGAGGCGCAGGGCGTATCCATGCTTCTTCAATGACTAATCCTTCAATGGTTTTGCCGCTAGCTTTATTCGGCATTGCATGACCATCATGCACTGCCATTTCTTTGTTGTTCTCAGCATTACTTGTTGTATTTGCAGCCTGTGCTACATGGTGGCTGTGACTTGAATTGCTATGATTGTCGTTAAAGTGATTAGCGAGTAATGTTAAATCTCGACTTATTTGTTTGGCTTCATGTGGTGCAGTAATCACACCAGCCATTTCAGCTAAAGGGTTAATTAAGATGATTGAAGCACTATGATCAACCTCATAAAAATCATTTACCGGCTCTTGTTTGAAAAATAAAATGCCTAATTCTTTAGCGAAATTGGTCGTTGTATCGATATCCCCTCTAAGTCCGATGAACTCTTCATCAAAATAAGGGACATAATTATTTAAACGCTCAATTGAGTCGCGTTCAGGGTCAACGCTAACCATAATGACGCGATAGTTACCCCACTTATTTTGATCTTGTAGTTCCTTTTTTACCGTTGCCATAGTTTGCATGGTGGTAGGACAGATATCGGGGCAATTAGTAAAACCAAAAAATACTATATTCCAGTAACCCTTAAAGCTATCAATTGAAAATGCTTTACCAGTGTGATCAGTAAAGTCATCTGATTGAATTGCTTTGCTAGTCGGTAAAATCACAGCTTTCTCGAACTCTGGAAGTTCTTTCGGAGCATGGTGTGAATGCTGTGTAAAAAGGCCAGCAGAGATTGCGAGGATTGCAATTACGACGATGATAAGACTTGAATTTTTCAAATTTGACACTATTTTTTCTCTAGAACTATTCGTTTTATAAGATCAGAAGAGTTATTTGCTTAAAGCAATTATAAACGATCTTAGTACTCTTTCCTGTATACTTATTTTAGTGTTTTTGTTTGTTTTATAGACAATATTTTTGGAGATAATATGGATAATTTAGGGTTTTTGATTGGCGCGTTAGTTATTGCGGTTTTAATTGCTAGAAATATTTTTCGAGTAGTACCGCAAAATGAAGCATATATTATTGAGCGATTGGGTAAATATTCTTCGACTCTTGAAGCAGGGTTTCATTTTTTAGTACCATTTATTGATCGAGTTGCTTACAAGCACTCATTAAAAGAATTTGCTATTGATGTGCCTGCACAACAGGCGATTACTAAAGATAATGTTGCTTTAGGTATTGATGGTGTTTTGTATTTGCGAATCATGGATCCGAAATCAGCTTCTTATGGTGTTGAAAATCTACGTTTTGCGATTACTCAGCTAGCACAAACCACGATGCGTGCGGAAATTGGTAAACTTAGTCTAGACCAAACGTTTGAGTCTCGAGAAAATGTCAATGCAATGGTGACACAAGCAATTGATGAAGCTTCGGAAGCATGGGGTACTAAGGTTCTACGTTATGAAGTACGGGATATTTCTCCGCCAAGCAGTATTCTTGAAGAGATGGAAAAGCAAATGGCGGCAGAGCGAGAAAGACGTGTCGCGGTAACGACCTCTGAAGGTTATCGTCAAGCACAAATAAATGAAGCGGAAGGTGATCAACAAGCACAAATTTTACGTGCGCGCGGTAATTCAGAGTCAATAGAGATTGAAGCGGCAGCTCGTGCTACTGCAATTACTTTAATATCTGAGGCGATTAACGCTGACGGTGGAACAGCTGCTGTTGCGCAGCAATTATCAGAACAATACATTGCTGCATTCGAGCAATTAGCTCGAGAAGGAACCGTTGCTTTGTTGCCGACCGACGGTACCGATGTTACCTCTGTTGTTAGTAAAGCTTTTACTGCATTTGAATCTCTTAAATCACAAGTTGATAAAAGTCAAAAACAATAAGATTTGTCTTATTGAAAATGTATATGCCAATAATAAATTGATAAGAGGTTAAATCTATGTCGCCTGCAATGTTTTATTTAATTTTAGCTGTTGCTTTGATTGGTACTGAGTTATTGATCATGCAGTTTTCAGTATTCTGGTTTTTGTTTTTTGGTTTAGGCGCGCTAGCAACTGCAATTCTGGCTTGGTTTGTACCCACACTGTCGTGGTTCTGGTTAACTTTTTTCTTTCTATTGTCGTCGATTGTTGTTGTTGCTCTTTTATATCCAAAATTAAAAAAATGGCAGAATAAAGCCTCTCCGATAGCAGGAAATGACGCGATAGGTCAAAGTGCAGAAGTCATCTCTGCTGTTAGTGGTAAAAAAAATGGTAAGGTCATGTGGTCAGGTGCTGAATGGCCAGCGCAACTTGCTGAAGGTGAAGAAGACTTTACCGTTGGCGATACTGCTAAGATACATAAGCTAGAAGGGATTCGTCTTATCGTTGGTCGTTAGCCTTATTTTTAGATAAGAAAAGTTATAGACAAGAAAAATTATAGATAGGAAAAGCTGTGTTTCACTTTTCTAGACGAATCTAACGTTTTAATGGATAAATCTATTGAGCATAATTGGTCGATGACTATGTTGAATTGGGCGTACGCCTATCATCGACCTTCTTTAAAAGCAAAAGTAAAGGCAACACCCGAAGACTTTAATGTTGTAGAAAACTTAGGTTTTGAACCAGGTGGTGGGGGCGAGCATATTTGGCTGTTGATCGACAAGCGTCAACAAAATACTGAGTCGGTCGCTAAATCCTTGGCGCGCCAAGCAAACGTTGCATACAGAGATGTTAGCTATTCAGGATTAAAGGATTATTATGCCTGTACGCAACAGTGGTTTAGTATTTATAAACCTGGCACTGCTGATGTCAATTGGCAAGACTTTGATCTACCTGGTGTTGTGATAAAAGAGTACTGTCGACATAAAAAAAAATTACGTCGAGGTAGTCATCAATCAAATTCATTTGTCATTCGCTTGACTGATGTTCAAGGTGATCATAATGACTTATTGCAGAGAATAAAACTCGTTGAGGAATCAGGCGTTCCTAATTATTTTGGTGAGCAACGTTTTGGTCGAAACATAAATAATTTATCACAAGCGCATCAAATGCTAACAAAGAAAAAGCGCGTAAAAAATAAGCATTTACAAAGTTTACTGTATTCAGCGAGTCGTTCGTGGTTATTTAATTGTATAGTTTCTAAAAGAATTGATGACAATAATTGGAACAAACTGTTTCCCAGTGAGCCGGCGAACCTTAGTGGTTCAAATAGTTTTTTTAAAACTGAAGGGCAGCCAGATGAAGTGAATCGTTTAACTAGTCTAGATATCCATCCTACGGCACCGATGTGGGGTGATTTTGATGAAAATAAAGTTCGCGAGTATGCTGAATTGCATGCATTTGAACTCGCTGCAATAAGAGAATACTCTGAATTATCTAAAGGTTTAGAAAAAGCAAGATTACAATATCAACGTCGACCGATAAGGTTCAAAGTAAATAACCTTGTTACTGAGATAAATGACAAATCAATTGTTTTACAATTTGATTTAATGAAAGGCCAATATGCCACGTCTGTTTTACGTGAGTTGATAATCACTGAATGAAATTATCTATTGAAGAATTTGCTTACTTAGATAGCGCTTCCTTGTTCGCAGGTGTTGCAGATCAAGTTTGGGCAATGTTTCTTGATTCGGGGATATGTGATGGCAAGCCGCCAGTAACTAAACACGCCGATTATGATGTTTTGGCGATTAACCCAATTGCCAAGTTGATAACAAATTCTGAGCAAACCGTGGTTGAGCAGAACAACGAAAAAAAATCTTATAGCAAAGATCCTTTTTCTCTAATTAGACAAACTTTGATAGATAATGACTTAAGCGCAGATGATTTAAATTCATTTAATAAAAAAATACCAAGTTACTTGCCTGGTGCGATTGGTTATTTCTCTTATGATTTAGTTAGACGCTATGAAGACTTAGGTGAAAGGACTTCCAATAAAGAAAATTTCCCAGAAATGGCGATAGGAATTTACCCAGTCATAGTATTGGTTGATCATCGCCGTAAAGTTACTTCTCTAATTTCGATGGATGGTCGCGAAGATACTAGCGAAAGAGTTAATGAATGGCGTAGTTTGATTAACCAAGAATTAGCTAAGCCTAATCAGACGGAGTCTTTAGTAAACAATTTTGAAGATCGTTTTCGTGTTGATAATTTTCATGAAAATATGAATCGGGATGATTATCAAACTTGTTTTGATCAAGTAAAACGTTACATCGTAAACGGCGATTGTTACCAAGTGAATTTGGCTAAGCAGTTTTCGGTTAACGTTTCGGGTGATAGCTGGCAAAGTTATGCATATTTACGAAAATTAAGTCCCGCACCTTATGGGGCTTATATGAATTTACCGTTTGCCAAAGTGTTATCAAACTCTCCAGAAAGTTTTATTCAATGCCGTAATCGACAGGTGGTTACAAGTCCAATTAAAGGAACTCGGCCGCGACATGAAAATAAGTTAGATGATCAAAAAGCGAGCGAAGAGCTTTTCAATAGTAGTAAAGATCGAGCTGAAAACCTAATGATTGTTGATTTAATGCGTAATGATCTCAGTACTTGTTGCGAGTATCACAGCGTTAAAGTAACAAAATTATTTGCGGTACACAGTTTCGCAAATGTACATCATTTGATTAGCACTGTAACGGGAGTGTTGCGTAAAGGCCTACATAGTTTGGATCTTTTGAAAAAATGTTTTCCGGGAGGTTCGATTACAGGTGCTCCGAAAATAAGGGCAATGCAAATTATTGAAGAGCTAGAGCCTGATCGTCGTGGTTTGTATTGTGGTGCTATTGGTTATATTGGTTTAGATGGCAGCATGGAAACTAATATTGCGATACGTACAATTGTTGTTAAAGACGAAGTTGCATACTATTCTGCAGGTGGCGGATTGGTAATTGACTCAGATGTTGATAAGGAATATCAAGAAATTTTGGATAAAGGATTTATGATCAAAAAAACATTATCTAATTAAAACAAAAAAACTGTTTGTTCTGAAGTTAGTTAACTGCTGCCTAGTTGACAAAAAATCGATCTGCTTATTAAGTGATAATTAGTGTTAAAGACCTTCACTTTCTTACAGGGTTGTCATATATATAATTATTGTAGTTATATTTTATAGTTTTAAGAGTAGAGCGTTTTTATGGTTCAGGCAGTTGTAAATTCATTATCTGAAATGGTGTTGCCCGCCAATCAGCTGCCATCATGGTTAGCGCGAATCGCTAATGGTAGGTCTGATTCTGATAAACAAAGAATTGAGAAGGCAGCAAAATTTGCAATTGACGCACATGAAGGGCAAAAACGTAGTTCTGGTGAAGCCTATGTTAATCATACTTTTGCGGTAGCGGCTATTGTTCATGAATTAGGTTTAGATTCGGATGTAGTTATTGCTGCGTTATTACACGATACGGTTGAAGATACCCCTGTTACCCTTGAGCAAATAAAACAAAACTTTGGTAATGAAGTCAGTCGTTTAGTTGATGGTGTTACCAAAATGGAAGCCATAGAAGAATTTTCTGAGCATGAAACAGAACACCCAGAATCGCCAAATAAATTAATTAGCGTTGACAAGTTATCAGCCTTGTCGAAAAAAAACCAAGCGAAAAAAGACAAAGAAAGTATTAAAGCCGAAAGTCTTCGCAAGATGATGTTGGCAATGGTCGATGATGTGCGGGTCGTATTGATTAAACTCAGTGATCGGTTGCACAATATGCGCACATTGAATGCGGTTTCTAAAGAAAAACAGAAGCGAGTAGCAACTGAAACTTTAGAAATTTTTTCGCCATTAGCGAATAGATTAGGGGTCTGGCAACTTAAATGGGAATTAGAAGATTTAGCCTTTCGTTATATTGAACCTGAGATTTATAAGAGCATTGCTGCTAAATTATCAGAGCGTAGAGTCGATCGACAAAGCTATATTTCAGGTTTTATTGATGATTTAATTTTGCAACTCGGTGAAGATGGTGTCGATGCAGAAATTACTGGTCGAGCTAAACACCTGTACAGCATTTGGAATAAGATGCAAAAGAAAGGACTTAAGTTTGATGAATTGTTTGATGTCAGGGCTGTTCGAATATTAGTTGATTCGGTGCAAGATTGTTATGCCGCACTGGGTATCATTCATACCAAATGGAAATATATCTCAGGTGAGTTTGATGACTATATTGCGACACCAAAAGAAAATAACTATCGTTCAATTCATACGGCTGTAATTGGTCCACAAGGCAATGTTGTAGAAGTGCAAATTCGTACTCGTGAAATGCATGAATATAACGAGCTAGGTATCGCAGCACACTGGCGCTATAAAGAGGATCGTAGTGGTAGTGATGATGCGGTAAATAATAAAATCCTATGGCTGCGCCAATTACTAGAATGGAAAGATGAAGTTTCAGATGCCAATGAATTTATTGACCGCGTTAAAGATGAGGTATTTGAGGATAGGGTTTATGTTTTTAGCCCGCAAGGGAAGGTTGTTGATCTATCACATGGTTCTACCCCAATCGATTTTGCTTATGCTATTCATACCGAAATAGGACATCGCTGTAGAGGTGCAAAGGTAAATGGCAAAATGGTGCAATTAACTTATGAGTTGAAAACAGGCGAGCAGGTTGAAGTGATTGTTGCCAAATCTGGTGGTCCTAGTCTTGATTGGCTTGATCCTCATAAAGGTTATGTTCATAGCCGACGAGCTCGTTCAGGTATTCAGCATTGGTTTCGACATGAAAACCGCGATGAAACCATCGCTTATGGTCGGTCTTTGCTAGAAAGAGAATTAGAGCGAATGAACCTGCAAGAGGTTAGTCTTGAGCAACTAGCTAAAAAATTAGAGGTTGAAGAAACGGACGAAATGTATTTTAAGTTGGCAGATGGTTCAATTAAACCTGGCCGTGCTGCTGCAACTGCTCAACGAATACTGAAACCCCAAAATGAAGAAGAGGAAGAGCAGTTAGAGATTAGTTTTAGGAATGCTCGTGCGACTAGCAATAGGCGTAAGCTGGCAGATCTTAGCATTCTTGGTGTTAGTGATTTGATGACCAACTTAGCTAAATGCTGTCAGCCTGTGCCTGGCGATAAAGTACTTGGTTTTGTTACTCGTGGAGACGGAATTACTATACACCGCGGAGGTTGTCCGAATATGTTATATCAACAAAACACAGCTGCTGAACGAGTTGTGGAAGTTTCTTGGGGAGTCGATAAGGAAAACACCTACCCAATGACTATTCAACTACAAGCTTTTGACCGTAAAGGTTTGTTGAAGGATATATCAAGTGTATTTGCAGATGAAAAAGTAAATGTTCTGGAGATGAATACACGAACCAATACTAAGGATCAGTCAGTCAGCATGGAAGTGTTAGTAGAAGTCATTAATTTGGAGGAAATGAGTAAGTTACTCGCCAAGTTAGACCAGCTTCCGAATGTTCTTTCGGTAAAGCGTAAGGCCTAGTTAAAGCTGTATTTTTATTTTAAGTAGTATTAAGGCATCTTAGTAAGATAATCACTTTTTTAGCTAAAAACTCTTTTTCAGTTGGTTGGTAGTAACTAAAGATCATTTTTAGTAAACTTGTCGCGGTAAAAATGTCATCCATTCATTCGAGGAAAACTTAATGAAACAACCTGTAAGAGTAACCGTTACTGGCGCTGCTGGACAAATTAGTTATGCACTTCTTTTTCGTATTGCTTCTGGCTCAATGTTAGGTCCAGATCAACCTGTAATTTTGCAATTACTGGAAATTCCTCCCGCTATGGGTGCGCTTGAAGGAGTTGTGATGGAATTGAAAGACTGTGCATTCCCGTTACTCCAAGATGTTATTACTTCAGATGATTCTGAAGTAGCGTTTAAAGATTCTGATTACGCTTTGTTGGTTGGCGCGCGTCCACGTGGTCCAGGTATGGAACGTAAGGATTTGCTTGAAGCGAATGCAGCAATTTTTTCAGTGCAAGGTAAAGCGATAAATAGCGTGGCAAGCCGTAATATTAAAGTGCTAGTGGTAGGAAACCCTGCTAATACTAATGCATTAATTACTGCTGCTAATGCTCCTGATATTGATCCTAAACAATTTACTGCTATGACACGTTTAGATCATAACCGTGCCTTGAGTCAATTGTCAGAGAAAACAGGTGCAGCAACAACAGAGATCAAGCGAATGACGATATGGGGTAATCATTCGAATACGCAATACCCAGATATATCTAATGTAATGATTAAGGGTGAAGCAGCATCTGGTATGGTTGATCAGAGTTGGTTAGAAGAGTCTTTTATTCCTGTAGTGCAAGAACGCGGAGCAGCGATTATTAAGGCACGAGGTGCCTCAAGTGCTGCTTCAGCGGGTGCCGCAGCAGTTGATCACATGCGCACTTGGGCATTAGGAACAAGTAACGATGATTGGGTCAGCATGGCGATTCCAAGTGACGGTAGCTATGATATTGAACCAGGTATTATTTACTCATACCCAGTAACTTGTTCTGGTGGTGAATATAAAATCGTAGAGGGCTTAGAAATTTCTGATTTCAGTCGTTCTCGTATGAATGTGACTGAGAATGAATTGCGTGAAGAGCGTGCTGCGGTAGAACATTTGCTAGGATAGTTTTATAGGTATCAAGTCCTACCTTATATAAACCTCAACAAGAATTCTTGTTGAGGTTTTTTTCTATTCTTTTTGGGAACAAAGGAAACAAAAAAGAATAGAAAAAATACGGGCAAAAAAATACCGCCTTTTAAAGGGCGGTATTTAAAACAAAAGAAGAGAGAGTTATGAAAAATTAATACTCAAGTATTTTCATGAAGTAAGTATAGAACCAACAATAATCTTTTTAAGGGAGCTTAACCCATTGTTAACTAAATCAGATAGAAAAAAGCAATAGTTGTGTTTTTTGCAACAGTTGTGGTGTGAATAACACCTAAAAAATATCAAAATTATTAGATATCAATTACTTACTGATACAATTGATCATGAAATTTTTGATTAGAAACTACTGTTTATTACTAAATTAACTCTATATGAGTCAATCTGTCTCCGTCATTATTCCAACTTTTAATCGAGCATCGGTTCTCTCACGAGCTTTAGATTCTGTCTTGGGAAAAAATTCAAAAGGTCTAGATATCGAATTAATTGTCATTGATGATGGTTCTACCGATATGACTAAAGAAATTGTTACTGAACAATACCCTAATGTTCTTTATAACTACCAAAAAAATCAAGGTGTCAGTGCTGCGAGAAATAGAGGTTTGCAATTAGCAACAAAGGAATGGATAGCATTACTTGATTCAGATGACGAATGGTTACCGGGTAAACTTGCAAAGCAATTTGAATTACTGAATCAAACTGATTTAGAAATTTGTCATACTGAAGAAATTTGGATTCGTAACGGAGTGCGAGTTAACCAAATGAATAAACATGCTAAAGCAGGCGGTTGGATTTTTAATAATTGTCTGCCATTGTGTGCAATGTCTCCATCATCTATCTTGATGCATAAAAGTGTATTCGATTCGGTTGGAGTCTTTAATGAAAAATTACCAGCTTGTGAAGACTATGATCTATGGCTTCGTATTGCATCACAATATGAAGTTGCCTTTGTGGAGACGCCGTTAATAAATAAATATGGTGGACATGAGGATCAACTTTCTCGACAGTATTGGGGTATGGACCGTTTTCGCGTGATAGCATTGGAATCAATTTTAAAGTCTGATCTGAAAACCCAAGATTATGATGCAGCTTTAAAAATGTTAATTCAGAAACTAAAAATTCTTCTCAATGGCGCACGCAAACATACTAATATTGAATTAATTGCAGACTGCGAAGCAAAATTAAATTACTGGCAAGATGATTACAATTAATATAGTGACGGCGTTAAATTGTGAAGCCAAACCGTTGATCGACTATTACCGTTTATCTAAAGTAAATAAAAAGCCATTTGATTTTTATACTGGTCAAGTCAACCCTGTCAGTAAGCAGTCTGTTGAGATGAATTTAATTGTTGGTGGTATTGGTCAGTTAAATACTGCAATGGCTTGCGGATGGTTAGCCGCTCAATCAGGTTTAGATAGAACGATTTGGCTTAATGTTGGAATTGCCGGGCACAAAGATAATGAAGTTGGTCGTATTTTACGTGTATGCAATGTTAATGATCCGATAACCGGCTTTAATCATTACCCAGCACTAACCGCAAAATGGAATGATGATGTGAGCGCACTAATGACATCGGCGCTACCATTGAGTGAATACCCTGAAGCAACATTAGTTGATATGGAAGCGACTGCATTTTTTACTGCAGCAGGCTCATGTGCAAGTTCTGAACTGGTTCAGTCATTAAAAGTTGTTTCCGATAATCAAGAAGAATCGCTTGAACGTTTAAATGCTAGTTTAATTTCACAATTGATTGCAGCGCAAATCGAAAAAATAGTAGGATTTATAAATGAGATGGTTAAGTTATTTCCAATTCAATCAACTTTTCATGAATCTTCAAAATTAATTGAGCATTTACATTGTACTGTCAGCCAGCGCCAACAATTTATTGAGTTAACTGAAAAGCTACAGTCCTTAAAGGCGTTTTCAAAGTTATTCCAAGATGAAATTAAGCAAGCTGATTCAATGAAACTTGTATTACAAAAATTAAAGCAAGAATTAACTTCAATAAAGCCTAGTTTGCTAGACATGACTGGTTAAATTAATTATTCATGGTGGATACTATATATATAGAGAATGACGTGCTTGATTTAGCGCGTACAGAAAAAATTTTGGCGCGCTATCCAGCAGCAACAATAATTAATATTGATAAATACAGCGAAGTGTTTAATCCCCATGCACAAAATTTTCGTATCCAAAAACAGAATCCTGCATTAATTTTGGCTAAAAAAAATAACAAAAAGGTTTTGCCCACGCCTGTTCAATATGAAGCGGGTGGTGGTGCTAATTATTATTTTTCTCATATGCTGAATTGTCCATATGACTGCCGATATTGTTTTTTACAGGGTATGTATCGCTCGGCTAATTTTCTGTTGTTTGTTAACTATGAAGATTTTGCAGAAGAAATTAGAGATTTAGCCGAGCAGCATAGAGACGATAGTAAACCTGCATGGTTTTTTTCTGGTTATGATTGTGACAGCTTAGCTTATGAACCAGTTACTCATTTTGCCGAGTACTTTATTGAAGTTTTTAATGGCTTGCCAAATGCAGTTTTAGAGTTACGTACTAAGAGTACACAAATACGTAGCTTGTTAAATCGAGAGCCTTTGTCTAATGTTGTTGTGGCTTATAGCCTAAGTCCGACTGATGTTGCGAGTGCGATTGAAATAGGTGCGCCTTCTTTTAAAAAACGTCTACAAGCGTTGGTTAAATTACAAAAGCAAGGTTGGCGATTAGGTTTGCGATTTGATCCTATTATTTGGCATGATGATTATCAATCTGCTTATCAAATTATGATTGATGAGATTTTTTCACAATTAGATGCAGACAAGATTGATAGCGTGACACTAGGTGGTTTTCGCTTACCTAAGGATTATTATAAAACTCTTAGAAAGTTGTACCCAGAGCACGGGTTATTTAGTGCTGGCATGAGTGATCAGAAAGGCATGGTGAGCTATGAAAAATCTATCGAAACAGAAATGCTTACTTTGGTTGGGAATTATGTCAAAGAGCATGTCGGTGAACATAAATTATATTCGTATCCTTCCTAATGCGGGATATATCAGATGATAAATAAAATATTAGTAACGGGTGCAAGCTCAGGGATTGGTTTAGCCTTGTGTAATAAATTTTTGCTGAACAAAAATGAAGTGACTGGTGTCGCGCGAGACTTTTCTAAAACGGATTGTTCGGGCTTGCAAAAAGTCGAATTAGATCTTGCCGACATCGAAAAGTTACCAAACGAATTACAAACAAATGAAATATTGAAGCAAGACTTTGATGCTTTAATATTAAATGCTGGAGTAGGGCGTTTCGGTGGCATAGAACAGTTTTCCTATCAACAAATACAAAATCTTATAAACACAAACTTACTTAGCAATTTGTTTTTGTTGAAGCACTATCTACCTAAGTTCAAATCTCAGGGTAGTAAAGATATTGTATTGATTGGTAGTGAATCCTCATTACAAGGCGCTAAACAAGGAAGCATTTATTGCGCGACTAAATTTGCAATTAGAGGTTTAGCGCAAAGCCTTCGAGCTGATTGTTCTAATGCAGATATCCGTGTTGTTTTAGTCAACCCAGGTCCAGTAGTGACTGATTTTTTCAATGAATTAGATTTCCAACCTCAAACGGGTGTCGATTTCTCTTTATCCGCTGATACGGTGGCCCAGTCAGTGTTTGATGCTTTAGCGCTACCAAGAAATGCTGTTATTGAAGAGATAAATTTACAGCCAATGAAACGCTCATTTCAAAAGAAATGAATTATTCTAACTCTGAAATAGCTTGTTCCTGACCTTGTGCTGCGGCTTTTTGCAACCATTCATTTGCTTGAATCAGATCTTTAGTAACACCATCTCCATTTTTATACGCTAGCCCAACTTCATATTGAGAATCAGGGTCACCTTGTTGTGCGGACTCAGTAAATAATTCAAACGCTTTTTCTTTGTCTCGTTTTACACCGCTGCCATTATAATAAAGTATTGCAAGGTTATATTGCGCTGTACTGTCTTCCTGAGCAGCAGCAATTTGATACCAATAAAATGCTTTTTCATAGTTTTGTTGTACCCCTTCACCGCTTTGATATTGCGCGCCTAAATTATTTTGTGCATCGATATAACCTTGCTCGGCTGATTCTTGATACCAAATAAATGCTAACCTGTCATCTTCCTCAACACCTTCCCCGTAATCGTAAGAATAAGCAAGGTTATATTGAGCTTCTGGCAAACCTAAGTCTGACGCTTTTTGATACCATGTGAATGCTATTTGATCATCTTCTTCGACACCGAGCGCATGATCATAAATAAGAGCAACTTCGTATTGTGCGTCAGCATTATCATTATTTGCTGATATTAAGAAATATTTCAGAGCTTCTTTATGGTCAATATCAACACCATCGCCATAAGCATATGCGAAACCAATATCGTAGTTAGCTGGTTTATAACCAGCTTCCGCTGACTTTAAGTACCATTCCAAGGATAATGCGTAATTTTGCTCTTGCTCTTCATTTCCATAGTAATAGGCATCTGCTATATCTTTCATTTCTTCGCCAGTCATTGACGTGGCATCAATATTTTGAGAGTAAACGTTATTAATTGATGTCAGTAGACTGATTAATAAAATTGTAAAGAGCTTAAAATTAAAAGCGAAACACTTATTTTTCATGGTTTTTTTATTAGTTTGCATGTTTTATTTTCCACTATAGTAATAATAAATTTAGAAAATTACTAAATTTTTTAGACTAAAAAATATGAGAAATAGTTTGGCCTGCTTTGATGTAAATAATTGTCTGCATTATGTTTGAAATAGAAGGCTTATTTCTTCAGGATTCTTTGCAGAATAAAGAGCTTTAAGCTAGAATCGCGCTTCGTTTTAATGTTCGATAATGACATTAAGCGTAAATAACTGATTTTTCTAATAGTTTTTAAGAAATAGAACTTAAAAATGTAAAAATCTAACTCCTTGTTTCACCGCATTGATCGGCAATTTATTGCTAAAGAGTTTATTTCTGAACAATGATGGGAAACTACTTTAACCGTGAGGAGCTCAAAATGAGACACTACGAAATTGTATACCTGGTTCATCCGGATCAGAGCGAACAAGTTGACGCCATGGCTGAGCGCTATAAAGGTGTGATCGAAGCCGGTAAAGGCGTGGTCCATCGCTACGAAGACTGGGGACGCCGTCAACTAGCTTACCCAATTAATAAAATCCACAAAGCACATTACATTCTAATGAATGTTGAAGTGACGCAAGAAACATTAGACGAAATTGAAAACCTTTTCCGTTTTAATGATGCCATTATTCGTAACTTAGTATTAAAAATGAAAGGTTCAGAAACTGAACCTTCTATGATGATGCAAGAAGTAGAAGCTGAGCGAGTGCGAGACGAAGAGCGTGAAGCTGCTCGTGTTGCAGAAGAAGCTGAACGTGCTAAAGCCGAAGCAGAAAAAGCCAAAGCGGACGCTGATAAAGCAAAAGTCGAAGCCGAGAAAGCCGAAGCTGAATCAGAGTCTGCTGATGAAGCAAGTGAAGAAGCATCAGAGGAAAGCTCTGAAGACAATAAAGAAAGTGAGGAGGCAGAATAATGAGAAAGAATAATATGAAAAAGAGACGCCCTGGTTTTCGTCAAATGCGTCGTCGCTATTGTAAGTTTACTGCCGAAGGTGCCACGCATATCGATTACAAAGACCTTGCCACATTAAAAGCTTATGTGTCTGAGTCTGGTAAAATTATGCCAAGCCGAAATACTGGTACTGCTGCGCGTTTCCAACGTCAGTTGTCTAGTGCAATCAAAAATGCTCGTTATTTGGCTTTGTTGCCATATACCGACAGTCATAAATAGGGGGCTGCTATGCAAGTTATACTCCTAGAGAAAATCATCAATCTCGGTAACTTAGGTGATTTAGTAACAGTTAAGCCAGGTTATGCGCGTAACTATTTAGTACCTAAAGGTTTAGCGACTCCTGCGACAGAAGAGAATATTAAACAGTTTGAAGGCCGTCGTTTAGAATTAGAAAAAGCCTCTGCTGATAAATTACAAGCTGCTAAAGCTAGAGCTTCTGAACTGGAAGGCCAATCGGTTGAAATTATCAGTCGTGCTAGTGACGAAGGTAAATTGTTTGGTTCCGTTGGTTTAGTTGAAATTTCTGAAGCATTCACAGCTAAAGGTCTGGAATTGAATAAATCTGAAATTCAATTACCCGAAGGGCCGATTAAAGAAATAGGTACGAATGAAGTCCTTTGTTCTATTCACTCTGAAGTAAATTTTTCTATAACGGTTGAAGTTGTTGCTGAGTAGATAAGTTAACTGTGAGTTAATTAAAAACGAGGCTTTATTGCCTCGTTTTTTTTGCCTACATAATTTTCGATGAATTGTAAATGTGTTAAAGTTGCTAGTCTGCTTTGCCGACTTAGATAAAGCTAGGTTTTTGCAAAAGCAATCGCAAATATACTAATAACTTCAAAAGATAATTTGTCATTTTATGGCCGCTGAGAGCAATACCTCCTACGAAGAAGACGTTTTACGTTTGCCGCCTCAGGCAATAGAGGCCGAGCAATCTATTCTTGGTTCAATGATGCTAGATAATCGTGTGATTGACGAGATTACTATGGAGCTCGAGACACGAGATTTTTACCGATCTGATCATCAAGTAATTTATAACGAAATTATTGCTTTAGATGAAAAAGGCCAGGCTGCAGATGTAGTTACGGTATCCGAATCACTGACGAATTTAGGTGAAATTGATAAAGTTGGAGGCTTAGCGTATCTAGGAACGCTAGCTAAAAACACGCCAAATACAGGGAATGTAAAGTCGTATGCGAAAATCGTTAGAGAGCGTGCAATATTACGGCGTCTGATTGAAAGCGCTAACGATATTATTCAAACGGCTTATCAACCTGACGGAAAAGAACCAGAAGAAGTATTGGATTTTGCTGAAGAATTGATCTTTGACATTGCGAAAAATAATAATCAAGCGAAGGCAGGGTTTCGTAAAATTGATTCATTATTAGCTGATGCTGTTGATAAAGTTGAAGAGTTATTTAAAACCAAAAAAGTGATCACTGGTGTGGCATCTGGCTTTGTCGATTTAGATAAAAAAACTACAGGTTTGCAGGGCGGTGATTTAGTTATTGTCGCAGGTCGTCCTTCGATGGGTAAAACTTCTTTTGCGATGAATTTAGTTGAAGAAGCAGCAATTAGTCAAAACTTGCCAGTTGCGGTGTTTAGTATGGAAATGCCAGGAGCGCAACTTGCTACCAGAATGCTTGCTTCGTTAAGTCGAGTAAACGCAACTAAATTACGTACTGGTCAGCTTGATAGTGATGATTGGCCTAAATTAACGTCGGCGGTTGGTTTGTTAAATGATAAAAGTATTTACATTGACGATACCCCGGCACTTTCTCCTTTAGAAGTGCGTAGTCGTGCACGACGTCTTGCTGCAGAGCATGAACATGGCTTGGGTATGATTATGATTGATTACCTACAGTTGATGCGTGGTGGGGACTCTTCTGAAAATCGAACTTTAGAAATATCTAATATTACACGTTCATTAAAAGGTTTGGCTAAAGAACTGGATTGTCCAATTGTTGTTTTATCGCAACTTAATCGCAGTTTAGAACAACGTACGGATAAACGGCCCATTATGTCGGATTTACGGGAGTCTGGTGCAATTGAACAAGATGCAGACTTAATTATGTTTATCTATCGTCATGAGGTTTATGAGCCAGAGACAGAACAAAAAGGCTCTGCGGAAATTATTATTGCTAAACAAAGGAATGGCCCAATTGGCAAAGTTAGATTAACCTTTTTGGGTGAATTTACGCGCTTTGAGAATGCTGCATCACCAGCATTTAGCGGTGAAATACATTAACCCTAGGGTTACCCATTGAGCCATTCTCGTCCAGTTCAGGTGCACATTAATACTGCTGCATTACAACATAATAGCCAACGTGTTCGTGAGTTAGTCCCGAATAGTAAAATAATGGCAGTCATTAAGGCTGATGGTTACGGTCATGGCATGGAAATTGTTGCTGATGCTTTGTCTAGCTCGGTTGATGAGTTTGCAGTTAATAGCCTTGATGATGTTTTACGAATTCGTAATGCAGGCTTTGACAAAGCGATTACGGTTTTATCGGCTAATTTCAATAAACAACAATTGCTGGAGCTAGTAAAGCTGAATGCTCGTATTACTCTATATGATTCGACTCAGTTGCCGGTGTTGGCAAGCCTTGATGAAAAGTTGAATTTATCAATCTGGCTAAAAGTAGATACAGGTATGGGGCGATTAGGTTTTTTGCCCGAGGAATTACCGAACACCTTGGATCAAGTAAATAAAATTAAAGCAGTATCAAATATCAGTTTAATGACTCATCTTGCTAATGCAGATCAAGTTGATAATCCTGCTAGCGGCAAACAAATTGATGTGTTTAATGAACTTGCAGCAGTTAATCAGTTTACTGAGTTGAGTATTTTGAATTCTGCCGGGGTGTTAGCTTTGCCTGAATATGCTTTGCAAAGAGTTAGGCCTGGCATTATGTTGTATGGCATTTCACCACTTGTGAATCAATCTGCTGAACAGCTTGGTTTACAAGCAGTTATGACTTTTAAAAGTAAATTGATTTCTATTCGAAGATTACCAGCTGGTAGTTCGATTGGTTATGGAAGTACTTATGTCGTGGATGATGATACTCGCATAGGTGTTATCGCCTGCGGCTATGGCGATGGTTACCCAAGACATGCACCTACTGGTACGCCAGTATTAATTAACGGTTTAATAGTGCCTTTGATAGGAAGAGTTTCAATGGATATGATTTGTGTCGATTTAAATAATATTACTGCAAAAGTCGGTGATGATGCGATTTTATGGGGTGAAGGAAACCCTGTTGAAGTAGTTGCTGACTATGCGCAAACAATTGCTTACGAACTTGTTTGCGGTATCTTGCCTCGCGTCGAGCGCATCGTAAACTAATTAAAATAGCGATGGCGAAAGCAAAAACAATTTATGGCTGTACAAATTGTGGGGCTCAGCATCCTAAGTGGACTGGCCAATGTCAGGATTGCGGTGATTGGAATACCTTGCAAGAAGAAGTCGCGCCATTAAAAGTTGCTAATAACCCCAAAGCAGCACGCTTCGAAGGTTTTGCACCCAAGGCAGAAGTACAACAGTTAACCAAAGTGAGTGTTAAAGGAACACCACGAGTTGCGAGTGGTTTAAATGAATTAGACCGTGTTCTAGGTGGTGGGTTGGTACCAGGCTCGATTATTTTATTAGGCGGTGATCCAGGTATTGGTAAATCAACCTTGATTCTTCAAAGCCTCGCTTTATTGAGTGATAGTAGTCGAACTCTATATGTAACGGGTGAGGAATCTGCTGAACAAGTTGCGTTACGGGCGCAGCGTTTAGGTGTCCAAGAATGTGCTATGGATTTGTTGGCAGATAATCAACTGGAAACGATTCTTGAAATAGCTCAAGCGTATAAACCTGAAGTGATGGTGATTGATTCTATTCAAACACTTTATACAGATTCACTGCAATCAGCACCAGGCAGTGTGGCGCAAGTACGCGAGACGGCAAGCCGTTTAGTTCGCTATGGTAAACAAACACAAACGATCATTATACTGGTAGGGCATGTTACTAAAGAAGGTGCGATTGCAGGTCCGCGCGTACTTGAGCATATGGTCGACACGGTTTTATATTTTGAGGGCGAGCGAGATGGCAGCTTTCGTTTGATAAGAGCAATCAAAAACCGTTATGGCGCAGTCAACGAAATTGGTGTTTTTGCGATGACCGATACAGGGCTACAACAAGTGAGTAACCCTTCGGCAATGTTTATCTCTCGGGCGCAGGAGGATGCTACTGGAAGTGTGATTTTAGTTTCGCAAGAAGGGACTCGGCCGATGTTGGTAGAAATACAAGCACTCGTAGACCAAAGTGCATTACCAAATCCTCGGCGCGTAACGGTTGGATTAGATAATCAGCGATTAGCTATGTTGTTAGCGGTACTAAATCGACATGGTGGTTTTTCGTTATATGATCAAGATGTATTTGTAAATGTAATAGGTGGTGTAAAAGTGCATGAACCGGCTGCTGATTTAGCCATTTTGTTATCGATACTATCTAGTTATAAAAACCAGACTTTAGCAAATGATTTAGCCGTGTTTGGTGAGATTGGCTTAACTGGTGAAATTCGACCAGTACAAAGCGGTCAAACACGTATTAAAGAGGTTGAGAAATTGGGATTTAAACGCCTAATTGTGCCCGTAGCTAATAACTCTAGTATCAAATCTTCAAAATTAAAAATAATGCCGGTGAAAAATTTACAACAAGCAATTTCTTTGGCTTTTGAGTAGTTTTAAGGCAGAGAGAGGCTGTAATAAGTTTGTAATACTTTGTGAATAAAGAAACATACTTCATTGAAAAACATCAATTTTTTAATAGAATGCAGCACAGTGACACAACTTTAAAACAATTCTGGAGAGAATAATGAAAACATCACTTATTACTAAGGTTACTTTAATCGCAGGTAGTTTAATTTTGGGTAGTACAGCAGCGCAAGCTGAATGGACTGGTCAAGGTGAAGCTGGGTTTGTTACTGCAAGCGGCAACACTGATACTGAAAATTTGAATATTGGTTTAAATTTCTTAAATGATGGAGCGGTTTGGGATCATGAATTTGGTCTTATTATATTAAATGCTTCTAACGATGGTGATGATACAGCTGAAAGTATTGCTGCTGATTACATTGCTAAACGTGATTTGACTCCACGCAGCTTTTTATTCGGTGGTGTTGGTTATCTAGATGATGATTTTGATGGCTTTACTGAGCAAACTAGTGTTTCAGTTGGTTACGGCTATCGTTTTATTGATACTGAGCCTGTTGGCCTTGAAGCTGGTATTGGTATTGGTTATCGAGATACGAGTGAGCTACTTACTTTAGAAGATGGTTCAGAAATCGAAGGTGATGATTTGAGTGGAGAGACATTAGTTTTAACTTTTTCTTATCGAAATCAATTTACATCAAACACTCAATTCCTTAATAACTTCAGAGCTGAAATTGGTTCTGATAATACTTATCTGGAAAATGATGCAGCTTTACTTGTTTCAATGAATGAGAAATTTGCTTTGAAACTTGGTTTGCTGATTCGTCAAAATACTGATGCACCAGTTGGCACAGACGAGACAGATACTATTACAAGTGCAAACTTAGTTTATAACTTCTAGATAGAAGTTATATCTGATCAGAGAAGGCAAGCGCTTTAATAGCGCTTGCTTTTTTTATTGCCCCTTTACTGTTTATTTAACTGACAAGGATGAATCATTTCATGAATTAAGAGTATTAGTAGTTCACTTACATATCGAGTGTTGTGAATTATTTACTGAGCCTTTAGTATGACGGTATGAGGTATCGTCTAATTTTATCACTGTTAGTTATTTGTTTTAGCCAGCAGGTTTTTGCTCAAATAACGCTACAAACAATTGCTTTGTTTGAAGGAAAGGCGATGCTGTCAGTTAATGGTAAAAAAGCAAAAATTATTCAAGTAGGTCAAACTTATGAAGGAGTACGTTTAATCTCAGCAGACACTGAGCAAATTGAAGTTGAGTTTGATGGCAAGCGAGAGGTCTTAACTCTGCAAAGTAGTGTGATTTTAACGGAGAGTTTGGGTACTGAGGCACCTCCTAAAACCAGCACTTTAGTTTGGGCTGATGCTGATGGTTTCTTTCGCTCCAATGGTCAAGTTAATGGGCGCAATCTGGAGTTTTTAGTCGATACAGGTGCGAACTTAGTTGTGCTCAGTAGCGAGCAGGCTAATCGAATTGGTTTAGAGTATAAGAACGGCACGCAAACTTTTGCTGCAACAGCATCAGGAACTTCGCCAATGTATGCCATTCGTTTAGAACAAATAAGTTTTGCCGGTATTGAATTAAACAACATCAATGCAGGAGTTATTGAAGGCGCTTTTCCTTTAGTTCCGTTACTTGGAATGACTTTCTTGAACCACTTAGATATGAACCGAAGTGGCAATAGAATGGAATTGAAGAAACGTTAATTAAACTGTTTTGTCGTGTTCAATAACAGCGAAGGCGCTGTGGTTGTGTATTGATTCGAAGTTTTCAGCATGCACAAAATAACGCGTTATTTTGTTATTTTCATCGAATTCATTTGCTATGTCACGAACAACATCCTCGACAAACTTAGGGTTATTATAAGCTCGTTCAGTAATAAATTTTTCGTCAGGTCGTTTTAGCGTAGCAAACAGTTCGGCACTAGCTTGTGCTTCAATAGCTTGAATTAACTCATCTAGCCAGATGCCATTAGAGCAATTGATACCTACTGTAATATGGGAGCGTTGATTATGTGCACCGTATTCAGAGATTTTTTTCGAGCATGGGCAAAGGCTTTTTACTGGTACGGTAACTTCGAGCGTCGCGTCAATATGCCCTTGTTCAATTTGGCCGACTAAGGTTACTTGATAATCCATTAAGCTTTTTACGCCAGATATCGGAGCAGACTTTTCAATAAAGTATGGAAATTGGAATTCAATATAACCGCTTTGAGCTTCTAATCGCTCGGTCATATCAATCAGTAAACGATTGAACTTTTTTGCAGATATTATTGTTTCAGTCTCGTTTAAAAGCTCTATGAATCGTGACATGTGCGTGCCTTTTTGGTCTGCTGGTAAGCTAACAGACATTGAAAAGGTTGCAATGCTTGAAGAACGATTACCTTCTTTGTTAAGGATAGTAATAGGGTGAGCAATGTCTTTTATACCAACGCGGTTTATTGGTATTTCACGACTATCATGCCGACCTTGCACGTCTTCAATATTTTCTTTTGGCTTATTCACAATTAGATTCGAATTTTAATTTAGCTATGATGCTGTCTTAAGCAGTTTTAGAATTATTTATTTCTTTAGCAGAAGCAATAAGTTGATAGTGTGGTGATTTCATAACGCTTGCGGTAATACCATTGCCATCTAAGCCGCAATTGGACAGCAACTGTTGCTGATCACCATGTTCAATATATTCGTCAGGTAAGCCTAAATTTAATATTGGCACAGTGAATTCTTGCGTTGCTAAAAATTCGTTAACAGCGGAACCAGCACCACCAGCAATGACATTTTCTTCTAAGGTGATAAGGAAATTGTGCGAGCCAATGATCTCAGTAATCATTTTTTCATCGAGCGGTTTAACAAAGCGCATGTTAACGACTGTCGCACCTAGGTTCTCTGCTGCTTCTAATGCAGCTGGTAATAAAGTACCAAATGATAAAATTGCAATTTGCGTTCCTTGTTTAGCAATAACCGAAGTACCCAAAGGTATTTCAGTCATTTGCTTATTCTCTATCGCACCGACTCCTGCACCACGTGGATAACGCACTGCGGTAAGGCCTTTGTGTTGATAGGCGCTGTATAACATATCGCGACATTCAGCTTCATCGCTTGGCGCATAGATAACAACGTCAGGGATGCATCTCAGATAACTAAAATCGAATACCCCAGCGTGAGTAGGGCCATCGGCACCAACTAAACCTGCACGATCAATCGCTAACATAACATCAAGATCTTGAATGCTAATGTCATGAATTAACTGATCATAGGCTCGTTGTAAAAAAGTTGAGTAAATGGCTACAACTGGCTTCTGCCCGTCACAAGCCATACCGGCGGCAAATGTTAAAGCGTGTTGTTCTGCAATCGCAACATCAAAGTAACGATCAGGGTATTCTTGCGAAAACTTCATAAGCCCCGACCCTTCACGCATAGCAGGGGTGATGCCAATCAGTTTTTTATCTTCTGCTGCCATGTCACAGAGCCAATCACTGAACACATCCGTATAAGTCCGTTTTTTTGTTTTTACAGGAATGGCGCCTGTATCAGGATCAAATGGAGAAACACCATGATATTTGATTGGTGCGCCTTCAGCAGGTTCAAAACCTTTGCCTTTTTTAGTGACAATATGCAAAAAACGCGGGCCTTCAATTTCTTTTAAGTTTTGCAGGGTTGTCATCAAGGTTTCGATATCGTGACCATCAATTGGACCAGCGTAATAAAAACCCATTTCTTCAAAAAGAGTACTTGGCATAACCATGCCTTTAATATGCTCTTCCCAACGACGTGCATAATCTCGTACAGGCGGTAATATTTCTAAGGCCTTTTTAGTCCCTTTACGAACCGACGTAACAGTTGGACCAGTCATCATTCGTGTTAGGTAATTATTTAATGCGCCAACGTTAGGTGAGATAGACATATCATTATCGTTTAGCACAACTAAAATATTTGCGTCCATGTCACCGGCGTTATTTAATGCTTCAAATGCCATTCCTGCAGTAAGAGCGCCGTCACCAATAACAGCAACCACTTCTCGATCAATGTTCTGTTGTGCAGCAGCCACAGCCATGCCTAACGCAGCAGAAATAGAAGTGCTTGAGTGACCAGCCCCAAAGGTATCGTATTCACTCTCTTTACGCTTTAGGAAACCAGACAAGCCTTCTGGCTGACGGATAGTGTGTAACTCATCACGCCGGCCAGTCAAAATCTTGTGTGGGTAAGCTTGATGACCTATATCCCAAACAAGTCGATCATGGGGTGTATTAAAAACATAGTGTAGCGCGACAGTTAATTCAACAGTGCCTAGACCAGCAGCTAAATGCCCACCAATTTTTGCCACCGTATCAATTAAGAATTGACGAGTTTCATCACAAACTTGCGTCAATTGATCTTCTTTGCAATCGCGAAGATCCGCAGGATCATCAAGCGTCATTAACAAAGGATATTTTTCTGTATTATTCGTCACAATCTATTTTATTTGCGGCGCGATATCACAAGTTCGGCAATCTGTGATAGCAGTTCAGTATTTTCGCCGATTTCGTGAATGCTTTTAATGCTCTCATTATATAGGTTTTTCGCTAATTGTTTAGAAGCATCGAGGCCAATTAAAGAAGGATAGGTAACTTTGCCTAAATCAATATCCGCGCCACTAGTCTTACCTAGTTCTTCCGTACTCGCTTCAATATCTAAAATATCATCGACGACTTGAAAAGCTAAGCCAATATTGTTGGCATAGCTTTCTAGTTTTTCCGCAATCTCTTTATTTAAATTACCTGACTCTATACATAAACCACCACACATAGCTGCTGCACGAATTAAAGCACCAGTTTTACGGCGGTGCATATCTTCTAATTGAGCTTGTGTTAATTCTTTGCCAGTTGCTTGAATATCTAGTATTTGCCCACCGACCATACCGATAGCGCCTGCAGATTCCGATAAAATTGCGCTAATTTTACGTGCCTGTGTATCTGATAAATTAGAGTCTCGATTGTTTATTAATTCAAATGCAAAAGTTAATAAAGCATCCCCAGCAAGGATTGCTGTTGCTTCATCGAATTGCTTGTGATTGGTAGGCTTGCCGCGTCGCAAATCATCGTCGTCCATTGCTGGTAAATCGTCATGAATGAGTGAATAGCTATGGATACATTCAATTGCAGCAGCAACATTATCGAGTTGCTCTAAAGGCGCTTGAACGACTTCACCCGCTGCATACACGAGTAGCGCTCGTATTCGCTTGCCACCATTCAATGTTGAATAGTTCATTGCTTGTAACAAACGAGATGGAATATCTGAGTTTGTTAGCTCACGCTTAAGAACTACTTCAATGCGTGATTGATAGTCGATTAAATTCATCGGCGTTGACAAACTTTTAAATGAAATAAAATGGCGTTTATTCGTCTTCGAAAGGGGTAGTGCTAAAAAGCCCTTCGTTATTTTGAACTAAAACATCAACTTTTTGCTCAGCGTCTTTTAATTCACTGTGGCAATGTTTCATTAGAGCGACACCGCGTTCAAAATCACTGAGAGACTTATTTAAATCTTGTTCACCGCGTTCCATTTGTTCGACAATTTTTTCAAGCTCTTGGTAAGCCTGTTCAAAATTCAGATCGTCTAATTTTTGATTTTTTGCTTGTTTAGCTGACATCGTTTTGCTCTAAATAGATTTAAGTCGTTATTCTAACATTGCATAACCATCACAAGGTATTAAATTACTAATGAATTTAGTACAAAAAATACTGTTTATAAATAATATTGTTTTAAACCTAAGTCATACGATAAGCAGTTTTTTACTTATAGCTGAGGTAGAATTACCTTAATTAAATAAACAGCTATTTAGACTATTTTTCTTAAGTTATGGCAACAAATTACGACTCTTCGGCGATAGAAGTTTTAACTGGCTTAGAACCAGTTCGCAAACGGCCTGGCATGTATACCTCGACTGAGCGCCCCAATCATTTGGTGCAAGAAGTTGTTGATAATAGTGTCGATGAGGCAATAGCGGGTCATTGCAAGAAAATTGAAGTTATTTTGCATAAAGATGGTTCGGTTGAAGTGAGTGACGATGGTCGCGGTATGCCGGTAGATATGCACCCAGAAGAAGGTATTCCTGGTGTTGAAGTGATTATGTCGAAACTGCATGCAGGTGGAAAATTTTCAAATAAGAGCTATGAATTTTCTGGCGGTTTACATGGTGTCGGTATCTCAGTTGTTAACGCCTTGTCAAAAAACTTAGAAGTTTGGATAAAGCGTGATGGCAAAGAATTCAATATGTCCTTTGCAGACGGCACCAAAGTTCAAGATCTAGAAGAAATAGGCAGTGTTGGACAGCGTAATACGGGCACTACAATTCGTTTTTGGCCCGATGCTAGTTTTTTTGATTCGCCTAATGTCAGTGCTAAGCGTTTATGTCGATTACTTAGAGCAAAAGCTGTTTTATGCCCGCGTTTGACCATTGATTTTGTTGATCATATCAGTCCTAAAAACTCGCAAAGCTGGTACTTTGAAGATGGTTTAAAAGATTATTTGCTTGGTTCTATTGGTGAAAACGAGCATTTACCAGAAGAAGGTTTTCAAGGTAGTGAAAACGATGATGATCAAAAGGTTGAATGGATTGTTGTTTGGGCTATGGACAATACTGAAGCAGTCACAGAAAGTTATGTGAACTTGATTCCTACTCCCCAAGGTGGCACGCATGTGGGTGGTTTAAGGATTGGTTTGACCGAAGCAATTCGTGAGTTTTGTGACTTTCGTAATTTACTCCCTAAAGGGGTTAAGTTGTCACCTGAGGACGTATGGGTTCACTGCCAATATGTGTTGTCGGTGCGTATGAAAGACCCTCAGTTTTCTGGTCAAACAAAAGAGAAATTATCTTCTCGCGATATTTCTCAATTTATTGCTTCGAAAGTGAAAGACGCCTTTGCTCTTTGGTTAAATCAAAATATTGAGATCGGTGAGCGCATTGCTATGGTAGCAATTGAAAATGCGCAAAGCCGCTTGAAGTCAGTAAAAAAAATCACCCGCAAGAAAATCACTTCCGGTCCAGCGCTGCCTGGTAAGTTAGCTGATTGTTCTAGTGAAGATATCGATATTACTGAATTATTCTTAGTCGAGGGTGATTCAGCAGGAGGCTCTGCCAAGCAAGCACGAGACCGTGCTACCCAAGCAATTATGCCGTTACGCGGCAAAATTCTTAATACTTGGGAAGTCGAATCATCGCAGGTGCTAGCCTCGCAAGAAGTGCATGATATTTCAGTGGCAATTGGTATCGACCCTGGCGCTGAGAGTTTGGATGGTCTTCGTTACGGTAAAATTTGTATTCTGGCTGACGCTGATTCGGATGGTTTACACATCGCGACTTTATTATGCGCCTTGTTCGTAAAACATTTTCGAACCTTAGTCGAGGCAGGGCATTTATATGTCGCGATGCCACCCCTATATCGAATCGATCAAGCGCAAAAAGTATATTACGCATTGGATGATGAAGAGCATGATGAAATCATTGCGCAAATCAAAGCTGAAAAATCGAACGCTAAAATTAATGTGCAGCGTTTTAAAGGCTTAGGAGAAATGAACCCGGGTCAATTGCGAGAAACAACCATGCACGCGGATACTCGTCGCTTAGTACAAATGACAATAGGTATGGGTGACAGTACAACAAAAACAATGAACATGCTGCTAGCTAAAAAAGAAGTACCAGCGCGCAAAAAATGGTTAGGCAATAAAGGTAATGAAGCACAAGTCAACTAATCAGCTGTTAGATAATAATTCAGTTATTAGAAAAGGCCTTTATCGACACTTTAAAGGTAATTACTATCTTGTTTTAGGACAGGCTCGGCATTCTGAAAATCAAGAGCTAATGGTTATTTATCGTGCGCTATACGGTAGCAAAGAGATTTGGTTGAGACCTTTTTCTATGTTTACTGAGACAATTGAGCGAGATGGAAAAGAACAAGCTAGGTTTGCTTGGTGTGAAAAGCAATCTCAAGTTTTAGAAATTGTTGTCATTGATGTCGTTAAAGACCAACAACTAGAATTTGAGAAAGCTTTTAGCCAAGCTGAGCAGATACTATCTTCGGTAGAGGGTTATATCTCCCATGAGCTTAAGCGCTGTATTGAGGAAGAAAATAAATATCTTCTGAGTGTCGAATGGCAAACACTTGAAAGCCATACCGTTAATTTCCGTGAATCCGACTCTTATCAAGAATGGCGAAAGTTAATGCACCACTTTTTTGCTGAGCAACCATCAGTATTGCATTATCAAAGTGTTAGTTAAATTATTGCTATGACCGATAGTAAATCAAACGACTATAAAACCAGCTTTGAGAAAGATGGTTTCGTGATTATAGATTCTGGTTTGGATCATGCTATTTTGGATGGTGCTCGAGAAGATATGCAATCTTTCTTTACTGAAGATCGTCCAAGGCCGTTACGAGTGCCTCTTGCCGATTTTAATCGAGTTCAAGATGGTTGGCATGTTAGTCAAAATGTTTTAAAAATCGCCCAATCGGCAAAAATATTAGCTGCGTTAGAAGAAATTTATCAATTGCCAGCCAAGGCATTTCAAACGCTGAATTTTTTAAAAGGAACAGAACAAGCGGTGCATGCCGACAATATTCATTTTAATAGTGAGCCATTTGGTTTGATGTGCGGTGTTTGGGTTGCGCTGGAAGATATTGGCCCAGATCAGGGGCCACTTGTTTACTATCCTGGTAGTCAAGAATTACCCGAGATGAATTATGACGATTTTGGTTTAGAAGGCGATTACGCTAGTTACCCTCAATACTTGAAAGAATTAGAAAAAATCATTAAGGAAAAAGGCTACCAGCCTGAGTATGGTTTAATTAAGAAAGGTCAGGCAGTTATCTGGTCTGCTAATGTGTTGCACGGAGGTTCAATCCAGAAAAATACCGAATTAACTCGCCATTCGCAGGTAACGCATTACTATATTGGTGACCCCATATGTTGGCGACCGAGTTTTAGTAAAACGGAAAGAGCGTATTATCAACCAGACTGGGTTAGGGATGTGAGAGGCGAGCCTTATTTGTATCCTGAGCCGCCGTTAATGCCACTAACACTGAAAGAACCCATTGATTTTTTTACACGCAC
>CAZFEM010000024.1:0-4035 GCA_964517515.1 uncultured Gammaproteobacteria bacterium | reverse complement strand
AGCCGCCGTTAATGCCACTAACACTGAAAGAACCCATTGATTTTTTTACACGCACTAGCAGTGAAATCAAACGCTGGCTTTCATTGAAATGAAAAATTTTTCCCGCAAGACCTAGATTTTTTGGAGTCAACCGTTAGTGGGTATACAAGTGCCCGTTCGACCATTTGTAAAATAACAATATCGGCTTGCTGTTCGCGAATCGTATCAAGATTTATCTCGCCCCAATCGTGATGTCTACAGGTTATTTTACTGAAACTGTATTCGAGAAATTGTATTTGATGGCCAACGAAAGAATCACCAAGCAATAGTAACTCTTTGTTTCTTGCGAATTTATTTTTATCTCGATTGGGCACTAATAACCTTAACTCTTCATAAAAGTAAGTTTCTAAGTTAAGCAGTATTGATAAATCACCCCTAAAGTCTTCAACGTTAATGATGCGCAACTGTGCTAGTTCGACAATGGGTAAATCAAAGCCAAGGGTATTAAGTTTCTCGATAATAAACTGATAAGCATCGAGTGCGCCAACAAATGACCAATGCGAATCAGTTTTCGCATAAATCGGACTAGCATGTTGCTCTTTTGCATCAATTAAAGGATCTAATAAATCAAGATAGTTTATGTTTGATTGCTCTAATGCGCTTACAAGAGTATCTGCCCGTCGGCCTTCTCGTTGATAGATAATATCTTCTGGTAAATGCTCCGGGTAAACTTGTGCCTTGTCGGGAATAATAACCACTAAAAATTGACCGCCATAGTTATTAACGGTGTCATTAATGATCTGCGCTTTTTTTACCCAATCAAGAGCACCTTCAGTCTCTAAAGGAGTTATGCCACGCGCATTGTCTAAGATGTCTGTATCAGCAAGAAATAACCACTCGTCATCGCCTATAATTACATCATTACCGATACCAGTTTGCATAACATAGAAGTATAAACGAGCATAAAAATCGAGTAGTTGTTGTCTGATCGGGAAGCGATCTTCAAAAAAAGCATTAACTTGGCTAG
Organism: uncultured Gammaproteobacteria bacterium; assembly: GCA_964517515.1. Taxonomy (GTDB): domain Bacteria; phylum Pseudomonadota; class Gammaproteobacteria; order Arenicellales; family Arenicellaceae; genus Arenicella. The sequence goes on along the minus strand of CAZFEM010000024.1, from coordinate 3,029 downwards.
TGTAGGTAGTAACGCTAGTTGTTAATAATCCGAATGCTGGCCAACTAGCAGTTAAGCGATTTTCGTTAGCGAGTTTCTCTGTGGATAGAGAATGCGTAAAAGGAGTGAATAAAATTGGCAAAGCAATTAATACACAAAAAACGATAACCAATAGCTTATTGGATTTATCACCGTAAGTTTGAGTTATTGTATTATTGCTACTAGACATAAAAACGGACTAAAAACGAAAATAGATAAATGGATTGTAAGAGCTACCGACTAAGGACGCGATCGATAGTAATAATAAGCTAATAATAGTAACAATATGAATAATATTTAAAGCTTGGCTGAAGGAGCTAGCTAGTGCTCCTTCATTTATCTGCTGTTTTACGAATGCAAATAGTTGTGCCGGTAATGATGTCGATAATAAGAATGCGAAAGCAATAAAATAGAGTATACGATTAGTATCCAAAAAGTGAATCACGCTAATACTATTGTTATCTAAATTGAGTAGTAGGGCGTAATAATCCAATGCATATTGAATTGAGTCAGCGCGAAATAATACCCAGCCTAGGAAGATTACTAGAAGTAAATAAACATGACGCAGAGGCTGCCATGATCTTTCTAAAATTTTAGCGAAGCCTAATCGTTCAATGGATAAGAATAAACCATGCCAAGCGCCCCATAAAATGAATGTAATTGCCGCACCATGCCAAAATCCACATAAAATAAACACAACCCATAGATTGAAAATGGTTCGCCAAGGTCCGTGCTTATTTCCCCCTAACGGAATATATAAATAGTCGCGAAACCATTCAGATAGGGTCATATGCCAACGGCGCCAAAATAACGTCACCGATTGTGCCGAATAGGGCGTGTTGAAATTCTGTGGAAACTTAAAGCCAAGCATAAAGCCAAGGCCAATTGCCATATTGGAATAACCAGCGAAATCGAAATAGATTTGTAAACTATAAGCAAATAAGCCTAACCAAGCGCCTGCCGTATTTAGCGTGTCGGTGGGGGAGTTAAATGCAGCATCTGCCGTCTCGCCAACAATGTTGGCTAATAATGTTTTTTGCGCTAAGCCGATAACAAAAAACTGAATACCAAGAGCAAATTTAGCAATGGTTTCTTGGCGATTAATGATTTGTTCAGCGACATATTTGTAACGAACAATCGGCCCAGCGATTAATTGCGGGAATGATGAAATATATAAAGCGCTCGACAGTAATGAGTCTGCTGGTTGCGCCTCCTTACGATAAACATCTATTAGGTAACTGATCGCTTGGAAAGTGAAAAAAGAAATGCCTAGTGGTAGCACTGGTGTGAACCAGTTTTGCATGCCTAGCATTTCAGCTAAGAAGCCAGAATATTTAAAGTAGCCTAGCAGGCAAAGGTTAAAGGCAATGGCAATTAATAATTTATTAAGTGATGGTGTGCGTAAAATCTGCGCAAAAAAGTGATTAAATATGATTGAGCCGATTAGCACTAAAAGATAAATACCTTCTCCCCAAGCATAAAACGCTAGACTCGCTAAGGTTAATAAACCATTACGTGTTTGACGATAATGTGCGGGCACACAGTAATATGCCAATAGTAATAATGGCAAATAATAAAACAGGAAGGGGATGCTCGAAAAAACCATTCAAATGTGATTTGAAAGCGTTTACTAAGTATTCTGGCAACGCTTGGTTATCAGTTTTTTGTTGTGTTTGCATGATAACACATTTACGCTAATTTACTTCTTAGAGGGTTTTTTATTGGGGCATGTACGTGTTGATACATAAGGTTATAAAAAAGAAGGTCAACGCCCGAAACAGTAGCGAACAAAAGACAGTGTAGAGAATCTAGTTAGTCTTTTTTGGCAACTTAATAATGTCGTCGTTGCGTGCATGGGGAAACAGTGAGCTATTCTAAATCAGATGGTCAAAATCAATACGAACCGGGGTGGAAACATGTTTGATTACTTGACTTGGAACCATAGTCACTTGTTATACATTAACCCTATCTCCATGGCTTTTAGGTTGAGATACCACCAAAAATTTAAGATTTTCAGTGCTTTTATTCATTAATTGATGACTTTCTTTTGCAGGAACATGAACCCCATTACCAGCAGTGACTTCAAATAACTTTCCTGAAATTTCTATACTAGCAATGCCAGACAAAATATAAAAAAACTGTTGTGATTCATTATGGTAATGACGTTCTTCACTTTCATTGGGAGGAACATTTTCTTCAATAATACTTAAACTATCTGATTTAAGTAAGTGCCAGCCATCTGAGTTTTTACCCCAATTGTAATGCTCAGAATTTTCAGTATTAATGATTGTCATAGCTTGTCTGTATAACGCCAAGTTCAGCCGCGTTTCATGCGGGGGCCGTTTGCATGATAAAATGTAAGGCACGTGCATTCATGCAAATGGACACCGCGTGAAACGTCGGTCTGCAACTTCTTGTTAGGTGCGCTCACTCAAACCACCTGATATTACTACCGAGGCTAAAGAGCTTACACTGTCTTCCGATCCGTTTTCCAATCGTTTTAGTACTTTAGCTAAAGGGAAAATAAAGCTATCCGGTTCGGACCAGAGCACAGAAGCCGTACCAAGACCGAATCCCATCATACTCTCTATTTTTTCATTTATTTTTATTGCTTCTGAGTATTCTAACCAGTTGTATTTTATTGGAGCATTTCTACGAATGACTTCACCAACATAAGAACCTGAACGCATAGTTATTTTTAATAAGTCTTCATTCTCTGGTAAATCAGTTCTTTGAGATTCCAGATATTGATCAAGAATTTCTAAACTTGCCAGCGAATAGTCCATATCTTTTTCTTCAAAGAAGTGAACATCTCTAACAGGGTTCTCCACATCCTCGAACAACATCCAGGATAGCTCTTCACTTGCCTGGTTGTTTAGTTTTGGTTTCTTCTTAAATAAGGAGATCATAATTTACCTATTTCACCTAACGCCTTTGCAAGGGGCGGCGCGCCTGAGTGAACTGATACCACTTTGGTGGACACTTTTCATGCGCACAGCTTCTCATAGTTT
>CAZFEM010000023.1:0-32967 GCA_964517515.1 uncultured Gammaproteobacteria bacterium | reverse complement strand
ACCGCCGACCTCTACACTGCCAGTGTAGCGCTCTCCCAGCTGAGCTATAGCCCCAAGATTATCTTAAGAAGCTAATGCCCTTGACCTTGAAGGAGCGCGTAATTTACGTGCTAGCGGGGCTAGGGTCAAGAGCTATTTATCGTTTTTTCTATCCTTTTTTTTACAAGCAATGTTTTATTGTTACTCGATCTTATGATTGTTATCATTCACTTTCAATTTAAGATGCCATTAGCCGTTTATTATTGCAAATAAGCAAAACAATCAGTCCTCAAACACAATATTAGGAACAACATGAACAATAAATTGGTTTTCAGTTCATTTCGCAACAACTTTTTAGGTGATTCTGCAGATTGGTATAAAAATACCATCATCGCATTTCTTATTATCAACCCAATATTATGGTTTTCTGGGCTACACTTTTTAGCCGGCTGGGTTCTTGTTGCTGAGTTTATTTTCACTTTAGCAATGGCTCTGAAATGCTATCCGTTGCAACCTGGCGGTTTATTAGCATTGCAAGCCGTTGCGATCGGTATGACATCCACAGAAATGGTTTACCATGAAATCGAAGGGCAATTAAAAGTAATTCTGCTATTAGTCTTTATGGTAGCAGGCATTCATTTTATGCGTGAGTTGTTGCTATTTACCTTTAGCAAAATCCTTATTAAGGTTAAAAACAAAACCATACTCTCGTTTTTGTTTTGTTTCGCTGGTGCTGTTTTATCAGCTTTTCTAGACGCGCTCACTGTAACAGCTGTACTAATCAGTGTGGGGGTGGGTTTTTATAGCGTTTATCACAAAGTCGCTTCAGGCAAAAAATTCTCTGAAGATCACGATCATTCTGGTGATGACGGAGTGCATGAATATAGACGTACTGACCTAGAAGATTTTAGACGTTTCCTTCGTAGTTTAATTATGCATGGCGCTGTTGGTACCGCCTTAGGTGGTGTGTGTACGGTTGTTGGCGAACCACAGAACTTACTAATCGCTGATAAAGCTGGCTGGGAGTTTATTGAATTTTTCTTAAGAATGGCACCGGTGACTATGCCTGTTTTTGCAGCAGGGTTAGTGACATGTGTGCTTCTAGAAACAACTAAAGTATTTGACTACGGCAGCAAAATGCCAGATGAAGTCAGATCAATTTTATCTGAATATGACGCTGAACAAGAAGATATACGTGATGGTGAAGATAAAGCTAAATTAGTTGTGCAAGCAATTGTCGGATTAGTTTTAGTCGTTTCACTCGCTTTACATATTGCTGAGGTAGGTATTATCGGTTTAATGATTATTGTCCTGCTGACCGCATTTAATGGCATTGTCGAAGAGCATCAAATTGGTCATGCTTTTGAAGAGGCCTTACCATTTACCGCATTGTTAGTGGTGTTTTTTGCGGTTGTCTCGGTCATTCATGAGCAGCATTTATTTCAACCTGTAACCGATTTAGTCCTTTCGATGTCAACCGACGTACAGCCTATAGTGATGTTTGCTGCAAATGGCATTTTATCGATGATTAGTGACAATGTGTTTGTTGCGACTGTTTATATCAATGAAATGAGTAATGCATTACAAAATGGCGTGATTAGCCGCGAACACTTTGAGGTTATGGCAATTGCGATTAATACCGGGACTAATCTACCAAGTGTTGCAACTCCAAATGGTCAAGCTGCCTTTTTATTCTTACTAACGTCGGCGCTTGCACCTTTAATTCGTTTGTCTTACATGAAGATGGTATGGATGGCTTTGCCTTATACAATTGTATTAAGCATTGTTGGCGGTATCGCGATTCTAGTTAACTTCTAGAGTAACGATTAGCGGTTACTGAATATGCGTGAAAAAAAGCTTTTCTTAGCAACTTCTGTTTCGATTTTTTTCGCGTGACTAGAAGACATTTGGCGACGTTGACGCTGCCATTTATGATTCTCGTCATCCCAAAGCGTTTGGTCAGAATGCGCTATATTCGGAAACTCAGACAAAGCAAACTTTTTATTTAGACCAGTTGCCATTAAGTTAGTGGCTTTCATATTAGTTTCAGTAAAAATACTACCTGATACTCGCGATGCCCATAAATTGCTTTCCTCAAGAGAAGCATTAGATAAATCAGCTCGATTTAAGCGACTGTTTGATATGTTACCCGCAGATAAAATTGCATTTCTTAAGTTCGCACCGCTTAATGTAGATAAGCGCATTCCAGCACCTTCCAAATTAGCATTAGTAAGTATGGCATTGCTTAAATCTGCATTTGCTAGCTTTACTTGCGCTAAATCAGCCTCTTGGATATCTGCTCCTTTTAATTTAGTCGCAGTCATATCTGCTGAACGTAAGTTTACATTACGCAATTTAGCGTCATTTAGTGTTGCACCGAATAATTTACAATTATGCAAATTAGCACGATTAAGATCGGCTAAATAAAAATTAGCACCTACTAATTTGCTGTTACTTAAATCTGCACCAGATAGATCGCATTCTACGAAATTCGCACCATTGAGTTTAGCGCCACTTAAATTAATATCTGACAATTTAGCATTATGTAAATCAGTCGCCAACATTTCTGAGCCTCTAAAATCCGCTGAAGTAGCATCACAATGGGATAAATTCGCACCATTCAGCTTTGCTCCTGCGAGTTTCGCTTGATACAAGTCAGCGCCAGATAAATCGGCACCGGTTAAGTCTGCCTGAGTTAAATCTGCGCGCGACAGATCAGCTCCTGCTAGATTAGCTCCGCGAAGCTTTGCCTCTTTAAGTTGAGCGGACGACAAATCACTTCCCATCAAGCTATAACCTGATAAGTCATATCCAGATAACTTTTTTATTGCACTCGCATCAACCATTACAATTTCATCTAATAATTTATTGGGAAATATAGTTTAATGACATTTTCAAATATCATTAAACTAGGTCATTTAAAAGCAGATTTAAAAAGTCTAATTAATTATCTGGCTGTCTATTGTTGAGACGCGACCAGACACATTTACCGTCAACTTTTTCATCCAAGCTATCTAACCATTCTATGTGCTCTTTGAGTTCAACAGATTCAGGTTTAACAAAAGGCAATACTAAATCAGACAAATCTACCGAGTCAGTTCCTTGGTTAGATAGATTTTCACTTTTCATGTCTGATTCTAATGACAATGCAGTTTGGCCACCTGTCATTAGCAAATAAACATCAGCTAAAATTTCTGCATCAAGCAAAGCCCCATGCAGCTCACGGTGACTATTATCTATTTCATAACGTTTACATAATGAATCTAAATCATTACGTTGACCTGGAAACATTTTCCGAGCTTCGACGAGGGTATCATGGACACTGCAAATTTGTTCTATCTTTGGAGTTGAATCAACAATTTTTATCAATTCAGCATCCAAAAAACCGATATCGAAAACCGCATTATGAATAACTAATTCAGCACCGCGCAGATATTCTATAAGGGTTTGATAAATATCAGCAAAAAGCGGTTTGTCTTGTAAAAACTCATTAGTAATGCCGTGAACCTCCATCGCTCCCTGATCAATCTCTCGTTCTGGATTTAGATAAACTTGATAATTATTACCAGTGAGTTTGCGATTTATTACCTCAACACAACCAATTTCAATAATACGGTGCCCTTGCCGATACTCGAACCCAGTCGTTTCTGTATCAAGTACGACCTGCCTTTGATGTGGGGAATCATATGTCATTTGTAATTTTTCTCACAATTCATCAATACCACGGTTTGCTAATTGATCAGCAATCTCATTACCTTCATTTCCAGAATGTCCTTTTACCCAGACCCATTCTATTTCATGCTTTGCTACTTCTTTATCAAGTTGCTGCCATAAATCAGCATTTTTAACCGGTTTTTTAGCTGCTGTTTGCCAATTACGAACTTTCCAGTTGTTAATCCATTCCGTAATGCCTTTGCGTACATATTGAGAGTCTGTATATAAAGTTAACTCACACGTTCGATTTAAGCCTTCTAACGCTTTAATCGCAGCAGTCAGCTCCATGCGATTATTTGTTGTTTCATGCTCACCGCCATAAAGTTCTTTTTGAACATCACCATAAAGCAGTAACGCACCCCAACCACCAAGGCCAGGGTTACCTCGACAAGCTCCGTCAGTATAAATTTCGATTTTTTGCGTCATATTAAAGATAAAGCTAATGCAATAATTTATTTGTCGGTTTCTTTTTTAGACGTTGATGACGCAGTCGCTAATTTACGACGTCGTTTTTTATTCTTTGTTACCCGCGCCAATGCTGATTTACTAAGAGGAGTAGGATTAAGCAGCCTTTTTCGAGCTGTAATAATATAGCCACCACCAAACATCGGCAACCAACGATCACCAATAGAATTTAAAAATTGTAACCCTTTGTTTAGTCGCTGGCTTTTTACCAGAGGCGCGTATTGAAATGTCGCGCTACCGACAATTTCAAAACCTAATAATTGCAACCAATCAGATACGCGTTTAACAGTCACATAACGACCTGGACAAACGGATTTAGAGGATAGATAACGTTGCAATCCGAGCACACTAACCGGGTTAAAGCCTGTCAGAATAATATGCCCTTCTGGTATCAGAACACGATGCGCTTCGCGTAAAACTTGATGTGGCATAGTATGGCGCTCAAGCACATGCGGCACAATCATCGTTGACAACATCTCAGTTTGAATTGGTATAAAAGCAGGATCGATAGAGACAGTCGGAATACAACTTTGCTGGCTGTCAATATCGGCAAGAATTAATTGCGGAAAATCAATATCCGCAATTAATTTAGCATCAATCAAATTCCCTAATTGCATCACGCGCGGACCAGCAACCTGCCCTAGAGCTTGTTTTAAATAGGTACTTTCAAGCTGCAGATATTGATTTGCATTATCTGATTCAGCCCAAAGTGAACATTTGTTTTGCGTTTCTACCAATGAATTCTGCTTTATTTATTTTAAAAATAATTGTTATCTTACATGAAAATAAGCGTGATCACATTGACCTTAAGCGGGACTATTATTACTATGCCGCAATGCAAAAGAAGACTATTATATTTTTTACTGTGACTTTGTTTTTAACAGCATGCAGTAATCATAAACAAACAGATAATTCGGTTATTAGCAGAACTGAAATACCGACTAGCCCACCACCATCAGGGGCTGTAGTTTTATCTTCGCCGCGGCCTGCGACAACGATTACTAGAACTACAACCACAAACAGCAATGTCGTAAATAGTCCTCCCAATTCAACCCGTACCATTACCTCACAACCCATTATTCCGGTAGATTTGATAGGCCGACTACGTCGAGGCTTCCAAATACCAAATCTTAATTCACCTGATACTGCTGAATATATTGAATGGAGTGTGCGACATCCGACTTACTTGCATGACTTACTAACCCGTGCCGAACCTTTTTTATATTACCTTCTTGAAGAAATAGAAAGGCGCAATTTACCGACTGAAATTGCCTTAATTCCAGTCATTGAAAGTGCTTATAAACCTACTGCATTATCTAGTTCAAAAGCGAGTGGTTTATGGCAGTTTATTTCTTCAACAGGTCGTGACTTTAATTTAACACAAGACTCATGGTACGACGGGCGTCGAGACTTTCTCGACTCTTCACGTGCAGCTTTAGATTATCTAACTCAGCTCAACAAGCTCTTTGACGGTGATTGGTTTTTGACTTTAGCCGCTTATAACGCTGGACAAGGTACTGTACTTCGAGCAATCAGTAGCAATCAACGCGCTGGCCGAGCAACTCATTATCAAGCATTAAATTTGCGCGAGGAGACTCGCAAATATATTCCAAAGCTACAAGCGATCAAAAATATTATTAATAACCCCGCACAATACAACGTTAGGTTAACTTCTTTAAAAAACCAACCTTACTTTTCAGTCATTCCGCTAGATGGACAATTAGATATCAATGAGTTTTCTAGATTATCAGGCATCAATTTAGATCTAATCAAGCACATGAATGCCGGATTCCTACGTTGGGCTACAGCACCGAATGGTCCTCATCGATTATTAGTGCCAATACAAGACATTCCAAGAGCAAGGACAGCCTTACAACAGATGGCAACAAGGCCGCAAACCCAATATCACCACCACTCGATCGCTAGAGGTGAATCGCTCAACACAATTAGTCGCAAATATGGTGTCAGCGTTTCTGAACTACAGGGCCTTAACAAACTTTCAGGTACAAATATCCGCGCTGGTGGCACATTACTAATTCCATTAGCTGCTAGATCAACCGTTGCACCATCATATACCAGTAACAATACTAATACGGTTAGCAGTAGTAATGTGATAGAAAGCAACACTAGAACTGTTCGCAATAGCTCGGCAAATAATGCCGAAAGCAATAGGGTAATTCATCGAGTTACTGCCGGTGAAACTTTGTGGTCAATTTCTCAACGCTACAAAGTAGCCATCAATGAGTTGTTGAGTTGGAACAAACTCAGATCAGACCATATTTTACAATTAAACCAAGCGCTACTAATTTTTATAAATTAGCTTTTTCGTGCCAATATTAAAGCATCTTCACGTTGTGATGTTTGCGTTCGGTAATAATTTTTTCTTAGGGATATCTGTTCAAACTGCCATTGCTGGTATAAGCGTTGTGCGATCTTATTACTAGCTCGCACTTCCAAAATTATATGCCTTACAGCGTCCGCACTTTGAGCCTCTTCGACGATATCTTGCATCAAAAAGTGCGCAATACCTTGACCTTGATAAGCGCTCGCAACGACTAAATTCAATATATGTAATTCGTCAGCAATAACACAAACAACATGATAGGCAAGTATGGTCTGCTTATTAAAGTCATCTTGCAGAACAGCAACCCGACAAACATGTTCTCTTACCAACGATTCTTCAAAAGAAACTCTTCCCCAAGGAGAAGGTTGAGCATTACGCTCAATTGCCAACACTTCTGACAAGTCAGTCGCCTCCATCTCTCGCAAAAGCAAACTTTCTTTACTAATTTGCAACTAACTTCAAAGCAGATTTCAAGTCTTGCCAAACTTTAGCTTTTAAAGCTGGGGTTTCAAGCATTTGCGGCAAACTATAGGTTGGCATAATCACCACAGAATGTTCAAAATGTTTTTGTGGCTGTTCTCGTAATTGCTCTAAATTATCATTTGTTTTAATTAATGATTGAGCAACAAATTCACCTAAGGCAATAATAACTTTGGGTTGTACTAATGTTATTTGATGCTGAAGTAAATCAGCGCATTGCGGCATTGAAGCACTGACATCAGCAGCGGGCGGACATTTAAAAATAGAAGACAAATATACATCTTTCCTCGCTAAAGATAAGGCCAACAAGATCGAATCAAAAAGCTGCCCTGCTCGCCCAGTGATCAATTTTTGTTGTTCAATATCTCGTGCAATAGGCGTATCAAAAACAAACATCCATTGCGCTTGGGGGTCGCCATCACCCAAAATTGGTTTAGATTGAGCGCATGAAGGACAGTTTTTTTGATCGCTCAACGTTGCATCTAGATCTAACCAAGTAAATTCCTTAGTCGTTTTTACGTCTACCTGTTTTATCTGGGGCGCTATTTCCTCTACACTCGTTTGGGAAACAGGCTGAATTTCAATATCTTTAGGAATTTCATCAATAGTATCTCGGCTCAGATCAACATTTTGACGTAAGCGCCATTGTTGAATACCCATTTGTTCGAGGATTTTATTATGGCTCATGCTGAAAAATTGAAACTTTAATATTAGATACCTATTTATTGATAAAACTCACTGAACACTTTAAAAAAATTCTCTAGTTGCTCTTTCGGTAATTTATTGATTCCTGCTGCTGCTGCACGACCACCACCAGTATCAAATTGCCGGCAAATTTCATCAGCGCCTTTTTTATTATTCAATGGCGCACGCACACTAACCAACAAGCTACCATCAGCTTTTTCAGTAAGCACAGCGTGTGCAGTATCTGGTGCCTGATTTGCAAGGTCATTACCAAAAACTCCGCTCACACGACGCGCCCAAGTTTCATTTGGCAAACGATAAACTTTAGCTTTGTCTTGCTGAAAAACTAATTCCGAATTAGCCGCAGCGCGCATATCGTCATGGTAGCCTTGCTCAAGAGTCGAAAAGGTTTCTTTATCTTCAGCAATGAATGCTTGCGGCGTATCGAACCTCGATGTACGTTTAAATAGTTCAGCTGGATCAAAATATAAATCATCCAAACTAGCACCATAGCCATTGTAATTAAGATAAACACCTAATTGCTGCAATTGCAGTAATTGTTCTTTATCTAAATCTAAAGGCTTAGCAATTTTAGTCGCGCTGCGCTCAAGATTATCACCAAATGTGCCCACCACTGCCCAAGCTAGGTAACGGCCTTTTAATCGTCGATTGACTAACAAACTGGTACAGACATCGGCGCTAGTATTAATCAAAGTAGTCAATTTTGGATGCTCTGGGATGTCACCCGCAAAATGGTGATCGCAATAAAAAACCTCTGCGCCTTGCCCGAGCACTTGTTCTAACTCCACGCGGTTTTTATCCAATGAGACATCTAAAACTGTCACTATGTCACCTGATGATGCGGACACACGACTGACTAGATTTATATCTCGTTTAACACCCGTAATTAATTCCGACTCTACCGGGTTTTGTAAGCGAATTTGGGTTAATGCACAAATGCCATCGGCATCACCATTAAAACAATCAATATAAATCATAAAAAATAATCCTTAAAATTAACTATGAATGAACGATTGCCAATCAATTTCTTTGAAACCAACCAAGCCTTCATTAGATGTGTTTAGTAAAAAAGGTCGCTTAATTAACATGCCATTATCCGCTAATAAATTTATTGCTTCTTGCTCTGACATGCTTGCTAACTTGTCTTTCATATTCAATTCACGATACTGCAACCCTGAAGTATTAAATAACTTTCTAATATTACCTTGATAACTACTAAGCATTGCTTTCAATTCTGTTTTAGTTGGTGGCTTTTCAGTAATATCAATAGATTGATATTCAATATCGTTTTCGTTTAAAAACTTTGCCGCATTACGACAAGTGCTACATTTTGGGTATTGGTAAAGTTTCATCGTGGTTTTTATCACAATCTGATTAGTAGTGATTATTGATTTTTAAAGTATGAATTATAACGTTAACTCTAGTAGTGCTGATACCTTATCTCCAATATTCGTGAATAGAATTCAACAGCATGACAAAAGCGCATTAATACAAGTAAGCAAATACTACAATTTACGATCTTAACTTTGTATACGATATCTTTTATTCCAAAATCAATAATGAACTAACAATTTAAATTATGACAACTTCAACAAAAAACGGCTTAATAACACTTGCCAGTCAGCACTCTGTTAATGAAACAAGTGACCGCTTTGAACAATTAGTAATAGACAAAGGGCTTAAGCTTTTTATGCGCATCGATCACGCACAGAATGCAAAAAATGCTGATTTATCATTACGCCCCACGCAAATTATTTTGTTTGGTAACCCTATGGCAGGCACGGCAATAATGAACTGCAGTCAAACTGCCGCAATTGATTTACCGCAAAAAGCCCTCTTTTGGGAAGATGCTGAAGGTAAATCTTGGGTGTCGTATAACGACCCTTATTATTTGCAAGAACGCCATAAACTGGAAGGTTGTAACCCAGTACTAGAAAAAGTATCCAACTTACTTTCAGGACTCGCGACCAGCGCCGCGTCTTAATTAGATACTTACGAATAAACAAAACCCTAAGAGCGATAACTCTTAGGGTTGTTTAGTCTCAAATTTTTAAAACGAATAGAACTACAAACTTTGATAATAATCCATCAAAATTTTAGCTACTTCTGGGCGAGAAAACTCAGGCGGTGGCGCAATACCCTCACCTAATAACTCACGAACTTTTGTTCCAGATAAAATAACAAAGTCTTCGAATTCATGATCAGGTACGTCACGCATCATGACAACTTTATTGAGCTTTTTAGAATACGCAGTATGGTCTGCACGAAAAATATTGATCTCCAATGCATCTGATGGCACATCAGTATCAAAAATGGTTTGCGCATCAAATGCGCCATAATAATCACCTACGCCAGCATGATCACGACCAATAATAAAATCCGTAGCACCCATGTTTTGTCTAAACAGCGCGTGTAAGACTGCTTCACGAGGTCCGGCATACAACATGTCAAAACCATAACCGGTTACCATAACGCTATTCTCAGGAAAGTAATGTGTCACCATTTCCCGAATAGAATCATTACGTACATTGGCAGGTATGTCACCAGCTTTTAATTTACCAAGCAACATATGAATCACACAACCATCAGCATCAGTTGCCGCCATCGCCATTTTGCAAAGCTCTTCGTGTGCACGATGCATCGGGTTACGTGTTTGAAATGCAACCACTCTATTCCATCCACGCTCAGCGATCTCGTCTCGAATTTGTACGGCGGTACGAAACGTATCAGCAAAATCACTTTCAAAGTAACTGTAATTTAAAACTTGTATTGAGCCTGATACTACAAAATTGCCTTGTGATAATAATGCATTAACGCCTGGGTGATTATTATCAGTGGTGCCATAAACTGCTTGCGCAATTTCAGCTAGTTCTTGGTCGGAAAATTCTTCAATTGCCGAGACAGTTTGTATCGCAATAACTGGCTCACCTTCAACATTAGGATCTAATAAGGCAATTTGATCACCAACACTAAAGTTAGCTTCAGGTAATAAATTTAACACCGGAACGGGAAAAAATAGCCCAGATTCTGTTGTCATGTTTTTGGCAACCGATAGCGCATCAGCCTTAGTCATATAACCGGCCAGTGGGGTAAAATAACCACCGCCTAACATAACAGCGTTGGCCGCAGTTGCAGAACTGACAGGTACTTGCGTTAGTGATGGTGCGCCTGTTAATAACTTATTGCGTTCATCGTCATTACTAACAAACAAAGGATTAAGGGTCTCTGCCCCATGTGGTTTAATCACGGTATTCTCCGAAAAAATGTGTAAACATTATTAACTGCTTATCTATATAAAATTAGATAGCGATTTTCTTGTAAGTAGTTCAAGATGATTTCTACTTCTTCTTCAATCGTCATTTCATCAGTATGCAAAACGATTTCAGGTTTTAATGGTGCTTCATATGGATCGTCGATGCCCGTGAAGTTTTTGATTTCACCAGCTCGTGCTTTTTTATACAGTCCTTTAGGGTCACGTTTTTCAGCTTCTTCTAGCGCACAATCAACATGCACCTCGATAAAGTTATAACCACTCTCTTCGTGTAATTGGCGAACTTGATCTCGATCTGTTCGGTATGGGCTAATAAAACTACTTAAGGCAATAATTCCTGTGTCACAATATAGTTTTGAAATTTCGCCAATACGACGGATGTTTTCAGTTCTATCTTCATGAGAAAAACCTAAATTCTTATTAATACCCAAACGGATATTGTCCCCATCTAAACGGTAGCTCAGCTTACCTAACTTGTGTAATGCTTTTTCCACAGCGACAGCTACTGTACTTTTACCACTACCTGAAAGCCCAGTGAACCAAAGTGTTGCGCCTTTTTGCCCAAGACGGTTGCAGCGATCAGCGCGTGTTACATCACCGTCATGCCAAGTTACATTTGTTGCTTTTTGATCAGTCATAATAATTCTCTACATCAAGTTTTAATTATTTTTGTTAATTATTCTTTAAAGTTCCGCGCAAAATTAAATCTGCACATTGTTCAATGGTGTCATATAAATCGAGTTCTTCATCTCGCACCAAATTTGCTCCCCAAGAGTTACAAATACCGATTACCGAATACGCTACAAAATGCGTATCTAAATCTGCTTTGATAACGCTCTGAGTAATTCCTTCGTCTAATGTCTTTTCTAATAATCGTCGATAGTGCGTGCCTAATTCTTTAAGAGTTGTGCGTCGCTCCTTAGGTAAATATAAACGCTGATCGTTATGTACTTTCATAGCATTATTCTTCTGTCGATAAGCACTCAAATGTGAAGTTATAATCATTTGCATCTTTGCTTCAAAAGGTTGGTTTTTTGCACAAATCTTCGCCATCCTTTGCACATGATTTTCAAAACCATATTCACATACATCTTGTAAAGCTTGTTCTTTTGACTTGAAGTAATAGTACAAGCTACCCTGCTGAATCCCCATTTCACTGGCAATATCTTGAGTTGTCGCCCCATGAAACCCTTTCTCGGCAAACACTAAAGCAGCGGCTTCTATCGCCAGAACTTTCTTCTGAGCGTATTTATTGCCAGTCGAATCAGCGGCATTTATTGATGTAACATTATCGGACATGCGGCGCATTATACTCAAAAACATTCATAATTCTATAGAATTATAGAAAATTTTAGAAATTATTTATTTAAGATTAAAAATCAATGACTTAATTCAATTAAATTATAGAAAATATAATTTACCATTGACTAAAATGCTCATATACAATGCGCTATATGCAAAAGATATACCTTAGCCCTGAACAATTGCTGCAAGACTCATTTGCCTTAGCTAAACAAATTATTGAAAGTGAATATGATCCAACTTTCGTATTAGGTATATGGCGGGGTGGCGCACCAATTGCCATTGCAATTCACGAAGCACTCGTAGCTTGTGGTATTAAGTGTAATCACGATGCGGTAAAAATTAGCTCCTACGAGAATATTAATAAGCGAAACCCCGACATCCTTATTAACGACATCACCTATTTAATCGAACAATTATCGCAATCCGAGCGATTACTAATTGTCGATGATGTGCATGACACAGGACTTAGCATGCAAGCGTTGATTTCAAAAATTACCGCAGAAACAAATGTAACGGATATCAGAATTGCGGTTCCATACTTCAAGCCAAGTAAAAGCTTGGTAGACTTTCAGCCTGATTTTATTATTCACGAAACCGATGACTGGTTAATTTTTCCACATGAGTTAACGGGGCTTGATGCAAACGAATTAAAAAATCAAAAACAAAGCATTGAAAACATCCAAACGCTTATATTAAGCAAAAAAAGTTAGCAACCAAATATACGAGCGATCACTAAATAGCAAAACTGAGAATAATCACGTTTATTTTTACTTTTAAAATTCCTTTATAACAGTTATTTAAAATTGTGATCAGGAAATCACTTAGACTGGAGAACTAAAATTACTCTGGTATTTAAAAAGAAGTATTTTTCCTGATTAAATACCAGAGTTATTATTTTAAAAATGAGGTTAATTATTTTTCAGAGTCTTCATTCTCCATATACTCATCTTCTTGATCCTTAGGCTCGCCAATAGTGAACTCTAAAACCGTTAAAATTAAGCCGAGAAACATTAAAGCGAAAACTGAAATTGCTACTATTACTAAATTATCTGGATTCATTTTTTTTACCTCTTGCAATATTCTTCTTGTCTCTTGCAATATTCTTCTTATATCTTGCGATAAAAGCTGAAAGCTTAAAATAAATTCCAAAGATAAGAATAGTTGGCACCCAAATAGCGGTAAACAGCGCCTGCATTTCAAGACCACTAAAATAAGAAACACCTGATATAACAAATGAGATTCCGACGGCTACTAAAATAAATATATCGGATATTTTGAACATGAACTATCTCCTAATGCACTTTTAAAATGTGCTAATTGAAATTATTTGAAATTTTAAATTTAACTATACTAGACCCTTCATATCCAGTTAGAGCTCTTCATATCCAAAAGCTGCAAGCACCAAGCCAGCAATTACTATTGCCGCTGGTATACGCAATTCACCTAAAGGAAATACCTCAAAAATAGACGGCACACCAGGTAAAAAGCCTAGCAAGAACCAGACAAAAAATAGGGCTACTATAGCAATACCGACATACCTTGCCAGTCTTTTAAATTTTCGAAATGTGGAACGCTTCTCTGTCATCATACACCTCAATATTTTTTAGTTAACTCGTACGCCAATTCTCTCAACACTCAGCATTAATAAGAAAAAAGACGCTATGTGATAAATACAGCCTAGCACATTTATTGTTAGCTTCTAATCATTTAATCATTCATCATGATTAAAAAAAGAAGCCTGAAAAATGATGGGTAAAGCTTATCAATAAGAAAATAATTATCGAACACCTTGTTCTTCTAAGATTTGCTGATTATTACACCCTTGCTGATTTCCTGAATTGCAAACTTGCACATATAAAGCCTTTGCGCGGCTTTTATCCTGCGCAACACCTTCTCCATTTGAATAGCTATTGCCTAAATTAAGACAACTGCCAATATCTCCAACACTACAAGCCTTTGCATAAAGCTCGACAGCTTTCTTATAATCTTGTTGCAGGCCTTCACCATTTGAATAACTAACCGCTAAGCTAAAGCAGCCGCCCATATTGCCGCCAGTACACGCTTTATCATAAAGCAAAGCAGCTTTTCTATAATCTTGCTTCACTCCTTCGCCGCTATAGTACATCACTCCTAATAAAGAACAGCCACTCATATTGCCGCCGTTACAAGCTTTAGCATAAAGCCCAGCCGCGACTTGATAGTCTCTCTCAACGCCTTCGCCATCATAATGCAAATTCGCTAATTTTCGACAGCCAACAACTTCACCGCCATTACAAGCTTTAGCATAAAGTTCGGCTGCTATTTTATGGTTTTTTTCTAGGCCTTCACCATTAAAATACATATTTCCTAATATCGAACAACCTGACAAATCACCACCTTTACAAGAGCTCAAGAAAAGCCCTGCTGCTTTTACATAATCTTGCTCAACTTCTTTACCTAAGTAATAACTACTCGCCAAACTCGAACAACTACCCATATCCCCAGCGTCACAGGCTTTATTATAAAAATCGGTTGCTTTAGTGTTGTCTTGCTGAACTCCTTCACCACTGGAATAAATATAGCCTAGGAAAGAACAGTCAGAAGCTCCACCAGCATTACAGGCATTAATACTGCCCTCAAGAGTATCCGCTGGAATATTTTCAGCGTCTGTTACAGATGACAGAAGAAGGAAACTAACGGTCAATATAATTCGTTGCACCGATAATAGATTTACAATTTCGACCATATTTATAATTCGAATAAGATTCTGCATTTAACTCATTTGTTAAATTACGCAGTATATTTTGCGTAATTTAACACAACTATGATTAAACTAGCATAAAAGTGCATCCTTTCTTATCTAGATATTGTTTTGTAATTACTTTTTTTAATTACTTGTTCGACAACGGTTTTAGTAGCACAGCTTGAGTGACTATCCCTAAAATTGCTCCTAGTAATATACCACCAAAATTTGCTAATAAATCCAGCCACTCTCCATGACGATTTAGATAGGGCTGAACCAGTTCAATCATGCCGCTCCACGCGATAAAAAAACACGCGACAAGGAGCCAATACTTAGGCTGACGTAGTGCAACAGGGAAAATTAAAACTCCATAAGCAAAAAAATGCTGAAACTTATCACTAACTGGAAACTCTGCTGACTCAGGTAATGGAATTAATGACAGAGTGGTAATAACAATTAACGAAAAAACACTGATTTTGCTCCAGTGTTTAGCGATTAACTGCAGCACAAAACGCATCAGTTTAATCAAAATAAATTTACAATAAAGGTGTCAATAAATTTTCAAGTTTAACTTGATCAACAGCAAACGCACGAATCCCTTGTGCTAACTTTTCGTTAGCCATAGCATCTTCATTTTGTTGCCAGCGAAACTCTTTTTCATTTAGCGACTGTTTTATTTGAGCTTCGCCCGTACTGTCTGGACTTAGTTGACGAGACAGTTCTGCGCTGTCATTACGAAGTTCTTCTAAATAATTTGGACCAATAGTTAGATAGTCACAACCAGCTAACGCTTCAATTTCACCAGCATTTCGGAAACTAGCTCCCATTACAATGGTCGAATAGTTGTGCTGCTTGTAGTAGTTGTAAATTTTAGTCACCGAAACCACACCTGGGTCTTCATGCGACAAATAAGATTCTTGTTGTGGGTTATTTGCCTTATGCCAATCTAATATTCTGCCCACAAATGGCGAAATCAAAAATACACCGGCCTCTGCACAAGCAACCGCTTGGGCAAAACTAAACAATAATGTTAAGTTACAGTTAATACCATCCTTCTGTAATTGTTCAGCCGCGCGAATGCCTTCCCAAGTAGCAGCAATCTTAATTAAGATACGCTCTTTATCAATGCCGCGATCTTTGTACAATTCAATTAACTTATGTGCTTTTGCAACCGTCGCTGGAGTGTCAAATGACAAGCGCGCATCAACCTCGGTAGAAACTCGACCGGGGATTATTTTTAATATCTCACAACCAATTTCAACTGCAAAAATATCGACCGCATCGACCAAATCGCCATTTGCAGCAGCAACCGATTGCTCCATCTTGGCTTTATAACTTGGATCTTGCGCAACCTTTAACAATAATGACGGGTTAGTCGTCGCATCTTGCGGTTTATATTCAGAAATCGCAGCTAAGTTACCAGTATCAGCAACCACAACTGTCATCTTGCTTAATTGTTCAAGTTTATTCATTTTAAATTTTCTATAGTTTTATCGAAATATCAATTAATCGCCTTGCAAAATATCTTCTTGCGTTGCTGAAGCTGCTTCAGTAGTAATCGCCTTAACCGCTTGAAAACCTTTTGGTAATTTGCGACCTCGTTTACCTCGTTCACCCATGTAATGATCTAAGTCCTGACCTTTCAAGCGCAAATATCGTTTACCCGCATGCACTAACACATGCTGACCTTTACGAAATACTGTTGCTCCCAGTACATATTCATCACGCGCCTTAAGTAGTTTGGATGGAATATTTATTAACTTAACTCCCTTCCCTTTTGCTAACTCAGGCAGCTCTGTGACAGGGTATATTGTCAGATAACCAGAGGTCGTTACTACCGCCAAAAAATTCGATTCTAAATCAGTAATGGGCAATGCTGACAGAGCTTCGGCGCCTTTAGGTACGCTTAACGTTGCCTTACCTTTTTTATTTTTAGTAAGCATATTTTCAAGTTCGCATATAAAGCCATAGCCTGCATCACTTAGCATGACATATTGATCTTTATCCGCACCCATCATTACTGCTTTAAACGTCGCACCCATCGGAGTTGTAACACTACTTGTCATTGGTTCTCCTTGACCACGCGCAGAGGGCAATTTATGCGCAGGTATTGCATAGGTTCTACCCGTAGAATCAAGCGACACTAACATTTGATTGGAGCGCCCACGCGCAGATGAAAGGTAATCATCGCCCGATTTATAATTTAATTCCCGAGCATTTATTTCGTGGCCTTTTGCAGCGCGAATCCAACCTTGTTGAGATAATACAGCCGTAATCGGTTCGCTCGGAACAAGCTCGCTCTGATCAATCGCTTTGGCTAATTCTCTCACCACTACTGGGGAACGACGCGCATCACCAAATTCTTCTGCGTCTTCTTTTAATTCTTTTTTAACTAAAGTCTTTAAACGCGCATCGGAGCTTAATAATAATTCAAGGCGTTGACGTTCTTTTTCAAGTTCATCTTGTTCACCACGAATCTTCATTTCTTCCAATTTAGCTAAATTACGCAGCTTTAAATCAAGAATTGCATCCGCTTGTAGTTCAGAAATTTTAAAGCGCTTAATCAATACTGGTTTTGGCTTATCTTCACTGCGAATAATTTCAATTATTTCATCGATATTTAAATAAGCAAGTAAATACCCTTCTAGCAAGTGTAGACGATCACTGACTTTGTCATATCGAAATTGCAAGCGGCGGCGTACAGTTTGAATCCGAAAACTTAGCCACTCTTTCAAGCATTGGCGTAAATCATAAACATGAGGACGGCCATCCAAGCCAATCATGTTCATATTAACGCGGTAACTTTTTTCTAGATCAGTCGTGGCAAACAAGTGTCCCATCAAAGACTCAATATCGACCCGATTAGAACGCGGCTCAATGACCAATCGAATAGGATTTTCTTGATCTGATTCATCTCTTAAGTCACTGACCATTGGCAGCTTTTTTGTTTGCATTTGTGCTGCTACTTGCTCCAAAACTTTCGATCCTGAACATTGATATGGCAATGCATAGATAACAATATCCCCGTCTTCCATAGTATAAATAGCGCGCTGACGTATTGAGCCATTACCGGTTTTATACATTTCTAATATTTGCTCAGACGGCGTGACAATTTCAGCTTCAGTGGCAAAGTCCGGAGCCTGGATAAACTTAAATAAATCTTCAACAGTCGCTTTTGGTTTTTCCAAAAGGTGTATACAAGCATCGACAACTTCGCGCACATTATGTGGTGGGATATCGGTCGCCATACCAACGGCAATACCTGAGCCACCATTTAACAAAATATTAGGCAGGCGCGCAGGCAAAAATGTAGGCTCTTGAATCGTCCCATCAAAATTAGCTTGCCACTCAGCGGTACCTTGTCCGAGCTCAGACAAAAGACTTTGCGCATAGGGCGCCAGTCGTGACTCGGTATAACGCATTGCCGCGAAAGACTTCGGGTCATCGGTTGAACCCCAGTTACCTTGACCATCGACTAATGGGTAGCGGTAACTAAATGGCTGCGCCATTAAAACCATCGCCTCATAGCAAGCACTATCACCATGCGGGTGAAACTTACCTAATACATCACCGACAGTTCGAGCCGATTTTTTATATTTTGCGGCATTGTGCAAGCCTAATTCTGACATCGCATAAACAATACGACGTTGCACAGGTTTTAGACCGTCACCCACAAAAGGCAAAGCGCGATCTAAAATCACATACATTGAGTAGTTTAGGTAGGCCTGTTCAGCAAATTCACTAAGCGGTTGCTGTTCAACTATTTCATTCATGGAGGTTAATGAATCATTTGATTTTAGTTAGTCAACTAGACTACTCAAAGGTTTCGAGCGACACAATATTTATTTGTAAATCGACTGTTTTTTTAGCCATCTTTGCGTTCT
Organism: uncultured Gammaproteobacteria bacterium; assembly: GCA_964517515.1. Lineage (GTDB taxonomy): Bacteria > Pseudomonadota > Gammaproteobacteria > Arenicellales > Arenicellaceae > Arenicella. Next base: position 14,098 of record CAZFEM010000023.1, on the reverse strand, counting down.
ATTGATAAACTTAAGCTATGCCAAGTCCTTGCACATACCCAAACGATATTTTTTTTGATATCGAAACCTTAATTAATGTCGCACAGCCGACCAGTATTTTGCTCATTGGTAACCAAAAAAGTGATTTCCTTGATTCTTATTTAGAACAAAAAAAATTACTCAATCAAGAATGTAAGATAACTAAAATAAGCACCAATGAAATAGCTCTTTTAGAAAACACTGAACGTCACGATGTTGGAATTGTTATTGACGTATTCGAACATATAGATAAACAAACGGGCATTCAAATTTTGTCAAAGCTGCGTGACTTGCTTTGTCATCAATACTGCATTTGCCTTGCTATTAGCACACAAAATGATATTGCCGATAGTACAAAATGGCAGCTCAGCGATATGTTTGGCTTTGCTCTAGAGCGGGTCGCTATTTATGCTGATTCAATGCCAGACCAAAAACTACAGACAGGTTTATTTAAATACAATATCAATGACTACAAAAAAACACCTGACTGGCTAAATTCTGACAACTGGGCGAACCCAGAAATGTGGGATAAATACTGGTGGTAAGCAACAGTTTCAACACTGATTTTGCCTTGCAAGATTAGTCATGAAAACAATTATAAAATCGCTATACGAGCAACATATAAGAATGTTACCATCCGAAGAATTTCAGCATTAATAACGCTGATTAATTACCATCTTTTCATCAAAAAAAATAAAGAGATTAAGAGCTTATGAAAGCTACTGATATCAGCAATCCCGAATATTTCCACAAAGTAGTTGATTGCCAATATGCCTGCCCAGCACATACACCAGTTCCTGAATATATTCGCTTAATTGGCCAACGTCGCTATAGCGATGCTTATATGGTCAATTGGGAGTCCAATGTTTTCCCTGGAGTATTAGGTAGAACCTGTGACCGACCTTGCGAACCGGCTTGTCGCCGTGGACGTGTCGATGAAGAGCCTGTCGCTATTTGTCGTCTAAAACGTGTGGCTGCAGATAACAAAGACGACAGCAATGTTGCCGCGCGCATGCCAGCAATCCCAACTAAGAAAAACGGTAAGAAAATTGCGCTAGTTGGAGCCGGTCCAGCTTCATTGACCGTGGCACGAGACTTAATGCCCTTAGGTTATGAAATAGACTTATACGATGAAAATGCAAAAGGAGGTGGTTTTATGCGCAGTCAGATACCTTCCTTTCGCCTACCTGAAAAAGTTCTTGATCAAGAAGTAAATTATGTCACCGACATGGGCGTTACAACTATCTACGAACACTTTGTTGATAGTTTGAAAGACTTACTTGCAAAAGATTATGACGCTGTGTTTGTTGGTACTGGTGCACCTCGCGGTAAAGATTTAAATATTCCCGGTCGAGAAAAAGCTGGTGACAACGTACACATCGGTATCAATTGGCTAGAAAGTGTCGCCTTTGAACACCGTGAAAATATTGGCGATAAGGTCGTCATTGTTGGTGGTGGTAACACTGCCATGGACTGTTGTCGAACAGCAAAACGTATCGGCGGTGATGAAGTTACCGTTACAGTACGCTCAACCTATGAAGCAATGAAAGCTTCACCTTGGGAGAAAGACGACACCTTAGGTGAAGGTATCCCAATCCTTGCCAACCATAGTCCAAAAGAATTCATCATTGAAGATGGTAAATTGGCAGGCATGTCATTTAATGTCGTTGAATCAAGCTACGATGAAAATGGTAAACGTACCATTAAAGAGACTGGTGAAGTCGTTTCAATTGAATGCACCGATGCCATTATGGCAATTGGGCAAGATAATGCGTTCCCTTGGATTGAAAAAGACATTGGCATTGAGTTTGGTGAATGGGAAATGCCAGTAGTAGACAAAGTTACTTTTCAATCGAGTAATGAGAAAGTTTTTTTTGGTGGTGATGCCGCTTTTGGCCCAGAGAACATCATCACTGCAGTAGCGCACGGACATCAAGCAGCAATTTCGATTGATCTATTTTTAAACGGCAAATCATTACGCGACGAGCGACCTGCTCCAGGCATTAATATTGTCAGTACTAAAATGGGAATTCATGAATGGGCCTATGACAGTGCCGTTACCGACGACGACCGTCAAGCCTCAGCCCATTTACCCATTGAACAAGCATTATCAAGCCGTAAAATTGAATCTGAATTGGGTTTTGATTTAGATACTGGCTTTAAAGAAGCTGAGCGCTGTCTAAATTGTGATGTGCAAACCGTTTTTACTGAAGAAAAATGCATTGAGTGTGATGGCTGTACAGACATCTGCCCAACCAATTGTATTACATTCACCGATAATGCAGAGGAAGATGTTTTACGTACTAATTTAAATGCTCCTGCTCTCAACACTGAACAAGATTTGTATACATCCGAGATCTTGCCAACTGGTCGCATTATGGTGAAAGACGAAGACGTCTGTTTGCATTGCGGACTTTGTGCAGAACGCTGTCCAACCTCTGCATGGGATATGAAAAAATATTTGTACACAATTACTAAGGCTGGCGATCAAGAAGCACCCATTCTCAACGAACAAGCTCAAGGCTTTACCAAAGCATCGGAGACAGCGGCATGAGCGCAGTAGATAAATTAGCACCTGTGGTTAACGACTTTGTCGTTAAGTTTGCCAATGTTAATGGCTCAGGCTCAGCTAGCGCCAACAGCATGTTTGCCAAGGCTATTTTTCGTATGGGTATTCCAGTTAGTCCGCGCAATATTTTCCCGTCAAATATTCAAGGCTTACCAACATGGTATGAAGTTCGTATCAGTGAAGCTGGATACTTAGGCAGACGCGGCGACCAAGTTGAATTAATGGTGTCGGTAAACCCACAAAGCATGGCTGATGATGTCAATTCAGTTATACCAAACGGCTATTTCTTTTACGATAATAGCTACCCACTGGATTTCAAATTAATTCGCGATGACATCCACTATATCGGCCTACCATTAACTGAAATTACTAATACACATTTTAGTAATCCGCGTTTGCGTCAGTTATTTAAAAATATTATTTATGTCGGTGCGTTAGCTTATTTGATTGGCATTGAGTTCTCTGTTCTTGAGAGCATTGTTAACGACACTTTCAAAAACAAACAAAAGCTAATCTCACCCAATATTGAAGCATTGCAACTCGGCTTTGACAGTGCTAAAGATGCTTATAGTGAACCACTACCATTGCAGCTCAAGCGACTCAATAAAAATGAGGGAAAAATCTTATTAGAAGGTAATGCAGCTTGCGGTTTAGGTGCTGTCTATGGAGGCGCGACTATTGCTGCATGGTACCCAATCACACCGTCAACATCGGTTGCTGAAGGCTTTGAAAAATATGCCAAAAAGCTCCGTGTTGATGAAGAAACCGGCAAGAATAACTTTGCCATAATTCAAGCAGAAGACGAATTATCAGCGATTGGCATGGTCATTGGCGCAAATTGGAATGGGGCACGCTCATTCACTGCAACGAGCGGCCCAGGCGTATCTTTGATGCAAGAATTTTTAGGTCTCGCTTATTTTGCTGAAGTGCCTGCTGTATTGATTGATGTACAACGTACTGGCCCTTCAACGGGTATGCCAACACGTACTCAACAATCTGACATTTTGATCTCGGCATACGCCTCACATGGCGACACGAAACATGTATTGCTGTTTCCAGCGACGCCAAAAGAATGCTTTGAATTAACCGCTGATGCCTTTGATATGGCTGAACGGTTACAGACACCTATCATCATGTTGACTGACCTTGATCTAGGCATGAATGAACATATTTGCGATGAACTAGAATGGGATGACAGCCGTAGCTATGACCGAGGCAAAGTGATGTCTGCTGAAGATCTAGATAAAGTCGAAAAATTTGGTCGTTACCTTGATATTGATGGCGACGGGATTCCATATCGAACAATCCCTGGCACCCATCCAGAAAAAGGTGCTTATTTTAATCGCGGCACCTCGCGAGACGAATATGCTATTTACACCGAAAAAGGTGAAGTCTATCAACGAAATATGGAGCGTTTGCTTGTTAAATGGAAAACCATTCCAAAACACATCCCGGCGCCGATCGAAACAACACGTGATGAAAATAACGCCATTGGTGTAATTCATTTTGGCACAAGCTTAGCGGCAACTCACGAAGCTGCAGATGCGCTTGCCGAAAATGGCACCGCAATTAATGATTTACGCATCTTAGCCTTTCCGTTCCAAGATGAAGTTAATGACTTTATTGAAAAACACGATCGTATTTTTGTGATCGAACAAAACCGTGATGCGCAAATGAAAACATGCTTAGTCACAGAATTGTCTATTGATCCAAATAAATTAGAATCCATTTTGCATTTTAATGGTGACCCAATCAGTGCAAGTGTAATCAACGATCAAATCAGCGCACTGCTCGGAACATCCGTTACCGACATTGCCCAAAATAGTTAATAAGACCAAATACTTGAGATATCGATGAGCTTTTATAAACCAAATTTTCGCCACCCTGAATCACCTGAGAATGAGCTTGGCTTAACTACTCGCGCCTATGAAGGTTCAATTTCAACATTATGCGCAGGTTGCGGGCACGACTCTATTAGTGCTGCAATGATTCAAGCAGTATGGGGCCTGGGTATTGAACCACATCGTGTAGGTAAGATCTCCGGCATTGGTTGTTCATCTAAGTCACCCACTTATTTTCTTGGTAAAGCACACGGTTTTAACTCCGTGCATGGCCGCATGCCATCAGTCATGACCGGCGCTAATGTTGCCAACCATGAATTACTATATATAGGCGTTTCAGGCGACGGTGATACTGCGTCTATAGGTATGGGCCAATTTGCACACGTGACTCGCCGTAACCTCAATATGATGTATGTTGTTGAGAATAACGGCTGCTACGGCCTAACTAAAGGCCAAGACTCAGCAACAGCTGATGAAGGTTCGTTAAGTAAAAAAGGCGCAGCTAACCCTTATGAATCAATTGACCTTGTTGCACTCGCTTTAGATCTTGGTGCGACATTTGTTGCGCGTAGTTTCTCAGGTGATAAAGAGCAATTAGTTCCTTTAATGAAAGCAGCCATGTCTCATAAAGGTTTCGCGTTCATCGACATTGTATCTCCTTGCGTTACCTTTAATAATCACAAAGGTTCAACAAAGAGTTATGACTATACTCGCGAACATATTGAAGCAGCCTCTGTCGTCGATTTTGTGCCAGTAGAGCAAGAGATAACCCTTGATCAAATCAAAGGTTCTACGCAACAAGTGGCGTTACACAACGGCGATTCAGTACGTCTAACTAAACTCAATGACGACTACGATCCGACAAATCATAAACAAGCTATCCAAACCCTGCAAGATCATAAATCTGATGATAAGTTACTCACTGGATTGATTTATATCGACCCTAATTCGGATGACTTTCATGAAATGATAAATGTTTCAGAAACACCCCTGAATAAAATGACCGAAGATACTTTATGCCCCGGCAATGCAAGTTTGTCGGCAATTAACTCAGGGTTAAAATAGCTAGAATCCTTTTAGCTTTAACGACAAATCGGTTGCACTGGAAGCATTTTTTAAAGCCACTTCACTGGTTATAATTTCTTCATTTACAAGTTCTTCCAAGTGCTTGTCGAAATGCAACATCCCTTCTACTTTATCACCGCTTTTAATTAAATCTTTAATCTCTTTAATTCGAGAAGGATCAACAATTAGCTCTCTTGCTAACGGCGTCACAGAAAAAACTTCACAAGCGACTACTCGCCCTTCATCTTCAGCTTTTGGTAGCAACCTTTGGGTAACAATACTACGTAAATTATGCGCCAACTTAGAGCGCATCGTTGCTTGCGCTTCGCCTTTAAAACTAGATACCATTCTCGTTATCGCATCAGCTGAATTGGGTGCATGTAATGTTGTAAAAACTAAATGGCCAGTCTCTGCAGCAGTTAGTGCGATCTCAATACTTTCTGGGTCACGCATTTCTCCCATTAAAATAATATCAGGGTCTTCTCGCAAAGCTGCACGCATCGCCATGGGAAAATCTGGCACATCAATGCCAATCTGGCGTTGTGAAATAACACAGCGTTTTTCTGTGAAAATATACTCCACAGGGTCTTCAATCGTTAGTATGTGTGAATAGCGCTCATGATTTATGACATTCAACAATGATGCCATTGAAGTTGATTTACCGGATCCTGTCGCACCACAAAAAATAACCAAGCCTTGGCGCATTTTGCTAATACCTTCGACCTGCGCAGGCAAGCCAAGCACATCAGGTGTAGGAATGTGTTTTTCAATAACACGCATTACTACAGCTAACTGACCAAGCTGCTTAAACATATTAACTCGAACACGATTATCTTCATTATCACTAAGAGATAAATCCACTTGGCTATCTCTTTTAAATGATTCCAAGTGATGGTCAGATAATAGCGGAAATATCATACGCTCAATCATTGCATCGGTCATTTCAGGTGACCCTTTCACTTGGCGTATACGACCATCAAGGCGCATCATAATTTGATGGCCGGCACGAATATGTATATCCGATGCTTTAAAATCACAAGCCGAAGAAATAATACTAGTGAGAAACTCCAAAGACTCTTCGGCCTTAGGACTTAACTGCTCAGATGAAGTGGTATTGCTTGAAGGATCAGACATATTCACAACTTGATAGAGATTAGATATTTAATTAACGTATCCTAAGCGAAAAAATACCAACAAACCAGAAAATTCAATAATTTATCGATAAGAAAATCAACTTCCTTTATTAAAGCTTACTAGACCCTTGCCACTATCAATAACATCGCGAATTTGATCAACGGCATTATTCATGCTGTCAGAATATTGGTGTGTAAATAAAATTTGGCCCGCAGCTAAACATAAACTATCGCGAGCAATACCTTTTTGCCCAGCTAACACTGCTAAACCCGTCTCCAAACAAAGCTCTGTCATATTTATTTCAGATTCTTTATCAACTAACTGAGCGGCTTGGCTTATATTAGAAAATTCATTTATCTCTAAGACTTCTTTATATTCTTCTACTGAATTTGCATCATTAAAGTCGAGCTTAGTAGATTTTTCTCTGGTGAAAAAATAACGTCGCAATGGTTTATTTAATGCCGGCATAAGACCGCCTTCAACACCTTTTATTAGCAGAGCACTGTCATACCCAGCGTTCTTTGCAACAGCAGCATAAATTTGCGGATAAGCTTGATGCACATAGCCCAGCATTAAATGAGTTTTACCGCGCGCTTTAATAGGAATCAACAGCCTTTCAAGTGTTGTTAAAGCAGTACGCTTAACAATTTGATCACGTAGGTTATTCAACTTAAAAAATTTAGGCGCATACTGGCTTTGATCGAGATATGCCCAACCTGACTGTTTTATGCTATTTGCAGCATCTTGTGCCGAATGGAAAGTCTCAATTCCGGCTAACTGATAAACCTTACAGGCAGTCACTCCATGTTTAGGGCCAACACTCTCAACTCCATGAATTAAAGTAGGTAACCCACATGCAGCTAAAACAGCTGGCAAAAATGGCGACATTGATACATGACGAACATATCCATCAAAGGGGTCAGCAAGACAAATTAATTGTTCGACATCACAAACTGAAGTCTCAACATTGCTTTGCATCGCATTAAATAAACCTAAACATTCTTGTAAGGACTCACGTTTCATTCGTAGTGCAATAAAAAAAACCGCAATTTGCACTTCATCTATCTGCCCATTAAGAACGGCCTGCATAACTGCTTGCGCTTCATCTAAATCAATGTCTCGGCCGCGATCAGGACCTACTGCAACACGCTGAATAACGTCACGCATTAAGTTTTTCGCTTCTTCATTACTTGTCTTATACATAAGCTAATGATGCCACAAACGTCATGGTGGGCTACAATACATGAATGCAAAATTACCCTATTTTTATCGACCTGAATAACCAGCCCTGCCTTATCGTCGGCGGTGGTGAAGTAGCATTAAGGAAAATTCGTTTAATGCGAACCGCTAATGCCAAAATAACTGTTATTGCTCCTAATCTTTGCGCTGATCTAAAGTCTGAATTTGGCACTGATATCGAGCATATAGAGCGTAAATTCAGCCCTGACGACATTAAAAATTATCGCTTGATTACCGCTGCCACTAATGATTCCAAGGTTAACAAACAAGTGTCCCAACTTGCCCAAGCAGCGAACATTCCAGTGAATGTAGTTGATCAACCTGAATTATGTTCATTTATTACTCCATCTATTATTGATCGATCTCCCGCACTAATAGCCATTTCAACAGGCGGTGGCGCGCCTGTTTTAGCTCGCATATTACGTGCCAAGTTAGAAGCGTTCATCCCTGCGAGTTATGGCCATTTAGCTAAAGCAATGCAAAAATATCGCGATCAAATTAAAGCAACCTTCAGCGAAGAGAAGGATCGCCGTCGGTTTTGGGAAAAAATAACTCAAGGTTCTATTGCCGAGCAATTTTTTTCTGGTCAAGTAGAAGATGCTGAACAATCTTTGCAAGCAGCCATTTTACTGGCTCAAGAAAATAAACTTGCTGATGTGAATGAGGTTGGCGAAGTCTGGTTAATTGGTGCAGGCCCAGGCGATCCAGACCTATTAACATTTAAAGCGTTAAGGCTAATGCAACAAGCCGATGTGGTTTTATTTGACCGTTTAGTTAGTAAAGAAGTTTTGAATTTAAGTCGGCGAGATGCAGATCGAATTTATGTCGGCAAGCGACGCTCTGATCATGCCGTCCCACAAGAGGAAATTAATCAGCTTTTAGTTGATCTTGCAAAGCGAGGAAAACGTGTCGTTCGACTTAAAGGTGGCGATCCATTTATCTTTGGTCGCGGCGGTGAGGAAATCGAGTTGCTTGCTAAATCGGGGATACCATTTCAAATTGTGCCTGGCATCACCGCTGCCAGTGGTTGTGCGACCTATGCCGGCATTCCACTTACTCACAGGGACCATGCACAATCATGCCTATTTGTTACTGGTCACCTCAAAAATGACACTATCGACTTAGATTGGCAACGCATGGCTACACCAAATCAAACAGTCGTTGTTTATATGGGCTTAGTCGGTCTACCAATCATCTGTAAACAATTAATTGCGCATGGTGTTTCACCAACAATGCCAATTGCACTAATTCAACAAGGCACAATGTCAAATCAACGTGTCGTAATCGGCACAATTACTTCATTGCCAGAGCAAGTTAAGAACAAAGAAATTAAAGCACCCACTTTAATTATTATCGGCTCAGTTGTCAGCCTTGAAGAAAATCTATCTTGGTATGAAGCAACATCTTAATTTATTTGAATTTGCATAAAAAAAGCCCCGCAACTGCGAGGCTTTTTTTATAAAGTGTTTTTTCTTTATGCCGCAGGGACAATAGCTACATGCTTACGATTTTTCGCGCCCTTTGTAACAAATTTCACTACACCTGTTTCTAATGCAAACAGAGTATAGTCTTTGCCCATACCAACATTATCACCAGCATGAAAAGTACTGCCGCGTTGACGAACTAGAATACTACCTGCATTAACTTGTTGTCCCGAATAACGCTTCACACCGAGTCTTTTCGAATTAGAATCGCGACCGTTACGAGAACTACCGCCTGCTTTTTTATGTGCCATTGTTTATATCTCCTACTTTTAAGAGTTACAAGGAACTAGCCTTGTAAAAATTCTTTTGCTTGTTTAACCCACTCATCACGTTCGATACGGCCTTTAAAATTAAGCTCTCCATCAATACGTTCAATATCATCTGCGGTGAAATCTGCAACCTGTTGGAAAGTCGTAATGCCTAATGCTTCTAGTTTACCAACAATTACCGGACCTACACCTGAAATTTTTGTTAGGTCATCTTTGCCATCAGTTTTAGCTGCGGCTTTCTTTGGAGCAGCTTTCTTTGCTGCCGCTTTTTTAGGTTCTGCTTTAGGCTTAGCCTCTGTCTTTTTAGGCGCAGCTGCCTTTTTGGGCGCCGCTTTTTTTATAGTACCTTTACCGCCAATCGCAGTGATTTCAAGCTCAGTATAATTCTGACGATGGCCAGTTCGAGTGCGCGAATTTTGACGGCGGCGGAATTTTACAATTCTAAGTTTCTTACCGCGGCCATTACTAAGTACTGTCGCTTCAACCGTAGAGTCTAAAGTTGGCGTACCAACTTGTAGGTTATCTCCATCACCTATCATTAATACATGATCAAGAGTGACTTTATCGCCCTCTTCTACTTTAAGGCTTTCAACTTTCAATTTGTCACCGACTGCCACGCGGTATTGCTTACCACCAGTCTTAATTACTGCATACATATTTATCTCTCCAACCGCTTACTTATTATGCGATCTCGTTGGCGTTATGATGGGGTGAATTGGTCAATCAACCGTTCCACTTACTTTCACAAATGAACCCAGCAAACAGGCGCAGAATTCTATAATTACCGTAGCTTAAGGTCAATACCTTAATAGCAAGCAATTTCTAATATTTTCACTCTAAGAATATTGTAAAACCAAGCCGATTAGACATCGCTAGGGTATAATTTGATTTATGAAACTAAATAGCACCCCTATTACCGATTCAGGCAAACAAGTTATTGATATCAAAGAAATTATCAATTTAGTTGCTGATGACATGGTCATAGTAAACCAACAAATAGCTGATAATTTGGATAGCAATGTTGCGCTAATAAACCAATTGGGCGCTTATATTGTGCAAGCAGGCGGCAAACGATTAAGACCTGTCGCACTATTATTGGTTGCTAAAGCTTGTGATCTGGAGCAAATTGAATCTAATAATTCAGCAAATGACAGGACTTTGCTTGCTGCCATTATCGAGTTTATTCATACGGCAACTTTGTTGCATGATGATGTTGTCGATGAATCCGAAATGCGTCGAGGCAGAGAAACTGCTAACGAGGTATTTGGTAACGCTGCCAGCGTATTAGTGGGTGATTATTTATATTCTCGATCGTTTCAAATGATGGTTAAAGTCGCCAGTATGCGCGTGATGGAAATACTCTCTCGCACGACTAATCAAATTGCTGAGGGTGAGGTTATGCAATTAATTAATTGTGGTGCAGCGGATACTACTGAGCAGCAGTATATGGAGACCATTCAATCTAAAACCGCCATTTTATTTGAAGCAGCAACGCAATTAGGTGCAGTTGTTACACAACAAGCTAGAACAGTTGAAGATGCAATGGCCAATTACGGTCTACATCTTGGTACTGCATTTCAGCTGATGGACGATATTCTTGACTATACTGCCAACTCTGAAGCTATGGGCAAAAACGTTGGCGACGACCTTGCCGAAGGCAAACCTACTTTGCCGCTAATTAACGCTATTGAACGCTCCACTGATGAAGATAAAGCGGTATTAATAGATGCTATTACTAACGCTAGTCGGGATAACTTAGATAAAGTATTAGCTATTATTGAAAAAACAGGGGCTTTGGCTTACACCGCACGAATTGCCCGTGAACAAGCAAGCTTTGCTCAGCAGAGTTTAGAAGTCTTATCAGACTCTGTATTTAAAGATGCATTAATGTCCTTAGCAGAATTTTCAGTTGAGCGCGGCTTTTGATTTTAAAAACGACTCATTAAAATTGCTCGTTAATGTTGTTGTGTCTGTTCTGGAAACAATTCCGCTAAGGTTTTTGATTTTCCGTTATCAACAACCACTCGAGCGTGCTTACGACCTAAATCTCTTGGTCGCTTAACGCCACAAGAATTTGCAATTATACGAATTTCTTTTTCTAAGTTTTTTAAATAATACTCCACACGTTCTGTCTTGTTTGCCACTACTAAACCTTTTTGTAAATCCTTGTCATGAGTTGTGATACCAGTGGGACATGTATTCTTATTGCATTGCAATGCTTGAATACAACCTAATGCAAACATTGGCCCGCGAGCGGTTGAGATAAAATCAGTCCCAATACACAGCGCCCAAGCTACTTCAGTTGGATTAATTAATTTCCCAGAAACATTAACTTTGATTCTGTCTCGCAAACCATACTCACACAGCTTATCAACTACCATAGGCAAGCTATCTCTAATCGTTAAACCCATGTCATCCATTAATGACATTGGTGCCGCCCCAGTACCACCATCAGCACTATCTACGGTAATATAATCAGGCGCAGAATCAAGTCCACGAGCTACTATTAATGAAAAGAGTTCATCTAACCAAGCTGGATCGGAAACTACTGCTTTAAAACCTACTGGTTTTTGAGTAACTGTACGAACCTTTACAATCATATCTAGCAAATCACCATTATCGTTAATCTCTTCATGTCGATTAGGACTAATCGCATCCTGACCAATTTCAAGTCCGCGAATTTCGGCTATTTCTTTGGTAACTTTGACACCAGGCAATATCCCTCCTTTGCCAGGTTTAGCACCTTGGCTCAACTTGATTTCAAACATTTTTACCTGCGCCATTGCTGCTAAATCAGTCAGTTTTTCTTCGGATAAATTGCCCTTACTATCTCGTACTCCAAATTTTCCTGTACCAATTTGGAACACTATGTCAGCACCGCCTTCTATATGATGAGGTGACAAACCGCCTTCACCAGTATTCATCCAACTACCAGCTTTTTGCGCGCCAGCAGATAAAGCTAGAACTGCAGGTTTTGAAATTGCGCCATAACTCATCCCTGATATATTCACAATTGAAGCAGTGCTATAAGGTTTTTCACAAAACCCTTCTCCTAAAGTGATTTTTTTAGGTGGCAATGATTCATCAGTTAAAGGAGGGAAAGGTGAGTTAACAAACATCAGCGTCCCTTCAGGGCGAAGATCGCGAGTTGACCCAAAAGGAATTGTACTATCAATATTTTTAGCAGCTCGATATACCCAGCTACGCTGCGCTCGATTAAACGGCATTTCCTCACGATCTAAAGCAAAGAAATATTGTCTGAAAAACTCTCCCATATGCTCAAAGAAAAAACGAAACCGCCCAATAACAGGATAATTACGTTTAATCGTAGACGTTGTTTGCATTCGATCTACAAAATACAAAACAATGACTGCTAAAAAGGCTAGGCCGACCAAAAAAACAAAAGCGACAACAGCGAAATTTATAAACTTCGTCGAAAATTCAACAAGTAAATCCATAATAATTCTCTAAAAAATTAGTGGTTTTTTATGTATATGATTATTACAATTTCTATCATGGACAAATTAATAAAGCTAGCACTTATTTAAGTTCAGCTTTTACTATTTGCCTATATTAATTAGTTTGCCTAAAGCTCTCCTAACTTACAACTACTCCCTTCTGCTGTTTTGATAATTATCTCATCTAAACCGTTACCTATATCCGCAATTTTAAAAGCTACACCAATTTTATTTTTTGGTAAATTTGGATGACTAACTGAATGCTTATTTAATAGCCGCGTTACATCTTCTCTATCATCCGACTTTGCAACAACTTCACCCACTAGTAGATAGCGCAGCTCTTTTTCAGCTTCATCTCCAGCGTTGTTAACTGCCTGTTCTATAATTTCCTTTACTCGATAGAAAGTACTCACTTTGCGAGTACTCATTATCACACAAGCAATGCTTCCTTCTTTTATCAGAAACCAATCTTTGTTCTTTCTATTTTTTAATACTTTGTCCGTTATATCAAAAATAACACCTTCAATATCAGAAAAATCTTCCCAATAATTACGATCTTGAATATTGCTTAATAAAAACATTTAACAACTCTAAGTTTACTTGCATTAAAACAATTTAACATAAGGCAAATCAATTGTAGGTAGAATTTAACTCAATATTTTAAAAATATAAGAAATCTTCACATAGCCTAACCATTGATTAGTTGATTTCAGCATTATTTAACTACAATTTGATATGATCAATTTAAATTCAAAACTCCACTTTATCCATTACACTATATTTCTAGATGTAAAGATTATATCAGACGGAACGGGTTCTCTTTTTTATGCATATAAAAAGCTCTCAAAATGACAATTAGCCAAGAAACAGTTATCGCTGCAAATCGCTTTGGTATGGGCGCCAAACCGGGAGAGCTCGAGCACATTGGTAGTGACTATAAGGATTGGTTATTAACTCAATTGAATGGAGAAGATTTAGTTACAGAAAACCTAAATCTATTGTCAAGCAAAGAGGCCTATAA
>CAZFEM010000022.1:29181-35058 GCA_964517515.1 uncultured Gammaproteobacteria bacterium | reverse complement strand
AAAAAAGTAGCCAGAAAAACAGCTAAGAAAAAAACTACTAAAAAGAAAGCTAAAAAAGCAGGATTAACTATCCCTCGACCTTTCTAAGTTACTTAAATGTTAAAAACTAAAAAACCACCCTCTTGGGTGGTTTTTTAGTTTTAGCTTACTGCGAGGTCACCATCAAGCATGATAGGATATGCCTTATTGTTTTATGAAATATTGTCCCTGTGGAATTGATTGAGGCCTACCATGTCAAAAGCATTAGACATTCCAAAAAAATTAGAAATTGAAATTGAAGCCACCGCGGCACAAGCACGCTCTGTTACACATTCTGTACTTGGCGCAAAAGCAGAAAACGATCTAAAAGACCGTTTGTTAATGAAAATGAAAGAGCAGAATGCCATTCTCGTTTCACATTACTATGTTGATGATGACTTACAAGACCTTGCCGAGGATAGTGGCGGTACTGTTTCAGACTCATTAGAAATGGCGCGCTATGCCTATGAGCATGATGCTGAAAAAATTATTGTTGCGGGCGTTAAATTTATGGCTGAAACATCAAAAATATTAAGCCCCGAAAAACGTGTTCATATTCTTGATAGTGAAGCTGAATGTTCACTCGATATTGGCTGCCCAATTAATGAATTTTCTGCTTTTTGTGATGAGCACCCAGATCGCACTGTCGTTGTATATGCCAATACAAGCGCGGCAGTAAAGGCTCGCGCTGATTGGGTAGTCACATCTTCGATCGCACTCGAAATAGTTTCTCATTTACATGCAAAAGGTGAAAAATTCATCTGGGGTCCAGATCGCTTTTTAGGTAACTATATCCAAAAAGAAACTGGTGCCGATATGATTATGTGGCAAGGTGCTTGTATCGTGCATGAAGAATTTAAGGCTGAAGCATTAATGGATATGAAAAAAGAATATCCAGACGCCGCGGTTCTAGTCCACCCTGAATCTCCAATGAGTGTAGTCGATTTGGCTGATGTAGTTGGATCAACCAGTAAAATATTAGTAGCTAGTCGCGAATTACCGAATAAACAATTTATTGTCGCAACTGAAGATGGCATTTTTCATAAAATGAAACAGTACTCTCCAGATAAAGAGTTTATCGCAGCGCCCACCGCAGGAAGCGGTGCGACCTGTAAAAGCTGTGCACAATGCCCTTGGATGAAAATGAATGATTTACAGCGCCTAGAAAAAATATTAGATACCGGTGACAACGAGATTCATATTGAAGAAGAAATACGCAAAAAAGCCGCCCGCTCATTAAAGCGCATGGTCGACTTTGCTAATACCAATATTAGATCTGGAATGAAAGTAACCGGTGACGCATAAGAATTTTGCTGTTTTCAGCTTAGCAAAACTTAATTAATTTAGTCTTCGTTAATCATACATAATTCTCGAAAGCTATACTTCACTAGAGTATCAAATGAAATACCTCGGCCAAGAAAATGATATTGCTAGCAGCAATAGTAAAACAGGGATATTACTAATTAACCTAGGCACGCCAGAAAGACCTGTTTGCCCTGGTTTGCGTAAATATCTTGGCGAATTTTTGATGGACCCGAGGGTTATTGAATTACCCAGCCTACTGCGCTTAATTCTAGTTAAAGGAATTATAATCAATGTACGCTCACATAAGAGCGCAGCAACTTATCGAGAGATTTGGACGGAACAAGGCTCGCCTTTGCTACTTAACAGTCAAAAATTAAGTGATAAAGTAGCAACTCTAGTCGGAAGCGATTATCAAGTTGAAATGGCTATGCGTTATGGCAAGCCGAGCATAAAAGACAAACTCGCCAAACTTCATCAGCTAGGCATTAGAAAATTGATTGTCATTCCTCTTTACCCGCAATACTCGGGTAGTACAAATGGCTCAACTTTTGATGCTGTTGGCAAAGCCTTAAGCAAACATCGTTGGGTACCACAGATAAATTTTATCAATAGTTATTACGAAAAAAATAGCTATATAAAGGCCATTGGTGATTCGATTAAAGCACATTGGGATGAACACGGCCGCGCACAAAAGTTATTAATGTCTTTTCATGGAGTACCTAAAAAATATATTACCAAAGGCGACCCCTACGAAACGCAATGTAAAGAATCCGCGCGGCAAATAGCTGACTATTTAGAACTCGAAAATGATAGCTGGATGCTAGTTTTTCAGTCGCGCTTTGGTGCAGAAGAATGGTTACAACCTTACTGTGATGAGACTTTAAAAGGCTTGCCAGAAAAAGGCATCAAATCAGTCGATATAATTTGTCCAGGCTTTAGTACCGATTGCTTAGAAACATTAGAAGAAATTGATGGTGAAAACAAAGAATATTTTATGGATGCTGGTGGTGAAACTTATCGCTACATTCCTTGTCTAAACGATTCGGATTCTCATGCTGAGTTAATGTCTGAAGTCATTCGGCAGAATACACAGACTTAATAAGAAATAATCTTATTCGAAAAATTAAAAGCTTAAGAGCCCCAAGAGTTACGTCCGCGTCGACCTGAAATCGATAATACCCATCCTAAAAACAAGCCCACTAGAACTAAGCCTCCACCGAGAATATTCTGCATTCGACCTGACTGGTCTTTCAAATCTTGATTTTGAATACGCACATCATCAAGTTGCAACAGTAATTGCTGAACCTCACTTTCAAGTTTTTGATTTTGAGAAGCCAGATTTACTGCCTCACCAGAGACTTTTTTAATTAGAGTTAACTCTTCATCAACCTTACTAATTCGCTCTGCAAGCTGAGTATTTTGCTCAATTAATAATTGATTGTCTTCCTGACTAGTTGCTAACAAACTAGTTAATTCTTGAGGCTCTGATCGAAGCTGTTTAAGTTGATTTTCTAAACTTACAACACGGTTGCGTGCTGATGGGTTCGGGCTTAAAAATCGAGTTAGTGCATATCCTATATCGCCATTTTCAGTTTGAATTTGACTATAACCATTGCCTGAATCAGAACGCAAAAGGTTCAATTTTGCGCCACTACGTAATGGCACGATAATTTTATTTTGAACACTCGGCCCTGTGCGCATCATGATCTCAAAATCATCGGTCACATAACGTGTTTGGGCTTGAGATACCGAAGTAACTGATAAAAATAGAATTATTACAAACGACTTTTTTAGCATAATTTGAGAAGTAGTTGTCTATATAGAATTGCAGAACACAACAATCGCTATTATACACAGGCTCAAATAAATGCAAACAAGCTTAATCCATACCTAAATCTTTTAATTTACGAGTCAATGTATTGCGCCCCCAACCTAAGGCTTTAGCAGCATTCTGACGGTGACCCCCGGTGTGCGCTAAAGCTACTTCAAGCAATGTTGATTCAAACCGTTTCAGTAAGTTAGATAACACATCACTTTGATTCATGTTCAACTGCTGAGCGGCTACTTTTGCAAGAGCCTGCTCCCAATCATTTGTTTGATTATCACTAGTAGCAGCAAATAGTTTTTTAGGTAAATCATCTTCGTTGACTGTTACTGCTGGTGCCATCACCGTAATCCACCGACAGACATTTTCTAACTCTCGCACATTTCCCGGCCAGCTATAACTCATCATTGTATGCAATGCGTTTTCGGACAACCGTTTCATTTCTACCTGTAACTCTTCAGCACTTTCACGTAAAAACTTTTTCGCTAGTAAAGGAATATCTTCAGCACGTTCAGATAATGATGGCAAATCAATACGAATCACATTCAAACGGTGGTACAGATCTTCTCTAAAATTACCATTCTCAACTTGTTTTTCTAGGTTTTGATTAGTTGCGGCGAGTATTCGAACATCAACATTAACTAAATCACGACCACCAACTCGATAGAAACGCCGATCAGATAAAACACGTAATAAACGAGTTTGTAGTTCTGTCGTCATTTCACCAATTTCATCTAAAAATAAAGTACCGCCATTCGCCTGCTCAAATCGACCTTGGCGCTGCGTTTGAGCACCGGTGAATGCGCCTTTTTCATGACCGAACAATTCTGACTCAAGCAAATCGGCTGGGATCGCTGCAATATTAATCGCAACAAAAGGGTTCTTTGCACGCGGGCTATGTTGATGTAGTGCATTTGCAACTAACTCCTTGCCCGTACCAGACTCACCGCAGACCATAACGTTAATATTTGATTTTGCTAAACGCCCAATTGCCTTAAATACTTTTTGCATAGCCGGTGCTTTGCCGATCATTTCAATTTCTTCATCTTCATGATCGCTATCACCCACCACATCACTCGAGACACTGTCAAGCGCACTATGCACCAAACGAATTGCTTCATCTAAGTCAAATGGTTTGGGTAGATACTCAAAAGCGCCACTATTATATGACGCTAATGCGCTTTCTAAATCGGTATGCGCGGTCATAATAATACACAGGACATCGGCATAATCCTCGTGCATCGTTTTTACTAAATCTAAGCCACTTATTCCTGGCATACGAATATCTGTCATCAATACGGTTGGACGCGATTTTTTTAAGGCTAAAAGTACACTTTCCGCATCCTCAAAGTCTTCTACTTCAAAACCTTCTGATCTGAGAGCTCGAGCAAGCACCCACCGAATTGAAGAATCATCATCAACTATCCAAATTTTATTCATGCTTCTCCAAACTGGTTGTATTCTCTTTAAATGTATTTTCGGTAAAAGGTAAATAGATAGAAAAACAAGTTTTTTCGCCTAACTCTTCTAAGGCCAAAGTACCATTATGACGATGAACGATTTCTTGAGTAATGGATAAACCTAACCCTGTTCCATCTGGGCGTCCTGTAATCAAAGGATCAAAAATCACATCTTTAATATCATCGGGGATGCCTGGTCCATTATCCCAAATTAATATTTTCATAACTTGTCGGTGCATTTTTCGATTAATCGTCACTAATCGTTGGAACTGGGTAATAAACCCTATAGAAACTTGTTCAGAATCTTTTTGTGCCTCAATTGCGTTTACTACAATATTTAATACCGCTTGAATTATTTGTTCTCTATCAACGACAATCTCAGGTAATGTCGGATCATAAAAGCGGTTTATAATAAGCTCATTGTCAGACTTCACGTTGACCAATTGAACAACATGTTCAATTACTTCATGAATATTGAGTCGCGCAGGTTTTAATTGTTCGCGCGAGCCCATGACACGATCAACTAAATGCGTTAATCGATCTGCTTCTTTTATCAAAATCTCGGTTAACTCTTGCTGCTCAGAATCGACATTCTCTCTTGTAAGTAATTGCGCTGCGCCTCTAATCCCAGCTAAAGGGTTTTTAATTTCATGTGCAAGGCCTCGCATCATCAAACGAAATGACTTTTGTCGCTCGGTCTGATTTTTTTCTTTCATAAACCGAGAAATACGATTAATTGAATTAATTTCAACTAGCACTGACGGTTCAATACCACGTCTATTCGAAACGCATGACAAAGTAATATCGACAAGCGTTTCTTTGCCAATTAAATTTAAAGGGATCTCTCGTAAGGTATACATCGACTTATTTTTTAAACAAGTTTCAATATATGAAGTAACTTTAGAATTTGGGATAAATTCTACAAAGCACTTGCCAATTAAATTCACTCGGCTTTGACCAAGTAAAATCTCTGAAGCTATGTTTACAAACTGTATAGTCAACTCGTCATTAATTAAAATAACAGCGCATTCTAAGTTCTCTAAAATCGAATCAGCATCCACACAAAGCTTCCTTTATAAGACATAACTCAAAATCATTAATTATTTGCATATTTTCCTTCACCAATTCAGCGACATTATTCGAATAATTAAGCAAAATTCATGCCACATGCTTAATCATAGTAAAACACTATAATTGCACTACAATGGTGCAATTATAGTGTTTTACGTTGTAATCTGCACGATTTTATAGCTATAACTTGTCGATTTT
>CAZFEM010000022.1:9681-29081 GCA_964517515.1 uncultured Gammaproteobacteria bacterium | reverse complement strand
TATAGTGTTTTACGTTGTAATCTGCACGATTTTATAGCTATAACTTGTCGATTTTCGACTATATACGCTTTTTAAAAGACATTAGTTTTATGAAAGGTGTAAGTGTTAAAAATATAGAGGCATTACTCCATACCTGTATACACTTAGCTTCTAGCTATGAACGGGTTTTATTTATACAACGAGTTGCGGTTAACTAAGTATTTAAAGTAGTTCAAAAGGCGCAATATAAGAGCTTAAAAATTTATTTGAATTTGAGAAAAAATAAGGAAAACAAAGAAGAACTGTAACTGAAGGGAAATATAGTGCTAAGAGAAAAACAGTTGTAGAAAAAAACAAAAAAGCCCGCTTTATTTTTATTATTACGGGCTTTTTTATTTTCCTAGATTAGTGCTATTGGCTGCACTTTCATAAACTCCTAGGCGACTTGAATAATTAAGTCTGGAGCTAATCTAATACAAAATCTGTCTGTTGTCTAATAGTTTTGTAACATTTTTGTAACATTTTCAATCACGGCTATATATCAACTAATTTACACTCCCGATAAACTCTCGCAAAGGTCTCGCTTATTTAAGCTCGCTAGCTATAATAGCCTTTCAATTTTAAGCTAGCTAAGTAACTAATTTAAAAAGCTGATCAACTTTAAAATTACTAGTTAATATTTCCTGCAATATCTCGACTTTTAGCCGCCATGAGTGACACTATAACTTTTCAAAACCTGATTCTACGTTTACAGCAATTCTGGGCTGCTAACGGTTGTTTGATCATGCAGCCTTATGACATTGAAATGGGGGCAGGTACTTTTCATTCAGCTAGTTTTCTTGGAGCAATTGGCCCTGAACCAATTAAAGCAGCTTACGTACAACCGTCTCGTCGACCTACCGACGGTCGATATGGTAATAACCCAAATCGCTTACAACATTATTTTCAATACCAAGTTATTCTCAAGCCATCACCCGACAATATTCAGGAATTGTATTTAGAGTCATTACGTGAGCTTGGTATCGATATGCTTAGTGACGATATTCGCTTTGTGGAAGACAACTGGGAATCACCAACACTGGGTGCATGGGGACTTGGCTGGGAAGTCTGGTTAAACGGTATGGAAGTTACTCAATTCACCTATTTTCAACAAGTTGGCGGGCTCGACTGTCAACCTGTTACTGGTGAAATCACCTACGGCTTAGAACGAATTGCAATGTACTTACAAGGCGTTGATAGTGTTTATGATTTGATTTGGACTGACGGCTATACCTACGGTGACATGTATCATAATAATGAAGTTGAGCAATCAACTTATAATTTTGAACATGCAAACGTAGAAGAGCTTTTTCACCAGTTCAACGCTTGCGAACAAGAAAGCAAATACCTTCTTGAACAAAAATTACCACTACCCGCCTACGAAAAAGTATTAAAAGCATCCCATAGCTTCAATATGCTGGATGCTCGTCGGGCTATTAGCGTTACTGAACGCGCGCGCTACATTGGTCGAATTCGCGCTTTAGCAAAAGGCGTAGCAAAAGCTTATTACGAATCTCGAGAAGAACTTGGGTTTCCGCGTGGCAAGTCGTCTATGGCAATGACAAAGGAATAGAATGATGACACAGGAAACTTTACTTATAGAACTAGGCACAGAAGAATTACCACCTAAATCACTGAAAAAGCTGAGCTTAGCTTTCTCGAATGAAATTTTACAAGGTTTAGTGTCAGCCGAACTAGTTAATAATAAAACGGCTGAGCAAGCAGTATCGTTTGCAACACCACGCCGGCTTGCCATTAGTGTACCTTCGACAAAGTCTTCTCAGGCCGATCAAAAAATTGAACGCCGTGGTCCTGCCGTACAAGCGGCCTTTGATGAGCAAGGTAAGCCTACTCCAGCTGCTCTCGGTTTTGCTAAATCCTGTGGCGTTGAAGTCGACCAATTGCAACGATTAAAAACCGATAAAGGAGAATGGCTAAGTTATCAAGTTAACGAAACAGGTAAAACAATTGCCGACCTTCTACCCGATATTATCAGCCAAGCAATAAAACGCTTACCCATTGCTAAGCGTATGCGTTGGGGGGCAGGTAATGCTGAATTTGTTCGCCCAGCACATTGGTTTATCGTGATGCATGGTGATCAAGTTCTCGATACTACAATTTTAGATATTGCGGCTAGCAATACTTCTAAAGGGCATCGTTTTCATAGCTCGGCCGCACTGACAATACCCCATGCGGACAAATATCAATCGGTATTAGAAGAACAAGGGCATGTTGTTGCCGGTTTTGCTGATAGGCAAATCATGATTGAGCAACAAATCGAAAAACTAGCAAAAAGTGTTGGTGGAAAAATTGAAGAAGATAAAACATTACTCGAAGAAGTAACTGGGCTAGTTGAATACCCAACAGCAGTACTTGGTAGTTTCGATACAAAGTTCCTAGACGTGCCACAAGAATGTTTGATCTCTTCCATGCGGGATCATCAAAAATATTTTCATATCGTTGATGGTAAAGGCAAACTATTACCGAATTTTATAACCATCAGCAATATAGAGAGCAAAGAGCCTCAACGGGTCATAGCAGGTAACGAACGAGTTTTAAATGCTCGGCTGTCTGACGCACAATTTTTCTGGCAAACTGACCTTAAGGCAACCCTTGAATCGCGTGTAGAAAAGCTCGACAACGTTCTCTTCCATGCCAAGCTAGGCAGTGTCCTTGATAAAACTAAACGCTTAAGATCGTTAACAAATAAATTTTCTAGCAAACTGAATGCAGATAAGAAAATTGCTGATCGCGCAGCAGAACTAGCCAAAGCCGATTTGGTTACAAATATGGTTGGTGAGTTTGATTACTTACAGGGTGTGATGGGGCGTTATTATGCTAACAACGATAATGAAGACACTTTAGTTGGTGATTGCATAGAGCAACATTACTGGCCTAAATTCGCTGGCGACCAATTACCTGAATCAGGCGAGGCACAAACGGTCGCATTAGCAGATAAAATCGATAGCCTCGTTGGCATTTTCGCGAGCGGAGAAACACCTACCGGTGATAAAGACCCATATGCATTACGGCGTGCCGCACTCAGCATCTTACGCATCTTAATCGAAAAACAACATGACCTTAACTTGCGTGATTTAATTAGTGACAGCGCTGACACATATAGTGATTTACAGAATCTAAAGGTCGATACCGAAACACAAGAACAAATTGTTGAATTTGTACGCGGGCGCTTAACCGCGCATTATCAAAATCAAGGCATACCTACTACTACAATTAATGCAGTCATGGCTTGTAAGCCAGACAGCCCACTTGATTTCGATGCTCGAGTTAAAGCGGTAAATATTTTTAGTAAGCTCGATGATGCTGAAAATTTAGTCGCTGCCAATAAACGCATTGGCAACATCTTAAAAAAACAAACTGCAGAAATTAAGTCTGATATAAACGAAGACTTGTTGAATGAAGCTGCAGAACAAAAATTATTTGAAACGCTCACGACAATTGAAGCTGATTGTATAAAAGCATTTAATTCGGGCAACTACACTAAAGGTTTAGAGAAGCTTGCATCATTGCGCATGCCAGTCGACGAATTTTTTGATTCTGTAATGGTGATGTCCGATGATTTTTCAATACAGAAAAATAGATTAGCCTTACTACAAAAAATGCAGCAGCTATTTTTACGCGTCGCAGATATTTCATTAATTCAAACCTAAGCTCAGAATACAAGAATCATGAAACTTATCATTCTGGATCGCGATGGTGTTATCAATCAGGACTCACCTGAATTTATAAAATCGCCGGAAGAATGGAAGCCTATCCCAGGTAGCTTAGAAGCCATTGGTCGGTTATCACAAGCTGGCTTTGAAATTGTCATTTTAACTAATCAATCAGGCGTAGGTCGCGGTCTTGTTAGTGCCGATACACTTGGACAAATTCATGTCAGAATGTTGGATTATATACAACAGCATAGCGGCAAAATACAAAGCATTCTATTTTGTCCGCATCACCCAGATGATGGTTGTGAGTGTCGAAAACCAAAAACCGGCTTATATGAAGAACTTACCGAACGATTAAATGTAAACCTGACTGAAACATATTCGGTTGGTGATTCTCTGCGAGATTTAGTCGCAGCAAAATCGGCTGGCGCAGTACCTGTTTTAGTACGAACGGGCAATGGTAAAAAAACAATTAAACAATTAAAGTCATATCCAGAAAATAATTCACAACCAGTTTTAGATGATCTAATCGTGTTTGATAATTTAGACAAGTTTGTAGACGCATTACTAAGCGACCAAATCCAATGATTTATTTACGATCTAGTGCGTTTTATCTTGGCCTAGCCTTGTCGACAATACCTTATCTTTTTGTTGCCCTGTTAGTACTCGTATTACCAGCTAAATCACGCTCACGCATTATCGCTGGTTGGGCTATATTTGTTACTTGGTGGCTCAAAATCACTTGCCGTTTAGAGCACAAATTAATTAATCCGCAAAATATTTTACAAGAGCCCTGTGTTTTTGCCAGTAACCACTCGTCGACTTGGGAAACAATCGTAACGCAAACCTTTTTACCTACACTTGCCTGGGTGTTAAAAAAAGAATTACTAAAAATACCTTTTTTTGGCTGGGGATTATGGGCAACTAAACCTATCGCAATTGACCGGCAAGACGGCGCCAGTGCGATGGAACAAGTTCTTACCCAAGGTGTAGAAAAATTTTCGGAAGGTCGGCATGTACTGATTTTTCCAGAAGGCACTCGCACTCAATATGGTACTACTGGTTTCTACAAACTAGGCGCTGCCAAATTAGCACGCGCAGGAGATGTCGTGATTGTGCCTATTGCTCACGATGCCGGAAAATATTGGTCTACTGATAGTTGGCTCATTAAGCCAGGCATAATTCAATGTGTTGTTGGATCGGCAATCACAGTTGGCGAAAAGTCAGACAAAGATGTTATGCAAGAGATCAAGGATTGGATTGTAAGCCAGCAACTTTAATAAGGGAATTTCGAATTATTTAATAACCAATTTTTTGCTCTTCTAGATTTTTAAAAATAGAGCAATAGACTTGTAAAGGCTCTGGTCATCAGTAAAGAACCTAATGAATATACAGAGATTCAAATGTCTACTTTCTTATCAAAAAAAATATTCGCTGTAATTGTTACTGTTATTTTTATAAGTAGTTTTACGACAAATTCAAGTTTCGCACAGAATACAGAATCAGCTAATAACATAGACCCTACGGATCATTTCTTTAATCTATTAATTCCTCAAAGTGAAGAAGATTACATTGCTTCATTAGAATTTATTGAACAAAATTGGCAACCTGGATTTATGATCTTTGCCCTAGAGGTTTACCCTTACAGCAGAGATCTACGGACATACGATAAATTAAGAGAATTAATCAAAAAAACCGCCAAAGGTGTGACCTCAGATAACACTCAAGACTGGTATTTTTGGCTATGGAATCAATCGATTGAACCAGCTATTGGTTACGACAAATTCAAAGCTGATTTGTTTCGCAGCATTGATCTCAAATTCGAAAAATATTTTGCTGATAGAGCCGATACGGCACGTATTCGGATGGATGAAATCCGCTGGGGCGGAGTACGTCAAGATGGTATTCCACCGTTAAGAGATCCTGAAATGATTACTCCTACTGAGGCTGATTATTTAGAAGAGGATAATATTGTTTTTGGAATTGAAATAAACGGTGATGCCCGTGCTTACCCAAAACGAATTCTCGCCTGGCACGAAATGTTTACCGACACAATTGGCGGCGTGCCTATCGCTGGAGTATATTGCACTCTGTGCGGCACCGTTATTCCTTACATTACCGAACACGAAGGTGTTAATTATCGTTTAGGCACTAGCGGTTTCTTATATCGTTCAAATAAATTAATGTACGATCAAGCCACCCAATCTTTATGGAGCACTACTGAAGGCAAACCAGTATTAGGTCCTTTAGTCGATCAAGGTATCCAACTTAATTATGAAAGTGTCGTCACAACTACTTGGGGTGAATGGTTAAAACGCCACCCCGATACTACTGTTTTATCTTTAAATACTGGCCATCAACGTGACTATGGTGAAGGTGTAGCTTATGCAGAGTATTTTGATACTGACCAACTGATGTTTAATACTCCGTTTGAAGATAACCGACTGGCAAACAAGCAAGAAATTCTTGCCTTACGCTTTCCGGCTGCACCTAACCAGCAACTAGCCATTGATACAAACTTTCTAAATAACAACCCTGTTTATACTGGCAAAATTGGGCAACAACAATTTGTTGTCTTTACCGACATGTCTGGTGCCAATAGAGTATACGACCCTAAAGGTATTGAATTTGAAAGTTATGATGGCAACCAAACTATAACCGACAGTTCAGGCAAGCAATGGACTCTGGCTGAAGAATGGCTAGAAGACACAGATAAAAAACGATTAAATCGTTTACCCTATCATCGCGCTTTTTGGTTTGGTTGGCGCGCAGCCTTCCCAGAAACTCAATTGATTCAATGAGACACAATTATAATAAGCAAAAAAGAAAAGCCCCGTTATCATAAGACAACGGGGCTTTTTTACAGCATATAGCGCTTGAGCGCAGATGTTAGAGCAATGCTCTATTTACATCATGCCACCCATACCGCCCATACCACCCATACCACCCATATCAGGCATTGCAGGAGCAGCAGCTTCATCAGCTGGAGCATCTGAGATCATCGCTTCAGTTGTGATAATCATGCTAGCTATAGACGCTGCGTGCTGGAGCGCTGTACGCGTTACTTTAGTTGGATCAAGGATACCCATTTTAATCATATCGCCATACTCACCCGTGCCAGCGTTATAACCATAAGTACCTTTGTTATTAACTACTTCATTTAAAACAACAGAAGCATCATCACCACCGTTATCAACAATTTGACGTAGAGGTGCTTCAACAGCTTTCAATATTGCTTTAACGCCTGCATCTTGATCAGCATTGTCACCTTGAACTTTAGCAATCGCTTTCAAAGTACGTACTAATGCAACACCACCACCAGGCACAACACCTTCTTCAACAGCCGCTCGAGTCGCGTGCAATGCATCTTCAACACGTGCTTTTTTCTCTTTCATTTCAACTTCAGTAGCAGCGCCAACTTTGATTAATGCAACACCACCGGCTAGCTTTGCTACGCGCTCTTGCATTTTCTCTTTGTCATAATCTGAAGAAGACTCTTCAATCTGCGCGCGGATTTGATTAACACGTGCTTTGATTTCTTTAGCTTTACCAGCACCATCAATAATTGTGCTGTTTTCTTTAGACACTTGAATACGTTTTGCTGCACCCAAATCTTCTAAAGTAATCGCTTCAAGACTCATGCCAATTTCTTCAGAAATCACTTTCGCGCCAGTTAAAATCGCGATGTCTTCCAACATAGCTTTACGACGATCACCAAAACCTGGTGCTTTAACTGCACAAACTTTAACAATGCCTCGAATATTATTTACTACTAAAGTAGCAAGCGCTTCGCCTTCTACGTCTTCAGCAATAATTAATAATGGACGACCTGCTTTAGCAACCGCTTCAAGTGTTGGTAAAAGATCACGGATATTGGTGATTTTTTTGTCGTGTAATAACACCATTGGGTTTTCTAAGTCTGCAATCATAGTATCTTGCTTGTTAGCAAAATAGGGCGATAAATAACCACGGTCAAATTGCATACCTTCAACAACGTCAAGTTCATTCTCTAAGCTTTGGCCTTCTTCAACAGTGATAACGCCTTCTTTGCCAACTTTGTCCATCGCCTCGGCAATGATATTACCAACTGTTTCATCAGAGTTTGCTGAAACCGTACCTACTTGGGCAATTTCTTTTGTGTTTTTACAAGTCTTAGATAAAGTTTTTAATTGTTCAACTGCAGCGGCAACTGCTTTGTCGATACCACGTTTAAGATCCATTGGGTTCATACCCGCAGCGACTGCTTTCAAACCTTCTTTAACCATTGCTTGCGCAAGTACGGTAGCAGTGGTTGTACCGTCACCAGCAACATCATTGGTTTTTGAGGCCACTTCTTTCACAAGCTGCGCGCCCATATTTTCAAAGTTATCAGATAGTTCAATTTCTTTAGCAACTGATACACCGTCTTTAGTAACGGTTGGAGCGCCATATGATTTATCTAAAACAACATTACGACCTTTAGGGCCTAGTGTGATTTTTACTGCATCGGCTAGAATGTTAACGCCGGCAAGAATTTTTGCGCGTGCGTCATCACCAAATTTTACGTCTTTAGCTGACATGTTAAATACCTCTTTATATTTAGTTTCTTTTATCTTGGTCTTAATGAGACCAAAAAAACGTTTCTATTAGATTAGTAAGAAGCTAGAAAGTGACTCAAAGTACTGCGGCAATTTATCTGCAGGCTCCCTAAGTATTTCTAACAACAATTTATTTCTTCTTAGTTTTCTCGATAACACCGACGATATCGTCTTCACGCATAACGAGAAGATCTTCGCCATCTACTTTAACTTCTGTGCCTGAGTACTTACCAAAAAGCACCTTGTCACCAACTTTAACATCGAGTTTGCGAACGTCACCGTTCTCTAAAATTTTACCGTTACCCGCAGCAATAATTTTGCCTTGAGCTGGTTTTTCTTTTGCCGAATCAGGAATTACGATTCCGCCTGGTGATGTAGTTTCATCTTCTAAACGACGAACCAATACACGGTCATGAAGTGGACGTATAGCCATTATTTAAGCCTCCAAAAATAACTTAAATGAGTTAGATTAATTAATTATTAGCCAGATATGTGGGTGCTAAAATGAGAAATACAACTTCATCATTAGCACTCAATATCAAGGAGTGCTAATAATAGGGTCGAGCACTATAAAGTCAAGCCTTATGGCTAACTTTTAGTTCTTTTACTTAAATGAGTAGGATTATCGCTAGCACAGCTACTCAGGTTCTCGGTATTCGCCTTCTATAATTTTTGAGTCCTTGTTATTAGAAGGATGATGGCTTGTTTGGTGTGCATTGAACCCACCATTAAAAACACCGCCCCTTGCTTTGCTACTAGCTTTAATTACACCTTTTTGCATAACCCAACGGATAAGGCCTCGGCGTAACGGTGGGGTCAGTAAAGCAAATCCAATGGCATCGGTAATAAAACCTGGCGTTAATAATACTGCGCCAGCAAATAACAAAGCAACACCTTCGGCAAGCTGCATGGCTGGAATACGCCCAGAGTTCATTTCTTGTTGTAAATTGAAGATGGTAGCGATTCCTTGTTGTCTGACTAAATAAGCACCGAGCACAGCAGTAAATATTACGAATGCAATAGTATTGAAACCACCTATCGTTTTGCCGACATTAATCAGCAAACTAATTTCGGTCACAGGGACAAAAACAAATAAAAACAGTAATATTAAAAAAGGCATAGCTTAATTATGAGGTTTACTCAGATTGTTTCAAGTTAGGTTGTTCACATTGCCAACAAAATTCAAAATTGCCTGGGTTTTGCTCTTTGCAGTGACGGCAATGCCAACTTATTCCTTGCACAAGCGAATCATTTTTCACTTCCTTTAATAAAGTTTCAGCTTGATCGAAATCTACTTCACTCACCCACAACTCAGGCCAAGCATTAGCAAAACCAATCTCACCCATCACTCCCGACACGTATTGATTGCGAATTTCGGCACTTATATCGTGTTGCAGTAGATAATTTTGCAATGAGCCAACCAATGCTAAATTATCATTGCTGTAAACTTTGCGCTTTCGAGTCATTATCAAATTTTCTTTACTTCGCTTTGGCTAATGATACCATTCCTTTTTAAGTACAAATTCATTCCTCACCTTAGAACTTTTATTAGAACATTTAATTGCTGAATCATGAGTCGGTTTTGGTCAAAAAATATTCCCCAGCTAACGCCCTATACCCCCGGCGAGCAACCACGGCTTGATAATCTTATCAAGCTCAATACTAATGAGAACCCGTATGGGCCATCGCCTAATGTTATTGCCGCAATCAAAGTAGCTACTAACGATGATTTGCGTAAGTATCCAGACCCAAACGCGCAAGTATTAAAAGACACGATTGCCAAAACATACAACCTCACAGCAAAACAGGTGTTTGTTGGTAACAGCTCGGATGAAGTATTAGCACACGCTTTTAAAGGTCTACTCAAAAAAAACAACGCTGTTTTAATCCCAGACATCACCTATAGCTTTTATCCGGTCTGGTGTCAGTTATTTAATATTGAGTTAAAGACCATTCCCTTAAATAAAGACTTCACAATAAATGTAGATGGCTTTAAACAATCCAACGACGGAATTATTTTTGCTAACCCTAATGCCCCAACAGGCATCGCACTTGAGTTAGAACGCATAGAAGAGATTTTACGCAGCAACCCTGATTCAGTTGTCATAATCGATGAAGCCTACGCTGATTTTTCTGATGACTCTGCAATTAAACTGATAGACCAATACCCTAATTTATTAGTCACACAAACATTATCTAAATCTCGCTCACTCGCTGGTTTACGTGTCGGTTTCGCCTGCGGTAACTCTGAGCTTATTGAAGGCTTAGAACGAGTTAAAAATAGTTTCCACCCCTATGCCCTTAATCAATTAGCCATCGCTGGTGCAGTCGCTGCTTTTGAAGACACAGACTACTTTGCCGATACTCGACAAAAAGTCATCAATACGCGCAATGACACGGCAATTAAATTAAATACGCTTGGTTTTGTCATACTGCCATCACAGAGCAACTTCCTGATGATTAAACACCCTAACATCGACGCGGAAAAACTCTTTCAAATGCTACGTGAGCAAGGCGTTGTTGTACGTTACTTTTCTGCACCACGCATCAACGAATATATCCGCATCAGCATTGGCACTGAATACGAAATGACTAGTCTTATCGAAGAAATAGAAAAGATTTTATCAGCTCAGACTTAAAGTCTCTTTTAATAGATTTAACCTTATTGGTCACTCTTTTTTAAAATTCGAGCCTGTTGAATTAGTACTTGCAAAAATTATAGTTAGAGCCCCTTCTTTGTCCCTAATCTATGACGACATTAGTACGACTATTATTCTGCTACTATTGTACTATTGCGCCAGTATTTTTGACTCGAAGCAGTCTTAATTTATGTTATGAATTTCTCAACAAAAAAATTTAAACCATTATTGCTTGCTTACACGCCAATATTACTGCTTTTTACGTTATTAAGCATCAGCAGCCTAAGCAGTGCGCAATTTTGGTCAAATGATAAGCCTGCATTATTGCCTGAGGAAGAAGCCTTTGCGGTTAGCGCAATGACGAATGATAGTGGTCTTGTTATTAATTGGTCTATTGCTAATGACTATTATATGTACCGAGAGGCACTTAACATTGAAGTGTTATCAGCGGGCACGACCATTGATAACATCACTTATCCACAGGGCTCAATTGAAAATGACCCAGAATTCGGCGAAGTTGAAGTCTATTTCTATAACCTTGAATTACTCGCCGACTATACTCGTGATACGACAGCAAGCTCCCAAATAGAGCTCAAGCTTTATGGGCAAGGCTGTAATAAACCGGTTGGCGTTTGTTATCCTCCCATGCAGCGTATCGTCAGCGTTACGGATACTAATGCAGCTCAAGCAAATAATTCAAAAAATCTAGCTGCACAAACTGAAAGCAGTGGCTCTACCGCAAACACTAGTTCATTTAATAGCTCACTTAATTCTGACAATAATACCGAAAAAAGTTTTTTTGCTTACATTCTCGCTGCGTTTGGTGCTGGCATTTTATTAAGCTTTACTCCTTGTGTATTACCGATGATTCCAATTTTGGCTGGGATTATTGCTGGGCAAGGCACTAGTAGTAAATTACGCTCTGGCATGCTTGCCGTTTGCTATGTGGCAGGTACTGTCGTGACCTATATTATTGCAGGGGCACTGGCAGGAGCAACTGGTGCGCAACTACAAGCCTACTTCCAAAATATTTGGGTAATTGGTTTTATCTGCACCCTCCTACTCTTACTCGCCGCTTCACTCTTTGGTTGGTTCAGAATAGAACTGCCAAGCAGCATACAAACTCGTTTACAAACCTCCTCTACTTCAGAAAAGTCAGCTAGCGTATCGAGTTTTGGTTTAGGTTTAGTGTCTGCGCTAGTAGTTGGTGCTTGTGTTTCTCCTGTGCTTATTCTTGCTCTTGGCGCCGCCATCACTAAAGGCGATCCGATACTAGGGGCCTCGATTATGGGCTCAATGGCGATAGGTATGGGCTTGCTATTAATTCTGTTTGGCTTTGGTGCTGGCTGGATTTTACCCAAAGCCGGTGCATGGATGAACCAAGTTCAAACCTTGTTCGGCTTAATGGTGCTTGGTGTCGCTATTTATCTGCTTGATACTTTAGGTGCATTTCCGACACTTTATTTATGGGCGGCCTTGTTGTTGGTCGCTGGTTTTTTTATCTGGCACATCGCAACCGAAGTTGACTCTGGGTTACTCAAGAGTAGTTGGCGTGCGCTAAGTATAGGAGTTATGGCATGGGGACTGATGGCATTAACCGGCGCGTCTTTAAATAGCACAAATATATTGAATCCACTGGAAACACTAGCCGCTCGAAATGCGACACCAGCTCAAACTTCTGCGGTTGAATTTACACACACGACAACTCTCGATGAAGTAACCTCATTGTTAGACCAAGCCAAAAAATCTCAAAAACCGGTGCTTATTGATTTTTATGCTGACTGGTGTTTGGATTGCAAACGCATGGAGCGCACAACTTACCGAGAACAAAATGTTATTAGCGCCTTAGAAAATTGGTCTAAGATTGAGATTGATGTCACCGATACAAATGACAACAGCGAAAAACTAAAACAGTATTTTAGTGTATTCGGGCCGCCAGCCACTTTGTTCATCAATGCTGATGGCACTGAAAATCAAGATTTACGCCAATATGGCTACCTAAGTGAAGATGATTTTCTAGCATTACTTTCACGCGCTCAATACTAGCAAAGTAATAATTATGACCGCGCAAAGCAAAATTTTAATTGGCTTCATCGCAATAGTCGCTTTCGTTATTGGCGTTGGTTTTAACAAGGGCAAAGTTGAAAGTGATATTGATAGCACACAATTGCTCAATGCGCAGCTACTTGAAAACCCCAGTCTTTCTCCTGATTCAGCAGAGCCCTCATTAACGACCATTCAAAACTCCTTAGGGCAACTCACCTTAGTGAACTTCTGGGCTAGCTGGTGTGCGCCATGCCGAGAGGAGATGCCTATTTTCGAAACCATGTACCGACAAAACAATCAAAATGGTTTTGTCGTAGTAGGCATTACCATTGATAGCACTGAAAAAGCACAGCCTATGTTAGATTCAATGGATATAACCTATCCAATTTTTTATGCTGAACAATCTGGACACGAAATAATGGCTACTTTAGGCAATCCGCAAGGCTTACTACCCTATTCAGTCTTATTGAATAACGATGGGCAAGTGATTGAACAGGTACTTGGCAAAATAGATGAACAACAAATATTCAGCTGGATTGCTGATAACCTATAAGTCTAATTTAAACGATTATGAGTTGGTCACAAATTACTTTTGTGGTTGATGCTAATAATGTTGAACGCTTAAGTTCAATGTTAGAAGCATTCTTAGCGCAAGCTATTACTACTGAAAATGCTGGGGAAGATGAGTTTTACGAAGTTGCATTCCCGGGCACGC
Source organism: uncultured Gammaproteobacteria bacterium (assembly GCA_964517515.1). Lineage (GTDB taxonomy): Bacteria > Pseudomonadota > Gammaproteobacteria > Arenicellales > Arenicellaceae > Arenicella. The sequence goes on along the minus strand of CAZFEM010000022.1, from coordinate 15,412 downwards.
CAGATTGGCAAAAAGTCAGAGTTACCGCATTATTTGACAATCAAGTAGATCTAAATCCAATTATTGAGTTTGTAAATCAAAAATTCACAGGAGATAACCACACTGAGCTACCTGTTGAAGTCACCACACTAGTCGATCAAGACTGGCAACGCGTGTGGTTATCATCATTTAAGCCAATTCAAGTTGGCAAAGAATTATGGGTATGCCCAAGCTGGTGTGAGCCGGTTGAGCCTAATCAAAAAAATATTATTCTTGATCCGGGCTTAGCATTTGGAACAGGCACTCATGCAACGACAGCCATGTCTCTAAAATGGTTGTCTGAACAAAAGCTTACTGAAAAAACAGTGTTAGATTATGGAAGTGGCAGCGGCATTCTCGCTATCGGGGCACTATTGTGTGGAGCAGCAAAAGCTGACGCAGTTGATATAGATCCCTTAGCAGTTGCAGCCTGTAAAGAAAACGCAGAGCGTAATCACTGCCAAAAACAATTACAGGCCTATCTGCCCGCGCAATTATCTAAAGAAAATACCTATAACCTTGTTATTGCTAATATTTTGGCAGATGTCATTATTGAACTTCGGGATACATTACTGTTACATTTACAATCTGATGGTGTCTTATTACTTACTGGTATTCTAGAAAACCAAGTAGATAAAGTTAAAAATGCTTTTTACGAATATTACAATTTCGATGTACGTGTTCAAGACCAATGGTGTTTATTAGTCAGTAAACCAAAACAATAATTAGCCGATATCACTGTGACTAACACAACAAAATGCCCAAATTGCTCATCTGTTTTTGTAATTTCAGATGCACAATACGAAAAAAGCAAAGGCAAAGTCCGCTGTGGCCGTTGTCGTGAAAAATTTTATGCTCAATTCATGAGCGAAACAGGTGATTTCGTTTTAAGCACTAAGCGTAAAGTAACAAAAGAAACTAAAGGCCTTTTCCCACCCTCTTTATCAAAAAATGAATTATTAAAAGTGCTTTCTAAGCATGCTGAGGAGGAAAAGGAAAAAGAAGAAAACGATGAAGAGCAATTCAGCTTGAACCTATTCACACCTGAAGAAGATGTTGATGACTCTTTTTTTAAATCGACAGAAAAAGAAACAAAAAATCAGACCAAGGGCGATAGACTAAATAGCAATATAATAAGCTCCTCAGATATACCTATAATAGACATTAGTATCCCAACAAAAACGTTGGGCGCAGAAGATAAAGATAGCCCTGAGCTTGATGATGATTTGCATTCTCGTCAAGAACCAAGTTTTGACTTTACACCCCCTAAAGAGAAAACAGACCAACTATCAAGCGATGATGATTTGTATGATGTTGAATTACGGGATACTGAATTAATTGATGAAGTAGATTTATTGATTAAAAAAAATGTTCTCGAACCCGATACTCAACACATAGAATTTACTGAACAGGTAGATGAACAAGCTGATTTAAAGAATTTTAGTTTAAATCAACCTTGGCAAATGACCTTTCGTAAAAACATTAAGCTGGTGGCTACTCTCTCTTTAGGATTGTTATTAACGGTTACTCTTGCTTATCAATTATGGCTTAAACAATTATTACCTAGTTTCCTTAGCCAACCTATCTCTGCTATTCAAAATCGTCTTCAACCCCTAGAAGATAATTATGACTACTCCTTACCAATGAGGCGTGACTTAAATAATCTGAAACTGATCTCTGCAAAGACTGAGGCCCATCCTACTCGTGCCTCAACCGTGTTATTAAAAGTTTCATTACTAAGTCGTTCTAATATCAGCCAACCATTACCAAAATTAGAGCTATCTCTTAGCGATGAAAGCGGACGTTTAATTTCTCGTCGAACATTTAAACCCAATGATTATCTCTATAATAACTCCACTGAAAATTTGATTGCATCAAATGAACTGAAAAAAGTCACCGTTGAACTGCTAGCTTTCCCTCAACAAGCGCATGGATACGAATTACGCATGGTGCATTAGCTTACAAATCTCTTTAGAACAAATTTCGCTTTAATATTTTAGTTTGAAACTTTACCCAAAAGAGCTAGCTCGGTATGATTCCTGCTCTTTTCAGCACTATTGTCGATATTAATCAGCTGCTCTCATTATCATAAAAACGATATTTAAAGGTCTTATGCAAACAAGCTATTTATGAAAATCGGAACTCACCAAATAGCGAATGCAATCATTGCTGCACCTATGGCAGGAGTCAGCGACAAGCCTTATCGTAAAGTTTGTCGTCAGCATGGCGCCGATTTAGCAGTGTCAGAAATGATCACTAGCCAAGCAAACCTGCGAAACTCAAAAAAAACACGTTTGCGCATGGACTTAGCCGGCGAAATTGAACCCGTTGTCGTTCAAATTGTAGGCACAAGTCCTACTACAATGGCCGAAGCGGCACAATTTAATGTTGCCAACGGTGCTCAAATCATCGATATCAATATGGGCTGTCCAGCCAAAAAAGTGTGTAAAAAAGCGGCTGGCTCGGCATTGCTTGCTGATGAACCTTTGGTCGCTGAAATTCTTCGCACTACTGTCGACGCAGTTGATGTGCCTGTCACAGTTAAAATTCGCACGGGGACAAACCCGCAAGAGAAAAATGCTATCACCATTGCAAAAATAGCCCAAGATGCTGGCATACAAGCAATTACTATTCACGGCAGAACTCGTGAATGCAAATTTGTTGGTAGTGTTGAATACGACACCATTAAAGCGGTTAAAAAAGCCATTGATATTCCTGTCATTGCTAATGGCGATATTAATTCCCCTGCTAACGCAAAGCGCGTACTACAAACGACAGGTGCTGATGCTATTATGGTCGGACGAGCCGCATTAGGTCAGCCATGGCTATTTGGCGAAATCGCACATTATTTAAAAACGGGTGTGTATAAAGCGCCTGTAAGTAACACACTTCGTATCACTACAATACTTGATCATTTACAAGAAATTCATAGCTTTTACGGAGACGTCATGGGCGTTCGTTTAGCGCGCAAACATATTAAATGGTATCTACAACATTGGCATTGCGAAGCACCACAAAAATTACGTACACTAATAAATTCAGCAGAAACACCCGCTTTGCAATTGCAATATATTTCTAAATTTTTAATGTCAACAGAAACAACCGTAGCTGCTTAATCTCACTATCAAATAAAAAATAATAATTATAAATTGAATGAAAAAAAACGACGACCCCTTAGCAGATTGCGTTGTAATGGCAATGGAACAATACTTTGACGATTTAAATGGTCAACAACCACAAAATCTATACAGTTTCTTTATTAGTGAAGTAGAGAAACCTTTTTTAAAGGTTGTATTAGAACAAGTTGATGGTAACCAATCACGAGCTGCAAAGATTCTTGGCATAAATCGCAATACCTTGCGCAAAAAAATTCAAACATACAAACTTGACTAAGGTTTAGTTTGTTCATTTACATGTAAGGAAATTACTATGTCCACAAACAAAATAGTCAAGCCTAAACGCGCCCTGATTAGTGTTTCTGATAAAACTGGTATCGTTGAATTTGCACAAGCTTTGAATAAAGCAGGTGTCGAAATTTTATCTACCGGTGGCACTGCCAAACTACTCACTGAAAAAAATATTGATGTTACCGAAGTATCATCCTACACCGGATTTCCGGAAATGATGGATGGCCGTGTTAAAACTCTGCACCCTAAAGTACATGGCGGAATTTTAGGGCGTCGCGGTACCGATGATATGGTTATGCAGGAACATGGTATTGAGAAAATTGATATGGTCGTAGTGAATCTATACCCTTTTCAAGCCACTATTGCTGACCCAGATTGTGACCTTGCGACAGCAATAGAAAATATTGATATTGGCGGCCCGACGATGGTGCGTTCAGCGGCAAAAAATCATCAAGACGTTGCCATAGTCGTTGATACGCAAGATTACGCCAAGTTAATCGAAGAAATTAACGCTGATGGTATTAGCTATCAAACACGTTTTCTTTTAGCCACTAAAGCCTTTGAGCATACTGCACAGTATGATGGAGCGATCGCGAATCACTTAGGTCGCATTCAACCAGATAATAGCAAGGCGGATTTCGCGCGCACCTTCAATACTCAATTCAAACATCAACAAACCATGCGTTACGGTGAAAACCCTCATCAAAAAGCAGCATTTTATGTCGAAGAATCAGCACCGCTTGGCTGCATCGCTACAGCAACTCAAATTCAAGGTAAGGATCTATCCTACAATAATATTGCTGATACCGACGCTGCCTTAGAGTGCATTAAACAATTTGAAGGAGGGGCAGCCTGCGTGATAGTAAAACACGCTAATCCGTGCGGTGTGGCTGTGGCACCAACCTTACTCGAAGCATATCAAAAGGCGTTTGCTACCGACCCTGAGTCAGCTTTCGGAGGCATTATTGCGTTTAATCAAGAGCTCGATGCAGAGACCGCGGCATTAATAGTTGAAAAACAATTTGTCGAAGTAATTATTGCACCCACAGTAAGCGAAGCCGCGAAAAAAGCAGTCGCCGCGAAAAAAAATGTGCGTTTACTTGAATCTGGTAACTGGCATGAAAATTCCCACAACATTCTCGAGTACAAGCGCGTTACTGGCGGTTTATTATTACAAGATAACGACCTTGCTCTCACTGATAAATTGGAAGTTGTGACCAAAGTAGAACCAAGCGCACAACAAATGTTAGATTTACAGTTTGCTTGGAAGGTCGCCAAATTTGTAAAATCAAATGCTATTATTTACGCCAAAGACAGTATGACTATTGGCGTTGGCGCAGGTCAAATGAGTCGCGTTAACTCAGCACGCATCGCGGCTATTAAAGCTGAACATGCTGAATTAGAAGTCAAAGGATCAGTGATGGCGTCGGATGCATTTTTCCCTTTTCGCGACGGCATCGATAATGCCGCAAACGTGGGTATTGCTGCGGTTATTCAACCTGGCGGTTCTATGCGTGACGACGAAGTTATCGCTGCGGCAGATGAACATGGTATGGCAATGGTCTTTACCGGTATGCGTCATTTTCGGCACTAATTTTCCCCCTAGAATTAAATTATTTTTTTACCCTCAAACCCATGAGCGCCGTGTCAATTTATTCCTCTTATAAATGATGATTTCAAAATCACGAGCAATATTTTCTACGATATTCATTATTGTGGGAGTATTGTGTCTATTCGGAATATCTAAAAAATTCGACACCCCGAAAGAAATACCATTTAAAAATGTTTCGATTCAATACAACTCTGAAAGCCAAATAAATGTTGATGACTATGCCAGCAAAATTGATGAAGGGAAATTTCTATTCACTTCTGGTAACCCTAGCGAATTAGATCTAGCGCTTAACTTTTCATCATCCCATAAAGTTTCATTCAATATTAAACCTCAGTATCCAGATTGGGCTTGTGAAGAAGCAAGTATCGATCAAGCCTATCTATCCTTAACTTCAAAGCATCTTAATAAAAGCTGGATGCTAATTAATGGGGCAGAAATAGCGATAGATGCGCATATTTTGAAAAGTGAAAGATTAAAAATATCAATAGAAAATAGTCTTCAAGAGAATTGTGGTAAGGCCGAAATCACTATCAAGAGAGCAAGCTACCAGGCATATTTTATTGCTGCTTTCTTTCTAATATGGTCAATGATTTTTCTTGGTTTCCTCTATTTTAATATTCCTATCATATTTGCTGCGGCAGGTATTAGTGTCAACGTATTAGCAATCTATGCTAGTGCCAGTTTCGATTATCTC
>CAZFEM010000022.1:0-9581 GCA_964517515.1 uncultured Gammaproteobacteria bacterium | reverse complement strand
AGGTATTAGTGTCAACGTATTAGCAATCTATGCTAGTGCCAGTTTCGATTATCTCGCATTTGATATTTCTTTTAACGCTTTAGCATGGTCTGTTGCCTTAGTTAGCCTACTTCTTATAACGCATCACCTAAAAATTCACCGATACCTCAAAGGAGTTATATCAACAATATTAATCTCTGGAGCTTTCATAGTTTTACTTTTCTATACAGGAAACTATTTATTATTTAAGGTGCCAGTTTCTAACGAAGCAATACATGCCTTATGGCAATCGGACACTCAAGAAGTTATAGAGTTTATAGAGTCTTATATTGGCTTATGGATATTGATAGCAATTGCTGTGCTGTTCTTTATTTCATGGAAAATTTTTAGCCGTCGCAACAATCATCAATCGATTTTAGTTGTAGCATTATTAAGCCTAGCAATGTTGATTCCCGCTTTTGTTGTTATTCCTCAACAATCAACAGTTAACCCAATGCTCAAAGTTTTTGTTAACGGCACAAAAGAATACTTCCAAGAATTATCTGAGTTCAAAGAATGGAGAGAACTCCGTGGAAATACCCTACCACTACCTGATGCTAAGTTGCAGGAAAACGGTCAAACAGTAGTCGTCATCCTTGGAGAATCGGCAAATAAAAATAACATGTCGCTCTACGGTTACCCCAGAGACACAACGCCTAATGCAGATCAATTGCTCTCTAATAATGAAATCATTAGATTTAATAGCGCCTATGCTAACTACACTCATACCGGTAATGCAGTGGCACATGCATTAACCCAAGCTGATCAATATACCGATTCAAGCTGGAAGAGCGCTCCATCAATAATTGACTTATCTAATTCATTAGGGATTGAAACAATTTGGATTACTAACCAACAAACATTTGGTGCCTGGGATAATCAAGTTTCGGTTTTAGCTGAGGAAGCTAATGAAATTGTTAGTAAAAATAAAAACATTGGTATTTATAAAGAAGCAGAAAAATACGATGAAGTAATGCTTCCAGCACTGGCAGAGGCGCTGAATAGAAATAGTCCAAACAAGCTCATTTTTATGCACTTACAAGGCAGTCACTTATGGTACTGCAATCGTTTTCCAAACAAGCATAGTCCTTTTAGTGATATGCCTTTTGGTAAAAGTGATTTTGGTAATTATGCATCCGCACAAAAGTATCATCATGACCGCGTCAACTGTTATGACAACAGTATTTATTATACCGATCAGGTAATTAAAGAGGTAATTAGTCTCTTAGAGAGTCAGAACGAAGCCGTATCACTTTTATACACCTCAGATCATGCAGATGATGCTTTAACAGGTAAGGGGCACAATAAAGATGCCTTTACCTATAGCATGATTGAAATACCCATGTTTTTTTGGGCGAACCTAGAATGGAAAAATTCTTTTTCTGAGATTTGGCAAAACCTATCTACAAATAGTCAAAAAGTTTTCACCAATGACCACCTATTCGAAACTATAAGTGGTGTTTTAAATATTGAATCAAAAGAGATTAATACTAGCAATGACCTCTCTTCGATAGAGTTTGAATCTGTCAAACAACCACTGACACAGCTCGGGGAAAAAATCATAAATGACAGTGCTAATTGGCGACACTGGCAAAGGGAAAATACAAAACATGTTTTGGCCGAGCAACAATGCGAAAAGCTTCTCCCTCATCGTATCAACACTATTGGGGAAATGAACATAATCTTAAACGCTGGGCTATGCGGATTTGAAATAGATGTTCTATTAAACAATGATGTTAGCGAACCAGCTTTTCTTGTAGGGCATGACCTAGATACCCTGACTGGAGTGAACTTAGATTACGTATTAGGAGAAGCTTCCCCCGATCAAATAAAAAAATTATGGCTCGATATAAAGAAAGTAACTAAAGATCAAATACCATTAATCATCGCTCGACTTCATTATCTAGACAAAAAATATAATCTAAAATCAAAAGCAATTATCGAAACAAATTTCTTTGGGGAAGAAACTAACAAGATCGCTGAGGCGGGTTATCAACTATCTTATTACTTGCCCACCGCAGCAATAACAAGCACTTTTGATCAGAGTGAAGAAAAAAAACAAGAGCTTGCAATAGAATTATTAAATCGCATTGAATCTATGCGGCCAATTGCCGTTTCATTTGATTTAAAGTTATATTCTTTTGTGAAAGATTATTTAGAAGCCTCCATCCCAGAAAACATTGTCTACCATACTTGGTTTCCCGATGATCTTAAGTTCTCAAGCATCAATGTAACTGAGCAGCTATCGAACAAGAAGTACTATAGTGATCCAAGAGTCAAAACAATTCTGCTACCTTACTTTTCTCCATTTGGATATTAATTAGCTCAGCCTCACAACAAGCCCTACACTTATATTTAGATGCTATTCATGCTATATTAATTCTTGCTAGGGGTGTCTGTACTAGCGGTAGCAAATTTTGTATCTAGCGCAGACTGAGAATATACCCTTATAACCTGATCCGTGTAATGTCGGCGTAGGAAAGCTTTTGATACACCTATTTTTTTATAAAGTAATTGGTTATAAAACAATAGTACTCATCACTCTTCCTTACTTGTCATTTCGGCAATATTTTTGTTTATTGCCAAACCAAACGCCCTCGGAACACCTTAACCAATGAACTGGAAGGCGTAAAATGAACAAGTCTGTCAATCTATCCACTGAAGCAATCCAACAACAGTTTGTCGAAAAGACTAACGAATTGTCACATGATGTAACGCAGCCAATTCCAGGCTCAAAGAAAATCTATGTGCAAGGTTCTAGACCTGACATACAAGTACCAATGCGTGAAATCACACAGTCGCCGACTAGTAGCGATTTTGGTGAAGAAGAAAACCCACCTATCACTGTTTATGACACTTCAGGTGCTTATACTGACCCGAATATTAAAATTGACCTTTTAAAAGGTCTCGCACCGATGCGTGATAGTTGGATTTTAGAACGTGACGACACTGAGTTATTAGAAAGTCCAAGTTCAGAATACGCAAATGTACGCCTAGATGATGAATCCTTAGAGCACCTACGTTTCCAACATTTGCGCCAACCACGCCAAGCTAAGGCTGGTTCAAATGTCAGCCAGATGCACTATGCCAAGAAAGGTATTATTACACCTGAAATGGAATACGTAGCAATTCGAGAAAGCGCTCGCTTGCAAGAATTACAAGATGACCCACGCTATACAAAATTATTGAGACAACACCCAGGTCATAACTTTGGTGCGGCAACACCCACTGAGGTAACACCAGAATTTGTGCGTGAAGAGATCGCCATGGGTCGCGCAATCATTCCTGCAAATATTAATCACCCTGAATTGGAACCAATGATTATTGGGCGTAATTTTTTGGTCAAAGTAAATACCAATATCGGTAACTCAGCCGTGACTTCTTCAATTGCTGAAGAGGTTGAAAAATTGGTCTGGTCGTCACGTTGGGGCGGCGACACTTTAATGGATTTATCCACTGGTAAAAACATTCATGAAACTCGTGAGTGGGTGATTCGTAACTCACCGGTACCAATTGGTACTGTGCCAATTTATCAAGCCCTAGAGAAAGTTAATGGCAAAGCCGAAGACCTCACATGGGAAATTTTTCGTGACACTCTCATCGAGCAAGCAGAACAAGGCGTAGATTATTTCACTATCCATGCTGGAGTACGTTTGAAATACGTACCACTTACCGCAAATCGTGTTACTGGCATTGTCTCTAGAGGTGGTTCGATTATGGCCAAGTGGTGCTTGGCTCACCATCGCGAGAATTTTTTGTATACGCACTTTGCAGACATTTGCGAAATCATGAAAACCTACGATGTTTCTTTTTCTCTCGGTGATGGTTTACGCCCAGGTTCATTAGCCGATGCTAATGACGCCGCTCAGTTCGGTGAACTAGAAACCCTTGGCGAATTGACTAAAGTTGCTTGGGAACATGATGTACAAGTTATGATCGAAGGCCCAGGGCATGTGCCAATGCAAATGATTAAAGAAAATATGGACAAACAATTGGACGAATGCTTTGAGGCACCGTTCTATACGCTTGGCCCATTAACTACAGACATTGCACCGGGCTATGACCATATTACATCTGGCATAGGTGCTGCACAGATTGGTTGGTACGGCACAGCCATGCTTTGTTATGTAACGCCTAAGGAACACCTTGGTCTACCAAACAAACAAGATGTTCGTGATGGCATCATTACTTATAAGATATCTGCTCATGCGGCCGATTTAGCAAAAGGTCATCCTGGTGCGCAGTTACGCGATAACGCTTTATCAAAAGCGCGCTTTGAATTTCGTTGGGAAGATCAATTTAATCTTGGTTTAGATCCTGAGAAAGCGCGGGAATTCCATGACGAAACCTTACCTAAAGATTCTGCCAAAGTGGCGCACTTTTGCTCAATGTGTGGACCTAACTTTTGTTCAATGAAAATCACTCAAGATGTACGCGACTATGCTGCCAAGCAAGGCATTAAGGCAGACGAAGCTCTTGAACAAGGCTTAGCAGAGAAATCTCAGGAGTTTCGTGAGGCAGGTGCTGAGATTTATCAAAAGACTTAGGCAAAAACTAACCAAGTCAAGGTAATAAGGTAAAGGTTAAAAAAGTGCCTTCTATTCACATTATCGGTAGCGGTATTGGCGGCTTAACATGCGCACTTGCTTTGCAAAAAGCAGGCTGCGCTGTCACCTTAACAACTGCAAGCGACGGCCCCGATTCAAGCTGCTGCTCTTGGTGGGCAGGCGGCATGCTCGCACCATTTTGCGAACAGGAATCAGCAGAACCGCTAATCGGCACGCTCGGAAAAGAAAGTATGCAGTTTTGGCGCCAGCTAGCCGAAACTACCGAGCTAAATTATTACGAAAATGGCACCTTAGTTGTTGCTCCATCACGTGATCAAGCATTAATGCATTCCTTTGAAAGACTCACCGAGCAGAGCCAACGTGTTGAACAACAAGAGATAAGCCAGCTTGAACCTGACTTACAACATTTCAAGACGGGTCTGTTTTATGCTGACGAGGCGCACATAGAGCCTCGCTTAGCAATAGCGGTAATATGGCGTCAACTCGGTGAACTGGGCGTGGTGCTAAATACTGAGCAATTTTTATCTGACGACGACATTCGTGAAACCGCCTGTCGTTTTGATTGGCAGATAGATTGCCGCGGTTTAGCCGCGAACAACGCACTACCAGATTTACGTGGCGTTAAAGGCGAGATGCTACATATTCAATCTAAAGAGGTTGAGCTTAATCGACCAATTAGACTACTGCACCCACGTTATCCACTGTATATAGTGCCGCGACCTGATCAGCAGTTTATGATTGGCGCAACAATGATTGAAGCCAATATGAGTCGCCAACCCACTGTGCGTTCAGTATTAGAACTTCTGTCCGCAGCTTATGCGGTACACCCCGCATTTGCCGAAGCTGAAATTGTTGAAATCGGCGTCGATGTTCGCCCTGCGTTTGATGATAACTTGCCAAAAATACGCCGTTACGGGAACCAAATTTATGTCAATGGCTTATACCGTCACGGCTATTTGGCTGCACCGGCTATCGCCCGACGCGTAACAGACTTAATTATTAATAACACTCTTTGTCCGGAGGTAGTCGATGTTCATTACCCTGAATGGCCAGAAAATAGAAACGCAACAAACCACTCTTAAACAGCTTCTTAGCGAGCAAGGTTATGCTGACTTAAGTGTCGCTACTGCTGTTGATGGAGAATTTGTTACCGTGGCTGAACGTCACAATACCAACTTAAACGAACACTGTGTCGTTGAGGTTGTCGCCCCAATGCAGGGTGGCTAATAATTTCACTATGTCGCTAAAACTTTATTCCACTGAAGTCAGTTCTCGCTTGTTATTAGGCACTGCGCAATATCCGTCGCCTAAAATTCTACAAGAGTCTATTGTTGCCTCAGGCTCACAAATAATTACCGTGTCTGTACGTCGCGAATCAAGCAGCGATAAAGCAGGGCAACACTTTTGGTCTCTGTTAAAAGAAACCAACACACATATTTTGCCCAACACAGCAGGCTGCCGCAGTGCAAAAGAAGCCATCACTACGGCGCAAATGGCACGCGAGTTATTTGACACCAATTGGATTAAATTAGAAGTAATTGGTAACGACGATAATCTACAACCCAATGTATTCGAATTGGTTGAAGCAGCAAAAGAATTGTCAGTTCAAGGCTTCGAGGTGTTCCCTTATACCACTGACGATATTATTGTTGCTGAACAATTATTAAACGCTGGCTGTAAAGTTCTTATGCCATGGGGTTCACCAATTGGTAGCGGTCGCGGTTTACAAAATCCTTTTGCCTTACAAAGCATGCGTGCCTACTTCCCTGATATTCCACTCATTGTCGATGCAGGTATCGGCTTACCATCACACGCTGCCCATGCCATGCAACTGGGTTATGACGGAGTACTGTTAAATACCGCGGTGGCAAAATCGGGTAACCCGGTTGAGATGGCTAAAGCCTTTTCATATGCCGTGCAGGCAGGCCGTATGGCTTATCAAGCCGATCCAATACAAGAACGCGACATGGCAGCACCATCCACACCCGTAATTGGAACCCCTTTTTGGATTAACAAATGACTTTGCCACGCTTTTATCAAATTGTTGATGATGTTAAATGGCTTGAGCGTTTTTTACCCTTGGGTTTAGAACTTGTCCAACTACGTATAAAAGATCAAAGCCCAAATGTAATACGCGATCAAATCAAAACAGCAAAGGCATTGTGCGATGAAACCAATTGCCAATTAATTATTAATGACTACTGGCAAATCGCGATTGATGAAGGGTGTGACTTTATCCATTTAGGTCAAGAAGATCTTGCCGATGCAGACCTCGCGGCAATCAGAAAAAACTCCATCAAGCTCGGTGTCAGCACACATGACAAAGCGGAGCTACAAATCGCTATTGACTCTAAGCCAAACTATATTGCGCTTGGTCCGGTTTACCATACGATTCTCAAAGCAATGAAATGGCGACCACAAGGCGTGGAAAAAGTTGCTCGGTGGAAACAGCAACTGGGCGATATACCACTTGTTGCGATTGGTGGTTTTACCCCCGAACGCGCCGCCTCAGCGTATGACCAAGGCGCTGATTCGATTTGCGTGGTGACGGATGTGTTACTGCATGCCAACCCAGAACAGCGCCTCAGCGAGTGGCTAAAGATCACGGCATCATGAGTGACACACAACGTTACGCTAGACAACTACTTGTCGATAAACTGGGAAGCTCATCACAACAATCACTAAGCGCTGCACACGTTCTTATTGTCGGCGCTGGCGGTCTAGGTTCACCGGTCAGTCTTTTTTTAGCCGGTGCGGGTGTCGGTGAAATAACCTTAGTTGATGACGATGTTGTTAGCCTATCGAATCTACATCGCCAAGTACTCTTTCAAGAATCAGATATCGGGCAACTAAAGGTAGACGCAGCAAAACAACACCTGTTATCGCTGAATAGCGAAATAACGATTAACGCCTTTGCGCAGCGTTTATCTATCGACAATGCGCAAGACTTAGTTGACCAAGCGACTATTGTTATAGACGCAGCAGACAATTTTTTAGTGAGTTACTTGTTAAGCGATATCTGTTTTGACTTACGCATTCCACTAGTCAGTGCATCAGTATTAACGACACATGGTTACCTTGGTATATTTTGCGGTACTGTCGACAAGCCTGCTCCTAGTTTACGCGCTATCTTTCCAACGCCTTCTACTGAAGCTAACAATTGTAATACCGTTGGTGTAACCGGTCCAAGTGTCGGGATTATCGGTAGCTACCAAGCTCAAGAAGCTCTAAAGGTCATCATTAATAGTGACGCACAATTGCTTGGCAAACTGATGACGCTAGACCTATGGAATTATCGGCAACAGATTATCGATTTTCGTCACAGCAAGGAACCAGTAAAAATAGCCAAGTTTGTATCACTTAACGAGCTGAAAAAAAATGAAGTATTGCTGGATGTTCGCTCACCTGGAGAATACTTAAACGACCCGCCTTCTGTTCTTACTGAAATTAATAACGCAATAAATATCCCATTGAACGAACTCGAAAAACGCTTTGGTGAATTAGATAAGGCACAGGGAATCACTTGCATCTGTAAAAGCGGTCAACGCGCTCTAAATGCAGCACACCAACTACTTGAAAACGGCTTTCAAAATGTATCGGTGACCAGCCGTTGAAAACTTGCTTAACAATCGCCGGTTCTGATTGCTCTGGGGGAGCAGGCATTCAGGCGGACTTAAAAACATTCGCAGCACACAAAGTTTATGGCATGTCCGTTATTACTGCTCTCACTGCACAAAATACCTTAGGGGTTCATGACATATCTCTAGTTGACCCAGCCTTCATTACAAAACAAATAGAAGTGGTATTCGACGATATTCGTCCGGACTCAATCAAAATTGGCATGCTGGGTAATAAGGATGTAGTAAGCTGTGTTGCGCAACAACTAGAAAAGCATCAAATGAAAAATGTTGTGCTTGATCCTGTGATGATCTCTACCTCGGGTGATCCATTGCTTGATCAACAAGCAGTGCGTACTTTGATCGACGAGCTAATCCCCCACACTACTATTATCACGCCAAACGTCAGTGAATTAATTACCCTGTGTGAAGCTCAGAATATCGAAGTCCGTAATACGTCTAACGTCAAACCTAATCAATTAGAAGAACTAAGCTGCGCATTGTTTGATTCACTTGCTAACAATAACAGCGGTAATAAAATTGCTATTTTAAGTAAAGGCGGGCATTTAGACAGTAATGACTCAGCTGACTTGTTGGTTTCCAGTAACGGCCAACAATGGTTTGCTGGTGAACGTGTTATTACCAATAATACTCACGGCACTGGTTGTACTTTGTCATCGGCAATTTGCGCACGCCTATCCTTAGGTGATTCCTTAGCTGAAGCATGCTCAAATGCAAAAAAATACGTTAGCTCTGCATTAGCTAAAAAGCTTGATCTCGGTAAAGGTAATGGCCCATTAAAGCATTATTAAATTACTTTCGGCTGCTAATGAATTAGATAGGCTACCTAAATGATGCAAATCATTTTTAAAAACATCTATCGCCTTTTTCATATTCATACATACCCGCATGTCCTCACCAGAAACTTGAATAATCATAACCTCGACTTGCTCTCCATCGGGCATGGTAAAAACAAATGATTCTGGTTCTTTATTCACTATGATTTCCATACAACCTCCATGTGTATAAGCTTTCTTAAAACCTTAGCGCCAATCCTTTGACGTTTCTTATCTTAATTGATTTACAAAGCGATTACTTCACCTACAAGGGTGATTCTTTAATTCAAATAAATTTTTTATTCTGATCCCAGAAATAATGTTTAAATAGCAATAATGAATACCAAGCCAATAAAAACAGACTCTGACTATCAAAGCACTCTCAAAGAAATTAAAGGCTTAATGTCAGCAACAGTTAATTCGCCTGAAGGTGAAAAACTAGATGTGCTTGTCACCTTAGTAGAGTCCTACGAAGCGAAAAATTTCCCACTCGACTTGCCAGACCCAATAGCCGCTATTAAGTTTGAAATGGAACGCAAAGG
>CAZFEM010000021.1:34305-37082 GCA_964517515.1 uncultured Gammaproteobacteria bacterium | reverse complement strand
CGCCACGAAAGGGTCGGTGATGCCACGAGTCTCTCGCAGATCATTGCCTCCCATTATTAAAACATAAAGTGCATCAGGCTCTGCTTGTTGATTAACTCTATCTAAATACGCATTCACTTGTTGATTCATATCCTCAGGCTCCGACCCTTCGATATTGCCACCTACAACAGCATAGTTAAAACCTACCTCTCTACCTACTAAATGCTCCGACCTCTCAGAACTTAAGCCTAATGCATTGGCAATAAGATCAACTGCAATCGGACCGTCTGATATGCGGTTCTCATAGAAAGGAAATGGTAAATCAAGGATTGCAGCATTACCCGTATCAGAAATACTGTCACCAAAAATAATTAAGTTTGAATAATCAGCCGATTGCGCAAAGGCTGGGATCATATCGAGACTATTAATGAGTAATAGAAGGCAGGCAGATTTACGAAAAAATATCATTGATAACCAAAATTGGTGTTTAGTTTTGCGCCATGTTTTAAGAAATATTCAAGTTCAGAAGGTGTTAATTGAGTCTTCCATTGTTCATCCAGTTTAATGTCACTGTCTTTGCGAGAGCTCATAGGATTGCCTGGTATCATATGGTGTTTGGCGTTGGCTAGGCAAACTCTACTGGGGTCAAAATCGGTATTTAAAAAGCGACAGATTTCTTTTACGCATTGCACTGGTTCTGCACATAGGTCTTCATATTTGATTAGCAGCTTTTGCTCGTCAGCAATGGCGTTGAGAGTTTTATTAATAGGCATTATACGTCGTTGCCAAAATTTCGTTGCTTTAGCGATTGTATCGCCGCTTCGCTTCATGCGGGAATAAGCAATCCCGCGACCGTCTCGTACCAAGTGAATAACTTTTATCTGCTGAGGCTTGTCTTGCCAAAGGGAATATAAACGCAAAGCAGTCTTGGTCGAATCAATAAGCGTCTCATGTTCGCTAGCACTAGCAATATGTTCAGAAAAAAAATAACTGCGTTTAGCCACCTGTCGATATTCTCTAAATATCGGCAATCGCCAGATCTTAGCTTGATATTCTGCGTTTAATGCAAGCGATATTGAATAGACCGCAGCCGCGGCTTTAGCTTTGAGGTTCGGTTTGTGCGCGGCTTTTAAAGTGATGCCCCAATCAGACCAGTCTGATTCTTTAGACATTCCTGCCGCAGTCGACATGGTTGATTTTATATTTTGCCAATGTTCGCAATCATCTAAACGCTCTGCGCAAGAGCAACGATTACCGAAAGACTTCATGCGTTCCTCTGGTTGCATGCCAAGACGATGAACTTCACCGAGTGATAAACAATTTTTTTGCATCCCCAAAAGTATGTCTAATAATGTAGAACCCGAATACGGCGAGCTAGCAATGTAGACAATTTGTTTCAACATAGGGCTAATAAATCAACCCCTCTTTTTAGAGGATGAACTATTTACAACTTTATCAATGGCTTTCATACACAAAGCTTCTCATAGATATACAGTGATTGGTAGTTTGAAGAGATGAGGCTCGGTTTATATTAATCAAAGTAAGAGGTGGGGCTCAGATTCTAGTGGCTAGCTCAATTGTAAACTAAGAAAATAATATATAATTGCTCTATGACTAAGCCTGTTTCAAATCAGCCACTAACTAATACTATTGAAATCCCTTGCGTAACAAACGATGGTAGAGGTAAATCTTTCTTTACAACTCGGACTTTCGACTTAGCTGGAACACAAGAAAGATTGCTGTCTGAACAAATTCCCGCTATGAACTTTCGTTTACGTCAAAGTGATGCAAATTATTCATCTACATTTCATGTCGCTGGTGATCCAACACTGTTGATAATTTTAGCCGGGACTTTTCGTGTTGAACTGATAAATGGCGAATACCAAGATTTTTCTAAAGGCCAACAATTCATTGCTGAAGACTATTTGCTTGCTGATATAAATTTTGAT
The DNA here is from genome assembly GCA_964517515.1 of uncultured Gammaproteobacteria bacterium. Lineage (GTDB taxonomy): Bacteria > Pseudomonadota > Gammaproteobacteria > Arenicellales > Arenicellaceae > Arenicella. The sequence goes on along the minus strand of CAZFEM010000021.1, from coordinate 35,154 downwards.
GAAACGCTACATGGACACAGAGCTGAAGTAATTGGCAATGAAATGCTTTCTGCACTACACCTTAAGTTAGAAAAACGAAATTAAGAAACTACTTTGGTCGCCGTTGAATTGTAAAAAGTGCATGAAATCTTCATATTTACATCATCAGATAACAACGTATAATGCGCTAACTTAAATTATGTTTAAGCAAGTTTAGATCTAGGCCTAAGATAGCGTTAATATTCGGTTAAGGTTAGGCTTGTTAAAGTAGCAATCAGTAACTAACTAGGGTTATATAACTGAATGTTAGTATTTGTATTAAGTTCAAAACTATTTGGAGACCACAAATGAAATTCACAACAATCACTTTGGCACTAGCATTACTTGTATCGTTTATAGGTACAGCACATGCACACCATTCTTTTGCTATCTATGAATTAGAAAATAAAACTGATATCGTAGGTGTAATTTCAAGAGTCACATACACACAACCTCACATAAAAATTTATGTTGATGTTGAAAATGAAGATGGTTCATCAGACGAATGGATCGTTGAAACTATGAACCCAAGCCGCTGGGTAACTTTCGATTTCCCAGACCCTAGGGAAGCCTTGGATGTCGGAGAAAATGTTACGATAAAGGGCTGGAAGGCTAGAAATGGTAAGCCAGAAATGGCACTCGGTACTTTCATTACCGAAGTAGACGGTGAAGTTGAAATTCGTGATGAAATACTCCAAGGCGAGCGTCAAGGCAATCGCGGTGGCGGTGGCGGTATGGGCGGCGGCGGTCGCTAGAACTACAGCTTAGTTAAGTATTTAAAAAAGCTCCTGCTTTTAATAAGCAGGAGCTTTTTTTATGCCTGAAGTTTTA
>CAZFEM010000021.1:3037-34205 GCA_964517515.1 uncultured Gammaproteobacteria bacterium | reverse complement strand
TTTTATGCCTGAAGTTTTACAGGAAAGAGTTATCACATTACTCACAAAAAAGCTCCTCTAAATTTCATGCTAGAATATTTTGAACTATAAAAAATTCGAACATGATTTTTTATTACAACTTATTATTAGCCCGATAATGAAACTCACAATAGGAATCTGTATTTTTTTACTCAGCCCATCGGTATTCGCTCATCATTCGCGAGCTAATTTTGATCGCAGTACTACTGCTGTATTAACAGGAAAAATTACTGACTATGCTTGGCGCAACCCCCATGTATTTATAGAAATTGAAGCAGAAGACAATAATGGGGTAAATCAAACATGGTTAGTTGAAGCGCACTCTGTTACTGGTATGCGCCTCAATGGCTGGGGTGACGACAGTCTCCGTGTTGGTGAACAAGTCACTATCTCAGGCTCACCTGACTTTAATAGTGCAAAACATTTTGTGCTTCTTGATCATGTAGAAAAAGAAAACGGTAGCAAACTATATGCTTTTCGTAACAATAACGCTGCACCTGCACGAAGAGAGATTGAAGCCTCAAGCGATTTTTCTGGGACTTGGACTTTAGACATGCGTCGCTTTAACGCTAGACTTGCTGGCGGCGGCCGACCTACAGATTGGCAATATACTGAAGCTGGTGAAGAATTAGCTGGTGAGTTTAGCCTTATTAATAACCCAGAATTACAATGCAAAGAAATTGGTGTGCCGAGAATTACTATCTACCCTTATGGAACCAACTTTTACATGAGTGAAGATAATCTTCGTATAAAAAAAGAACACCTCAATGAGCAACGGGTAATTTGGTTTGATAAAGACTCACCTGAATTACAAAATCAAGCGCCCAGCTATGTTGGCACTTCTTATGGATATTTCAAAGCCGATAACCATTTAGTTATTGAAACAAATAATTTTCTAGCAACGCAATGGGGTAGTGCCCGAGGCGTTAATTCCAGCGAGGAAAAATCAGTCCTTGAAGAATATGTACTGGCTGAAGATGGTTTATCAATAGAGATTACAGTAACCGTTACTGATCCTGTCTACCTAAGCGCACCCGGTGTTGCGTCAACAGCTTATATCAAAGATGAAAACCGTGAATTTGAAGAGACGCCTTGTGACCCTGAGTCAGCTAGTCGCCATTTAACCGTTAATTCCCAGACAGGAATGGGAATGGGGACGGGAACCCCAATGGGGATGGCAATGGGAGCTAATTAATTCTATGTTTTATATTACTTTATTGCTCACACTGACTGACTGAAAACTAAAAAACATTTTTGAAGATCAGAAAGAAGATAATTGCTAAGCCAGCACCGATAGGCAAAGTGACTACCCAAGAAATAAAAATCTTAACAACCACTCCTAAATCTAAAGAACTAACACTGCGAGCGAGGCCAACACCTAACACTGCCCCAACTAAGGTGTGAGTTGTAGAAACGGGCAAGCCCCATACAGAGGCAAAAACAACGGTAGTTGCAGCGCCAAGCTCAGCAGCAAAGCCTAAGCTAGGAGTCAATTCAGTAATTTTCTTTCCAATCGTCGCCATTACTTTGAAGCCATAGCTTGCTAAGCCAACGACAATACCTAGCCCACCAAGCAATAGTATCCAGGCTGGCAAAATAGCTGTCGCGGCTATTTCACCACCTGAAGAGATAACGCTATAGATAGCCGCTAAGGGACCAATCGCGTTTGCAACATCGTTTGAGCCATGAGCAAATGCCATAGCGCTAGCAGTAAAAATCATCAGTATCGCAAAGGTACCCTCAACTCGATCGAAATTTTTATTCTGTCTAGTTTTTAGCAACAAGTTGCGTCCAAATACTGCAACAATAATGCCCATCAAAATTGAAACAGGCAGAGCATTAAGAAACTCGCTCCCCAAACCAAAATCAAAATTAATGTTAGTGTTTTTTAATCCTTTCGTTATAGTGACCATGGCGATCATAAAGCCAACAAAGAATATATAAATTGGCACATACTTTTTGGCATTTTCTAATGGCGTTGCCGAATCAAGTATCAATTTCTTAACGCTCATAAACAAGAAGTAAGAGATCGTCCCTGCTAGCAACGGCGAAACCACCCAACTTGCGACAATGACTCTAATTTGACTCCAATCAACTGCATCAACAGACACGCCCACTGCAGCAAAACCGACCAATGCGCCGATAATAGAATGTGTTGTTGAAACTGGCCAACCACGCATACTGGCTATCAATAACCATGTGGCCGCGGCAAGTAATGCGGACAGCATACCAAACACTAGCAAGTCGGGATCATTGGCAATTAATTGCGGATCCAAAATTCCTTTACGGATCGTTGAGGTAACCTCACCACCAGCAAAATAAGCACCAGCGAACTCAAAAATAACAGCAATTAAAATTGCTTGTTTAATTGTTAATGCGCCAGAACCAACCGAAGTACCCATCGCATTAGCAACGTCATTCGCACCAATACCCCACGCCATCAAAAAAGCAAAGATACAGCCTAATATGAGCAAGATATGCCCGTACTCAGAAATTATTTCCACGTTAAATTTTTATTGTTTTTTTAGTTATGTTTGAGCGCGGGATCACTCATGAGAAAACCCTAATGTTATCAACCTAAGCGTTGCTATAAAATAAGACAGGTGAAAACATAAATGACTTACAAGTAAAACTCTATTTTACCTGATTCAAGTGAATACTCTGCACCGACAATGGTAAGTTGCTTTTGCTTAATTAGGTCACTGATAATACTCGAACCTAGCTCAAGTTGCTTGACCGATTGCGCAACATTAGCACGCATAGTTTTATACAATAATTCTTCGCGGTTTGAAGATTTATTTTTTGCAATAACTGAGGACGCAGAAGGGGCAACCTGATCGACAATTGCAGCTAAATTTGGTGACATTGGATTCGTTTCACCGCTCTCATTAATATCATTAATCAATGAATCAACGGTTGCCGAAATCGCTCCACAACTAGAGTGGCCAAGCACAACGACTAATGGCGTATTAAACTTCTGGCAAGCAAATTCAACACTGCCTATTTGCGAAGGCGCAGCAATATTCCCAGCAACACGGATGACAAATAAATCACCAAGCCCTTGGTCAAAAACTAATTCGACAGGCACTCGAGAATCAGAACAAGATAAAATTATCGCAAACGGATTTTGTGTCTTTAAAGACTGATGATTCTTAACTTTAATATGCGACTCAGCGCCGCCGTTAGCAGTTAGCGCATAGCGCGCATTGCCATCAATCAATTTTTGTAAAGCTGCATCTGCATTCATGTCTTTATCTCTGACTTATTTTAATAACCGAGCTTCTCGATAAAATCGGGTAGCACCGTCATGCAAAGGTACTGCAACTCCTGCATAAGGCATCTCATTTAATTCGATTGTTTGTAATGACGGGTGCAAGGCTCGAAAGTCATTTATATTTTCTACTACTTCTTTGACTATGCTATAGATTGCTTTTACTGATGTTTTTTCCGAGGCCACAAACACAGCACCCAAACCAAAAGAAGGAATGTCCTCGCTAGTGCCTAAATACTTTCCAGCTGGAATAATACCCGAACGATAATACGGCTTTTCAGCAATCACTTGATCAACATACTCACTTTCGATAGGAACAAATTTAAGCTCACATGCTGGATCTAGATCACGTAAATAATCATTCAAACTACTCATTAAAAACAGTGCCGCTTCTACTTTGTCAGAACATAAAGCCTCTACCTGATTGGGGTCACTGACTCTAACGATTTCTTTAAATTTGCTATCGTCCCACTGCATCGTAGCGAATAAATCGTCTATAACGCGGTGCTGTAGAGAACGCGTATAACCTAAACTGACCACTCGATCTGCTAAATCATTTAATTGATTAATACCACTATTGGCTTTAACAATTAACGTAACTGGGTCCGCTTCAAGGGCAAAGACAGCTCGAAGATCTTTGTTAGGACCCTCTTTTTCAAATGTACTAGAGCCGTTATATGCATGGTACTGCCAGTCAGACTGAGATACTACAAGGCCAAAATTGCCTTCGCGTAACTCTGTTAAGTTATAAACTGAACCAGCGGTACTTTCTAAAGAACAACGAACATTGTTTATTTCTTTATGGCGATTTAGCAGTCGACAAATCACTCCGCCAATAGGAAAGTACGCGCCTTGTACATTACCTGTGCCTAAAATAACATGTGTCTCTTGTTTACTAAATGGCAGTACATCACCTGAAATAGCAGCCGTCGGTTGATCTGTTAATTGCTCAATGCCGTCTTCATCAATACTTTCATTATCTGTATTCTCAGCAACTTCGGTATCAAGCAAACTATTGTTTTGCTCTGGGCTACAAGCAAAAACTAACATTGGAATAACTAACACCAAGATTGACTTAGTAGTAAGCTTACGTAGATTTTCACTCCATCGAGTACTGTTGATAACCATAACTAAAAATATCAGTGCTTTATTGATAAATAAATTAGACGTACTATAAACAATCTAATGTGTTTACTAAAGTGACGACCTTAATTAAAAACAAGGTATAACTATTTATTACAATGCTTTAGAGCCGTATGAAGGTAAATACAATAATAACTAAAAATTGAATCCTATTTTAAGCTGAACGTTATAAAGATTATGCATCAAACTAAAGAACTGAATAATCATTTTCCTACAATGATCAAAGAATCATTTGGCCAACACACTTCTTTTAATACAGTGAATAGTTTTGAGTCTGTGGGAAAAGATAGTTTGATTTTTATTCAAGATATCGCTCAATTTAATATAAACAACCCTCCTGCCGCAGTTATCACATCAGCCGAAGTCGCGGCACAATTAAAAAATACCTATGATGGTTTTATAGGTTGCGTTGACAATGTCAAATTAGCACTAGCATTAATAAAGCAGCATTATAACGACTATCAAGCAGCAGATAGTGAATGGCCAGATATTCACCCTAGCGCACTCATTCATGAGTCCGCACAGATTGGCGAAAACTGCCGAATTGGTCCAAATGTGATTATCGGTGCGAACTGTAACATTGCAAACAATGTCATTATCCGCGCAAACTGCGTTATAGAACATAATGTCAGAATTGGTACAAATTCTATCGTTAATAGCTTAGTAAATATTGGTTATGACTGCGAGATAGGTTCACAAGTTATCTTGAAATCGGGGGCAAAAATCGGTAATGAAGGCTTTGGTTTTGCCACAAATGATGCAGGAGAATATGTACGAATTCCTCACACGGGTACGGTCGTAATCCACGATAATGTTTCGATCGGTAGTAATTGCTGTATTGACCGCGGCACTTATGGCGCGACCATCATTAATTCGGGAGTCAAGATAGACAATTTATGCCATGTTGCACATAACGTAGAAATTGGTGAAAACACGTTAATTATTTCGCAGTGCGGGATAGCTGGTTCATCAAAAGTCGGCAAACGCGTAATCATGTCTGGCCAAGTCGGTGTATTGGATCATCAAGATATTGCCGATGACGCTGTGCTAGTTCTACGTGCTGGCGTGACAGATGGTATTCCGCACTCTGGAGTGTGGGCAGGAACGCCGGCACAGCCATTTAAAGAATTCGTGCGTGCTCGTGCTGTTGGCAAAAAAGTGGAAAAAATTCAGCTCGAACTGAAGAAACTCAAAAAAGAACTCGCCGATAAAACTTAATAATAAATTTAACTTGTTCTATTCATGATAAAAATTCTTTATTTATGCACACATAATCGCTGTCGCAGCATTATTGGTGAAGCGGTTACTAACTCTCTAGAAGATGATCGTATTATGGCGGTAAGTGCTGGTAGCCAACCAGCTGAGGAAGTACATCCTTTAACTTTACAATATTTACAAAAGCAAGGTATTAGTACGAACGAGTTACGTAGTAAGTCTTGGGATGAATATAAAAATTCGCAACCCGATGTTGTTATAACACTCTGTGACAGTGCCGCTAGCGAGTCTTGCCCTGTTTGGTTAGAAGAAGGCAAACTGATTCGTATTCATTGGGGCTTGAGCGATCCTTCGTCAATTGCAGAACAAGGTAGTGAAGATGATGTTGCACAAGCATTTAATCAAACGATTAATATTCTTGAAGCTCGTTTAAAATCTTTATTAAGCACATTGAATACCATCAACAGCCCAATAGAGTTAAAACAAACACTGAATAATATTGGTCAGCAAATTCTTGAAAAGGAACAAGCTAGTTAAAAATAAAACTTTATTGCGTCAGCTGTTGACGATATTTTTGGGCTGCTTCTGCATCACCCAATTGATCGTAAGCATTTGCCATCATATTCCAGTTACGTCGCCTTAAGTTCTCATCCCTAGCTGCCAATGTGTTTGATTTAGCAGCGAGTTGAACAGCCTGTTGCCAATCTTCTTGCTGATAACGAATACCTGCTAAGCGACTCCATAACAAAGCATTATTAGGTTCTAAACGCAGCGCACGCTCCAATGAGTTTGCCGCTGAATCCCAATCGCCTTCATCAGTTTGCGTATCTGAGCGCGCTAATAGGCTTTGTGCCGCAGGCGACATTGTAGGGCCACTAGGCAAAGGCTCAACTAGCACTGTTGGCTCTTCAGGTAATGGCGTGCCCGGCTCAGTAATCACACGCTCTTCTACAACAGCTGGCGCAGGTATCTGAATTACATTTGGCTCGCGCACAGTGCTACAAGCATTCAACATTAAAACCAGTAATAAAAAACAAATCCTACCAAACTTACTTGTTGAAAGGATTTTCAGATTTATCTGCGCAATGCTAAATACTGCCAAATATTCTTTTCCAAATTGATTGACGTTTGGGTTGAGGGGTAGGCTTTGGTTCAAAATGTTTCTCTTCATCTTGGTTGGAAGGCAACAACTGAATATTTTGGTTACAGACTACATTCTCTAGAGGTAGTGATGCAAGTAAAACTGGTAACTGTCGAGATTGATCGCAATCCTCAGCAGTTGCATTCGATGAATAATAGACAGTTTGTGAAGTGATCTGCTCTAGATAACCAAGTTCTAATTTTTGCATTGGTATATTTTCCATTGCAGTTGCCCATATTTTTGCAGCTCCTGACGCACCAGTTAATCCGGTCGATTGATTATCATCACGCCCAACCCAGACTACCGTTAAATAGTTACCACTAAAACCAGCAAACCAACTATCTCGATAATTATCAGTGGTACCTGTTTTACCAGCAACCGCATAGTCAACATGAGAGGCATTAACAGCACTACGCCCAGTACCACTTCGCATAACCTCCTGCAGCGCATAGTTAATCAAATAATTAACCTCGGGTTCAACCACTTGTTCAACCCGCAGGGAATACCGAGATAAAGGTTCATTATCATTAGTCAACAACGAGCGAATTGATTTAATTGGTGTTTTAAATCCACCTGAAGCTAAAGATAAATACAATTGACTTACATCCATCACCGACATTGGTACGGCGCCTAATAGCATCGATGGCAACTCAGGAATATTATCCTCATAACCGAGACGGTTTATCGTACTAATCACATTGCTAACACCTAGATCCATACCCAACTGTACAGTTGCGAGGTTGTAAGATTTTGCTAAAGCATCGACTAATAGCACCTTGCCATATTCTTGCTCATTATAATTTTGTGGTCGCCAGTCCTCACTACCCGCTTGCTCAACAACAATACTCTTGTCGTCAATTAAGCTTGCCAAAGAATACCTATCTGTTTTTTCCAAAGCTGTCAGATAAACGAAAGGTTTCAATAAAGAACCAACAGGACGACGCGCAGTAACCGCACGGTTAAATCCTGAAATACTATTTTGACGATCGCCTATAACCGCAGCAACCTCACCGTTGTCAGTTCGAATAACCGTTGCCGCAACCTGTAAGGTCCCTGCCTCAATACTGCGACTTTGCTCAATATTATCTAACTCCCTTTGTACAGATTCCTCTAGCGTTTTTTGTATGCGTGGATTTAGCGTGGTGTAGATTTGCAACCCATCGTTTAATAGATCTTCCTGCTGGTACTCATCTTTCAAATTTTCTCTTACCAGACCCATGAAAGAAGGATAAGATAAAGGGGCAGCACGTTCAGCATTAGCGCTTATATTAATTTCAGTGGCGAGAGCTTGAGTATAATCTTCGCTAGTGATTTTGGCATCGTCAAGCATAGCCTGTAACACTAAGTTACGACGCTCTTTAGCGCGTTCAGGATGGCGCACTGGATTGTAATAACTAGACCCTTTAAGTATGCCTGCTAGCAAAGCAAATTCTGCAAGCTCTAACTCTTGTAATGGTCGGCCATAGAAATACTGACTACCCAATTCAAAACCATGAATGGCACGATTGCCTACTTGAGCTAAGTGAATTTCGTTAATATAAGCTTGGAGTATTTCATCTTTGCTGTAATGCACTTCCAACAGCACAGACATAATCGCCTCATTAAACTTACGTTTCAGTGTTTGCTCAGAGCTTAAATAATAATTTTTAACTAATTGTTGAGTAAGCGTGCTTCCGCCTTGTACAACTCTACCCGCCAACATATTGTTAATTAAGGCTCTTATAATACCCAGAGGATTAAGCCCAAAATGCGAATAAAAATGTTTATCCTCAATCGCTAACAAGGCATCAATTAAACCCTGTGGGACATCCTCTAATTTAAGTAGCGCTCTATCTTCATGTGATAGCGGTGAGACGCTACCAAACAACCTCGGCTCTAATCTAACAATTTCAGTCGCTTGCCCATTAACGATTATCGATTGAATTTGACCATTGCGAAAATCAATAGTTGTGCGTTGTGCTGCTCGTAAACCATCCCAAAAACGAAATTGACGTTGAAAAATATCAAGCTTGGCTCCAGTAAAATTATAGGTTCCGACTCTATCAACATTGTTCTTAGCTTGATAGCCAAGCTCGTCCAACTCCTGTTCCAATAAATCAAAATCTAGTTGTTGACCAATATATATTTCCATTGGACGGGTATAGACATGTGCTGGCAATGCCCATTTTTGACCTTCAAACTTATTGCGGATTTGCACGTCAAGGTAAGCCGTGTAAGCCAATAAGCCAACGGCACCAATAATGCATAGGCGCACAAACCAAAAAAGACTTACAGACAACCAAGCTGATTTATTTTGAGGTTTTTTCGCCGATTTTTCTTTGCTCATACCTTTTTTGTTATTGGTATTTTTAACCTTGGCGTTGGTTTTTTTGGTAGCCATGCGATTTTTATCTCTATATTGCAATATTTTTAGTGCAGACTGGCATTTAGCGCTCGATTATCAGTGTACCACTCATCATAAATTGACAAAATAAGTACTTAGATAAAGTCAATTAAGCATTTTAGCGGCTATCTATTTCAAATATTTCTTTATTATCAATTATTTATAATAAACTCGTAATATACAACATTAAATATTTTGACACTGTTTCCATATTTACGTTATTATCACTTTCGTTGCTGATAAATCCCAAAACTTTACGTTTTCATAGCATGAATATTAATAAGTTCTTAATTATAGCTATCAAACTAGATCGTTCGAATATTAATGAAAAAAACATTTGATAACCAGATAAGCGAATACTCAGATTGGCGCGCGCAATTGAGTGAGTCAATCCAATCGATGTCAAAATTTTTACGGGTTAATAACGTAACCGATTTACGAACTCATCATCAATTTGAAACAGTTCTCGGCACGCTGGCTGATGACAACTTATCAGTTGCATTTGTCGCTGAGTATTCACGTGGAAAATCAGAGATGATTAACACGTTATTTTTTGGTCATCATAAACGTCGCATTCTGCCTTCAGGTACTGGGCGCACCACTATGTGCCCAACTGAATTAATGTACGATCCAAATCGTCCTAGCTCCATTCGTTTACTGCCTATTGAATCACGCAATGATAATCGACCGTTATACGAGCTCAAAAATCAAGATGATTTATGGACTGAAATCACATTTGACGAAACAAACCCCGACAGTATCAGTGAAGCACTAAGGGGCATGATTAATAAGAAATTAGTCAGTAAGCCTTACGCAAAAAGGTTGAACTTTGATTTAAAAGAAAGCAAAGATTCTGAACTAGGATTACCGGTCAATGAGTTTGACGAAGTTGAAATACCTTGCTGGCGTCATGCTGTTATTAACTTACCGCACCCATTATTAGAACAAGGCCTTGTTGTATTTGATACACCGGGACTTAATGCGATTGGTACCGAGCCTGAATTAACGATTAATCAACTGTCTACCGCACATACGATTGTCTTTATTTTAGCTCAAGACACTGGTGTCACTGTGAGTGACCTAGAGCTATGGGAACAACATCTTGGTGGCTCGTCAGATGACACAACTAAGCATCGCCGCTTAATCGCTTTAAACAAAATTGATTCACTTTGGGATGGCATACGCAGCGAACAAGAAATCAACGATGAAATAGAAATACAAGTTTCATCAGCCTCTACTATATTAAATATTGAGCCTAGCGATATATTCCCAGTTTCAGCACAAAAAGGTTTACTTGGCAAAATTAATAACGACAAAGAATTGATAGAGCGCAGTCGTATTAGCGAGCTTGAAGATGCTCTTGCAAAAAAATTAATTCCAGAAAAACGCCAGATTGTGGTTTCTAAAGTTAAAGAGTCATTAGATACTGTTCTTGACTCTGCCAAACAAATTCTTAATACCCGTCTAACCGATGCAGACGAACACATCGCCGAACTAAAACAACTTAGTTCGAAAAATACCGATGTGATTTCTCACATCATGCTTAAAGTGCAATCAGAAAAATCAACACTTGAAGCAGATATGCAGCGTTATCAAGCATTACAATCTGTTTATTCAAAAGAAACAGGTGATTTGGTTTCGACATTACAAAAAGAACGTTTAGAAAAACTGATCGCAGTGACAAAAAATAATATGTCACGTTGCGCGACATCAATAACACTGCAAAAAACAATTACTAAATATTTTGAAAAATTAAATACCTATTTGGACGAAGCAAGTGCCCAAGCAAATAATATTGCTAACATGGCAGAGAAAGTAACTCGCGACTTTGAACACGACCATGGTATTACTAATTTTGAAATACGACGATTACGTCTCGATCGTTATAAGCATGAAATCACCCGCATCGAACGCAAATATGCAAACTTGAAGGAAACAAAAACATTATTTTTCAGAGAACAGAGATCCATCACTAACAAGTTTTACGATTCCGTTTGTAATGCCTCTAGAAAAATTTTCAAGGCTGCGTTAAAGGATACTGTTACGTGGAATAACAATATAATGGTACCGATGGAAACTTATGTTCGCGAACATCATACGCAATTACGTCGCCGCTTAGAGAGTGTTAAGCGTATACATAAGGCATCTGATACCGTCGAATCGCGCTTGCAAGAACTAAGCGTTATGCAAATGCAATTACATGAACAACGAGCCCTCTTCAATACATTACACCACAAACTTGATACTCTCCTAGCTCAAGAAAAGAACCTTGATGATGAAGGCGAAAAAACCAGTGCGGACATATTAGTTTGGAGTCGTAAAACCAATTTCTAATTGAATAATTAGTAATATATGCATAGCATTTAATACAGCTATGTTATTATCGTTTTATTGTTATTTTTGTTTGTTTTAATAAAAATTTACTATCAGAATTCACTGCTATAGTCCTATGCGAAAACTTCTCTTTATAAGTATTATTTGTGTAACCCTTAGCGCATGCGCTTCCCATTATGGTGCAGCTACTATTAACTCAAATCCTTCAGGCGCTGAAGTCATCAATATTGAAGACGGCACCGTTTTAGGCGTCACTCCTTTTACAACATGGTGGAAGGGTCCAAACGGAAATCGTCAACATATAGCGGTACGCTTTAAAAAAGAAGGCTACTATGAAAAAGTGGAAACGTTTTGGCTAAGCATGCGCCAAAACTCAGCTGATTCAGCGCTCGAAGAACCATCATTCGTTGAAGTTAACTTATTAACTAAATAAACATCTAATCTTGTTCGAGTATTATTAAATGAAACAATTCAAAACTTTCCTTACTATTCTTGCTGTTGGATTATTTGTCACAGCTTGTGGATCAAACAAGCGCGACATTTCAATGAACATACAATCCGACCCTCTTGGAGCTTATACATTAATGCAAGTAAAGTACTCTGGGCAAGAGAATAGTGACTGGGTATATTTAGGTCCAACACCAGTTACAATGGACAGAACTTTAGACCTTGATAAGGCGACAGAGGTTTCACTTAAAGTGATTCGCCCTGGTTTTTTTGAGCAAGTTAAGAGCTGGAAGCCGAAAGATTTTGTCGCTGAAAATAGAGAACGTGATGGGATTTTGTGGATTCCAAGTATGGTTCAACAATAATAACCATAAACCATTAGTTTTCGGACTGCTTATATAATTATTAGCTAGCTATTTATTTGTCTAACTGAACGTCGCTATTAAGCGGCGTTTGTTGTTTTTACAATCGGTATTCCTGTTAATCGAGTGTACTTGGCTTCTAACTGATTTTGTGTTTCTTCATTTTCTGGATCAACTAAAATACAGTCAATTGGACAGATCACAACACATTGCTCTTTATCAAAATGGCCGACGCATTCGGTGCATCGCTCTGCCTCGATTTCGTAAATAATCTCTCCCTGATATATTGCATCATTTGGACACTCTGGTTCACAAACATCGCAATTAATACATTGATCTGTAATATATAAAGCCACGGTATTATTTAAACTTATCGATCAAGGTTTCTTGCACTATCGAAGGCACGAAACTTGATACGTCACCTTTATAATGAGAAATCTCTCTTACTAATGACGAGGAGATGAAGTAATTTGTTTCTGAGGGCGTCAGAAAAATAGTTTCAATCGACTCATCCATACGTCGATTTGCCGAAGCCAACTGAAACTCATATTCAAAATCTGATACGGCACGTAAACCTCGAATGACAAATTTTGCATTTTTAGCGCGCATATAATCAACTAACAGATCATTAAAAGACTCAGCAAAAACATTATCAAGCTCTAAGGTCACTGCGTTAACCATCTCCAAGCGTTCATCAATACTAAATAACGGGTTTTTACGTGGGTTATCAGCGACAGAAATAATTACCTGATCAAAAATTTCAGCTGCACGCATGACTAGATCAAGATGACCATTAGTGATTGGATCAAAGGTCCCAGGGTATATCGCTATTTTTTTTGTTTTATTGACCATAATTTGCTCGCGTTAAATTGCGATTGATAAGTATAGCTCATCGACAATACCGACGTTAAGCCGTTCGCAATAAATAATAGGCACTCTGCCCAGCTTTACCTTGACGGTGAATCTGCCAAGCCGCAGGGAGTTCAGGCAATTGATCATTTGCTGACTGCTCAACATATATGATCGCTTCTTTAGATAACCAATTATTTTCAACAAGCAGTTGCATTGATAGGGCTAATAATTTCGATTGAAAAGGAGGGTCCAAAAAGACAATTTCAAATTTCTTCGAAGGCTCACAAGATAACAACTCTATAGTATTTCCAGCAATAATCTCTGAATTAAAATTATCAAGGTCGTGATTAAGCTGCTTTAAATTTTGTTGTAAATTTTCTTTGGCTTGCAAATCTGTTTCTATAAATTGAACAAACTTCGCACCTCTTGATAGGCTTTCTAAGCCTAATGCACCTGTACCAGCAAAAGCATCAAGACAACGTGCTCCTTCTATTTCAAGCGCCAACCAATTGAATAAGGTCTCACGCACACGGTCTGTTGTAGGTCTTAAACCTTGCACATTTGCCACGCTCAACCTTCGACCACGCCACTGACCAGCAATAATACGGATTGTATTTAATTTAGTTCGCTTGCTCATTGTGATTTTTCAAACTATCTCTACAATATGGTGGTGTAATTAATAGAAAGTAATTTCAACGTGGATAATAAACAAACTTCAACTGGCTTTGGGAAATTCTTTAAGAAGAAAACACCAGAAGTCGATACTAACGATGGAGCACCCGAACAACCATCTAGCACGACGATAGAAAATGGTTTGAGCAAAACTAGAACAAGCCTGTTAAGTAAAATCTCCAACGTCTTCAAAGGCTCATTCGATCTCGAAGATTCACTTTTTGAAGAATTAGAAGAAGTCTTAATGACTTGCGATATTGGGGTGCATGCGAGTTTAGAATTAGTCGACAAACTACGCGAACGAGTTACTCGCGATAATATACAAGATGCCACTGGCGTCATTGCTGGCCTTAGCGCTGAGATAGGCGAATTACTTGCTACAGCACAACAACCGTGGCAGCAAAAACAACCTTTGCATGTAATTCTAATGGTTGGAGTAAATGGTGTCGGTAAGACAACGACTACCGCTAAAATTGCCTACCAATTACAACAGCAAGGCAAGTCAGTTATGCTCGCTGCCGCTGATACATTTCGAGCAGCAGCAGTTGAACAATTACAAAATTGGGGTGAGAAACTAAATATTCCAGTCATTGCTCAACAAGGTGGCGCAGACGCAGCAGCAGTTGCTCACGATGCATTAACTTCTGCCCTTGCTCGTAATACTGATATCTTAATAATTGATACCGCAGGGCGCTTACATACCCAAACAGACCTGATGGAACAATTACAAAAAGTAGTTCGAGTTTTACAGAAAATTGACCCAGATTGTCCACATGAAGTAATTCAAGTGCTGGACGCAGGAACTGGCCAAAACGCTCTTGTGCAATTAGACGCCTTTAAAAAAGCCGTCAACGTCTCGAGTATTTGTTTAACAAAACTAGATGGTTCCGCTAAAGGTGGCGTTGCTATAGCGTTAACCCAACAACATCAGTTGCCAATTCGCTTTATCGGCATCGGTGAAAGCTTTGATGATTTACAAACCTTTGATGCACACCAATTCGCACAAGGGTTGATTTCTGAACAGATTGATAAAGTTCAAGCTTAGAGGGTTTAAAAATGATTCACCTTAGCCAAGTCTGTAAACAATATAACAATGGTCACGAAGCTCTTAAGAATGTCAGCTTTAATGTTGAAGAAGGCGAAATGGCTTTTATTCTTGGCCACTCTGGTGCAGGAAAGAGTACTCTTTTTAAGTTAATCGCGCGCATAGAAAAGCCGACATCTGGACAAATCATTGTTCAAGATCAAAACCTTAATAAATTACGTAATACTGGCATTCCATACCTGCGTCGCGAAATTGGCGTCATTTTTCAAGATCATAAATTACTTTACGATCGCACCGTTTTCGATAATGTCGCTTTACCATTAATTGTAATCGGCATGCCATCCAATGAAATTCGTAAAAGAGTACGCGCTGCGTTAGGTAAAGTTGGCTTGTCAGACCATGAAAAAGCCTACCCGATTACTTTATCAGGCGGCGAACAACAACGGGTTGGCATAGCTCGCGCTGTTATTAACCGCCCAAGTATTTTATTAGCCGATGAACCAACCGGTAACCTTGACGAGGCATTGTCAGATGAAATTATCGATATTTTTGCCGATTTTAACCAAGTCGGGGTAACCGTGTTAATCGCTACTCATGATCTCCATCAAGTACGGCGACTAGATAAACGCACAATTCATTTAGCGCAAGGCGAAATTGTCGACAACGAACCATTAGCTGATGGTTTTTCCGAGTCATGAAAACGTATATAAGTAGACACTTCCAGGTTTTATTTTCCACTTTGGGAAATATGTGTCGAACGCCAACGACCTCGTTAAATACAATTCTTATTGTCGCAATTACCCTTCTGTTACCAGTATTACTTTATGTCGCGATTAAAAGTGCCCAAGAACTCAGTGATAACTGGCAAGGGCGCCCACAAATTTCTATCTTTTTTAAATCCGACCTCAGCACTGGCGAAACACAATTAATCTTTAATGAAATCAGCTTGCACCCAGGCGTTGGTATCGCTGAACTTATAACACCCGAACAAGCTTTAGCAGAGTTTCGTATTTTATCTGGCTTAGCCAATGAAATTGATTTCCTCGATACAAACCCATTACCTGCGTCGGTAGTACTTATGCCAAATGATGAGTATGTTACATCCGAGCAACTACTAACGCTTGAAGATGAATTTTCCAAAATTGACGGCATCGATAGTATTCGACTTGACCTAGATTGGACTAATCGGTTTAACGCGATACTGACTATATTTTCACGCATCGCCACCTTATTGAGTTTATTACTTGGCATCGCCCTAATTCTCATTGTCGGTAATACCATTAAACTATTAATACTCAACCGCCGCCAAGAAATCGAAATTACAAAACTAGTTGGCGGTACAAATACTTTTGTGCGTCGGCCTTTTTTATACTACGGCTCTCTTTACGGCTTACTCGGTGCACTTATAACGCTATTGCTTTTATATATTGCAGCGACCTTAGTACGACAACCAATTGAGGAATTAAGCGCTCTTTATCAGACGAATACACCTCTTTATCAACTTAATTACCTAGATATTCTTGCTGTTATTGGCGCCGGAACCGTGCTTGGCTGGCTCGCGGCGCGTTGGTCTGTTGCACAACATTTACGCAAGATTCAACCAAAGTAGCTAATTACAAAAGCTCTTTATTTCATTTTTGATAGCTATTTCTCTTTATTTATAACTTTAAGTTATAAAAAACTTTTCTTTCTACATTAATTTTATTTATTAGCACTCTATCCCTTTGAGTGCTAATATACGCCCATGAAAACACGTCAAGACTTAACTTGACCTCTGAAAGTAGGAGAAACTGATGACAATGACACTTGCAAATAATGGAAAAACGGCTATCAAAAAGCCTGTTACGCTTTCATATGATGCCGATTCTGGTCTTGCTGGTTTCCTTAAAATAGCCAACAGCGCACCAGTATTAAGTGCAGATCAAGAAGCTGAGCTAGCTTGTCGTTACCGTGATGACGAAGATGTTAACGCCGCTCGTGATTTAGTCTTATCGCAATTGCGTAACGTTATTCATGTGGCTAAAAACTTTACTGGCTACGGCTTACCAGTTTCAGATCTCATTCAAGAAGGTAATATTGGCCTAATGAAAGCAGTTAAAAACTTTGATCCTGATCGAGGCGTGCGCTTAGTTTCGTATGCGGTTCATTGGATTAAAGCAGAGATCTATGAGTATGTTTTAAAAAATTGGAAAATGGTTAAAGTTGCGACGACAAAAGCACAACGAAAATTGTTTTTTAATTTGCGTAAATCACGCAAAACTCTCAACGCTATGACTGAAAAAGAAACTGTCGATTTAGCTGAGAATCTAGATGTTCCGGTGAAAACAGTTCGTGAAATGGAACAACGAATGACCAGTTCTGACGTATCTTTTGATGGCAGCGATAGCGACGATGACGAGCTCATTACTAGTCCTTCGGGCTATTTACCAGATATGCGTTATAACCCAGAGAAGTTGGTTATGGCGACAGAAACAGCGAACAATAATAAAGATTCTTTAGCCAGCGCTATTGAAACTTTAGACTCTCGTAGTCGCGATATTTTACAGCGCCGTTGGCTATCTGAAAAGAAAGCAACACTGCACGAGCTAGCCGCTGAATATAAGGTTTCTGCTGAGCGTATTAGACAAATAGAAAAAAGAGCGATGGAAAAAATGAAAACACAATTAGTTGCATAAATTGCTCTAACGGTCTCCCGCACACACTGTTAATGTTGAGCCCTTTCTTTGCAAAGGGCTTTTTTATTGGCTAAGGCTGTTTATTTACTAAGACTAAGGGCTTTTAATGTTAAACTAAACAAGGTTTATTTATTATTTTTTGCAAACAAAAGCTTTACTATAAATCTGATTTTCAAATTACTCTTTACTAAATAATCATTATGAAGAACTACGATTTAATCGTTATTGGCGGTGGCTCTGGTGGTGTCCGCTCAGCAAGAATTGCTGCATCGCATGGTGCTAGTGTCGCTATCTGCGAGAAATATCGCTATGGGGGAACTTGTGTTATCCGCGGCTGTGTCCCTAAAAAAATGATGGTTTATGCTTCTCATTTTCATGAAGATTTTATTGATAGTGAACATTATGGCTGGGATGCAAACGTTACAGGTTTCGATTGGTCAACATTAATCAAAAACAAAGATATTGAAATTGACCGTTTAAATAAAATTTATGAAAATTTATTAAGCAATGCTGGCGTAGATGTGCTCCACGGAACGGCTAAGTTAGAAAACCAAAATACAGTTACTATTGGCGATGAAAAAATTTCTGCAAAGACAATTTTAATTGCTACCGGCGGTACACCATTTGTCCCTAATATTGATGGCATTGAGCACTCTATTACCTCTAACGAAGTCTTTTATCTGGATCAACAACCAAAGAAAATGGTTATCGTTGGCGGCGGATACATTGCGGTTGAATTCGCAGGTATTTTTAATGGTTTAGGCACAATAACAAGTTTAGTTTATCGTGGGTCACAGATGCTCAGAGGTTTTGATAATCAAATTAGAGATCATTTAGCGAATGAAATTATAAAAAAAGGCATCGATTTAAAACTGAATAACAATATCGAAAAAATCGAATTGGTCGAACACAATCAAAAGCTCGTACACTTCAGTGACGGCACTACAGACACTGTCGATTGCGTCTTATATGCGACTGGACGTAACCCGAATAGTAGAGGCATTGGTCTCGAAAAAGTCGGCATCGAATTAGGTAATAAAGGTGAAGTTATCGTTGATGAAAACTCTAAAACTAATATCGATAATATTTATGCTGTTGGTGACGTGACTGATCGTATTGCATTAACACCAGTAGCAACAATGGAAGGTCATGCATTTGCCGATACTCTTTTTGGTAACAAACCACGGTTAGCGGATCATACTAATGTGCCCTCTGCTGTCTTTTCACAACCACCTATTGCTTCAATCGGGCTTAGCGAGCAAGATGCTCGAGAAAAATATGAAACTATCGATACCTATTCATCAGAATTTAAGATCCTTAAACATACCTTGACTGAAAACACCGAACGCACATTAATGAAACTCGTTGTTGATGCTAAAAGCGATAAAGTAGTTGGTGCTCATATGGTCGGTGCCGATGCAGCAGAAATTATGCAAGGCATAGCAATTGCGATTAAAGCTGGAGCAACAAAATCCGACTTTGATGCCACTGTTGGTATTCACCCTAGTTCTGCTGAAGAATTTTGTACGATGCGCAGTAAAGACTAACGCTTACTAGAATGTTTGGCACTGTGGACAATAAAATGTATTTCTCTGACCGATTGTTTTGGATTTGATTTTATTCAAGCAGAAATCACACTGCTGTCCATCTCTACCATAAACTCGCAACTCCTGTTTAAAGTAACCAGGTTTACCATCTACTTGCGAAAAATCATTCAACGTTGTACCGCCGGCATCAATTGCTTTACTTAATACTGATTTAATAACAATTGCTAACTTAAGATAACGCGCCTTACTCACTTTCCCCGCTAGTACTGTTGGCCTTATACCTGCCTCAAATAAAGATTCACTAGCATAAATATTGCCTACGCCGACAACAACTTTACCATCCATAATAAAATTCTTGATCGGTATTTTTCGTTTTCGCGATAGCTTAAATAGATACTCACCGGTAAAACTATCACTCAATGGCTCTGGTCCCAAAGAAGCTAATAAATCATGTTCCTTATATGGCTCAACAAACAAGCAACAGCCAAAGCGACGCGGGTCATTAAAGCGTAAGACTTTTTTGCTACCCAATAACAAATCAATATGATCATGTTTTGCTGGTTCAATTCCTTGATCTAATATCCTTAAACTCCCAGACATACCTAAGTGTAACAATAGTGTGCCAACTTGAGTATGGATTAATAGATACTTCGCGCGCCGCTCAACCTTTTCAATAACTTGACCAACTAATGTCTGCAATTTCTGAACAGGCACCGGCCAACGCAAAGATGAATTACGAACAATTAAATCTGTAATAAGTGCGTCACTTAGATACGGTTGAACTCCACGTAGCGTCGTCTCAACTTCGGGCAATTCAGGCATATATGCTAACCAATAAACAACTATTTAAACTAACTCACCTTCTTTAGCTGTTTCATTTTCCTGCTTCAAAGCTTCTTCTTCCTTTTCTTCTTTTAAGTCTTGATCAAGTTCTTGCATACCAAGTAATTTTTCATTTACTGCTGAATTTGAACCGTTTGACAATGTTTGCATACCTGCTCGATATAGTTTCAATGCTTCGTCATTATCATTTGAGGCTTCATACACTTCGCCTAATACTCCGTAAGCTTGCGGTAATTGACCTAGATGAATTGCGGTCTGCAAAAATCCTTTAGCTTTTTCATAATCTTTATCCGCCGCGGCTAAACGACCAGCAGCAAGATTCAGTTCAGCATTTTCAGGCCTTGCCATTAGCCAACCTTCTACTTTACGTAGTAACTTCGCTGGCTTATCTGATGGCAAAGAACCATATAAACCAACTAAAGCTTCATCCCAGTTTTGTTTAAGCGTAGAACTAATTAATTTTTCAGCGCCTTTCTCATCACCTTTTTCAATTAAACCTTTTGCATAAATAGCGACATTACTAGGCTTTTGTTTTTGTGCTTTAGGTAGGTTTTTCCAAGTACTATCGATATCACTACTCGCTAATAATGCATCAGTAGAAATTTTACTCTGTATTTCATTTAGCAATGGAGTTGGTAATGCCTTTAATTTTTTAGCTTTGGGCAATAAATTTTCTGCCGCTTGCCAATTTTCATCATGCTCATAGGTTTGTAATAACATTGCTATGAATTGTGGGTTTTTTTTACCCTCTTCACCAAGATCATTTAATGTTGCTAAGGCTTGTTCCATTTGACCAGCTTGTTGATGCAACTTAGCTTTTACTAAGCCAATAGCAAGGCGCTCTTGTGGCGCGGAATCATAAGCCGCTTTTATATATTCATCTCGGCTAACTATACGACCTTGTTCTTGAGCTGCTTGCGCCGCAGCAAGATAATTGGCATAGGGAATTCCGCTATGGGTAGATTTTTTAAGCAATAAGTTCTCAGCTTTATGCCAATCACCTTTGATTAGTGACAGATAACCAGCACCAAATTGTTGCTCAGCTTTGTCATGATTTTTCTGCCCACGCCATCGAGCAAATGTTTTAGGCGATCGCCAGATTGTTCGTAATAGCCATAGAGCAAAATACAGTACCGCAACTATCGCAATCAATAACAAAATAAAACCAAGTATCTTAACTTCTACAAGATAACCACCAAGGTACATTTTTACGTAGTTATCAGGATCAAGTTTGCCTACCTGAAAAAGGCCAAAACCTGCAATACTGGCAAACAATGCCAAAATAACCAATCTCATATTATTGCCCGCCTCGAATATTTTGTAGCGTCTCATAAGACTCGGTAATCGATGGCAAGCTTAACGCTATTTGCTCTTGCGACATTGTGCTTAGCTCGTCCATTACATCCGCTACTCGCGTATCTGCCATATCAAAGTAATCTTGTAACCATTGATTGGCTGACTCAATATTTATTTTGAAAACATCAGACTGTTCCTGAAGTAATGCTAGCTGTGCCGTTTTTAAACTAAGCTGTAAATTTTGATTTAAGAAATAACGTTGCTCAGGTGCGAGTAGTGGTTTAGGTGCTTGATCAACACGTTGCACTTGAATTGAACTTTTAATTTCGTTCCACAATGAAGCTGCTTCATATTCCCAACCAGACTCAGTAGCAGCTTCAGTATCAGGTAAATCAACATTAGTCACATCAGGCTCGTTTGCTAGAGGCAGAGAAGGTATTAACGAACTCATTGCTGTTAATTTGGCTGACAACCCCTCAATATCAACGCGCTCTACGCTTTCAAGACTGCTAATTTCTTCGGCAATTTTAACTCGTACTGAGCTATATCGAGGGTCATTCAAGCCTTGCAATTGTAGGTCAGCTAACGATAGAGCGCTCGCTGCAGTATCCGGATTGCGGGCAAAAATAATACTTTGGTTTGCTAATTTTAATAGTTGCGAAACTTCTTCAATGGCATATGCATTGACACCTTGCTTCAAATCGCTATGTAATTGCTCAACAGCCTGCTGCGCATTTGCTTGGCTTTGATTGAGCTCACTAAAACGGTTATCCAGATTCAATGAACTGATTTTAGTTTCTACATCTTGAGATATTTTTTGAATCTCAAGGCTTAACTTATCTTCCGACACAATGTTATCTTGCTGCTGCTGTAAGCGTGCCACATTGTCTCCAATACGACTCACTTGGCCACCTATTTCAGTAACACCAACAGCCAAACTTGTTTCTTTTTGAACCCCCACTAATTGAGTTTGATACCAAGTATAGCCAACACCAGCTAAGGCCCCTAATGATAAAAGCAATGCTAATCCAGCAAGAGCACCCCCACCCTTTTTCACCTCAACAACTTTAGTCTCAACTTGAGGAGAATTACTAACGGCTGGCTGTTTTATTTCTGTTTTCTGTTCTACCTTTTGTTCTGTTTTAGGCGCGCTTTGAGATGTTTTATTATTCGGCATAGGTTTTTGTGTGTTTGCTGGCACGGTTTGTGTTTTCTTTGTTGCTGCTGTTTCGGCTTTCTTTGCTACTACTTTCTTTTTGGCTTTAGAAACAGTTGTTTTATCCTTAGCTGAATTCTTTTCATTCGTTGATTTTGAGTCAGTCATTTTAATTAGGTAATCATGTAAGTGAGTGAGAATAAACTTAAGAACAGTCGCTAGTTCGTTAAAACTTGGTTAAGTGCCACTATACCTGTGCTTATGCCGTACTAATGTCAAAAAATATTACCATAAGCAACTTGCAACGCCTATCTTCAGTCAAGCTTTTTACGTTTGTTGTAACATTGAAGCAGCCTACCTTTTAACTAGAAAAAGCAATCATCATATGCTTATTTGATGGCGACTGGGCGATTACGGCTTTTTCTCTCCAACCTAGCTCTTTCGCTACCTCCGCAATCTCTTTGCTGCCCACAATTAATTTAGTTTGTTTAGCTTTATCCGGAAATTCCCCTAGATACTGCACTAAATGAGGAATTATATTCCTCGCTGCCAAAGAACTATGAATAAACACACCAGCAATTTCGCTGTTTATTTCTTTCAAGTCATCAATTTGAGACTCAAGTCCAACTGGTTTTATCTGGTTATAGCATTTCAAGCTATGCACCTCTGCTCCGCGTTCACGCATTTTTTTAGCCGGCCAATCTAAACCTTTCTCACCGCGAATAATTAAAATTTTTCTATCCTGTAAATCCTGTAATTGTTGTACTTTTAATAACGCTTCTGCACCAGTGCCATTATCTGGGAATAGCGCATCAATTCCGTGTTGGTAGAGTTGTTTAGCAGTCTCAGGACCGACTGTCATTATCTGAGTAGTCACCGGCAATAAAGGTTTCTTCTGTAAAAGTGGCGTTGCCACCTCAACTGAATTACGAGAGACAAATAAGATATCAGTAAATCGATGCAGGCCTTTCATTGCATTCGAAATCTCTGTCGCATTATAAGGCAATGTTTCTATTGCAGGTATATGCTCAGATCGAAAATCTAGAGACTCTAACAATGAAGCAACATTCCCTAAATATTTTTGTTCACGAGTCAGAATAACTAATGGCTTACCAGTTTTTTCTAATTCTTCTTTCGACTCTACTTGTACCGGTTTTGATTCCACAAGCTCTGCTTCAACAGACTCTGAATAGAATGACTCTAAAATATCATCGGCACCTTGTTTTAATAAATCATCAGCAACGCTTTCACCAATCTTGATTGCATTTTCAATCGTCATTCCTGTTTGAGAAATATCACTTTTTAAGCATTGCCCGCCATCAACAGATCCGACGACACCACGCATATGAATTTTACCTTTATCAATCTCAGCATAACCGGCGATAGGCACTTGGCACCCACCTTCTAGTTTTGCATTCATAGCACGTTCTGCAGCAATAGTTATGGCACTTTTGCGATTATGTAGTTGATTGATAATAGCCTTGGTTGCGTCATCATCGCTACGGCATTCAATCCCAACGATACCCTGCCCAACCGCAGACAAGCATACGCGCTGAGGTATATATTGCTTAATACGTTCTTCCATTCCAAGTCGAATCAACCCTGCCGCAGCTAAAATAATAGCATCATAATGACCTGCATCTAGTTTACTCAAACGAGTATTAACATTGCCTCTTAATTCAACAAATTCTAAGCTAGGGAAAATATTTTTTAATTGTGCGACTCGTCTCAAACTAGAGGTCCCGACGCGAGACCCTTCAGGTAAAGCATAGAAATTTTGATATTGATTAGAAACAAAAGCATCACGAGCATCTTCACGTGCACACACTACCGAAATTTCTAATCCCTCTGGTAATGTGACAGGCACATCTTTCATTGAATGCACTGCAATATCCGTTTCCTGATTAAGCAATGACATCTCTAATTCTTTCAAGAACAGTCCTTTACCACCTACCGCGGCCAAACTACGATCTAACAATTGATCTCCCTTTGTGGTCATACCAATAACATCTACAGCCAATTCAGGTTCGAGTTCAATCAGTTTTTCTTTAACAAAATTAGCCTGCCAAAGAGCTAGCGGGCTATTTCGTGTTGCGATACGGAGTAACTTCATTCACAATATTAATTTCGGAGATCGGCTGTCTGATATTACTTATTTATTAACATTATGCATAGCATTTTTTATGCTCTGTTGTTATATCCAGACAGTTATCCCATGCTCAAAAAGAATAAATAAACTCAATATAAAACTGACTATAAAGCTCACTATAAAACAAGACTCAAGCTATAATGGGCAATGCCTGCTTGTTCAATACGATAAATCAACTAGCGATGTCAGACCCTAATACTAAAACTCAAAAAAAACCTTGGGGAGGTAGATTTACCGAACCAACCAACGAACTAGTAGAAGCCTTTACAGAATCTATTAGTTTCGATGCTCGACTCTATCGACAAGATATTGAGGGCTCTATTGCGCACAGCAAAATGTTGGCCGCTATCGGTGTTTTAGAAAAAGAAGAAGCATCACAAATCGAATCTGGCTTATTAGCCATTCAAGAGCAAATTGATCAAGGAAAATTCAACTGGTCAACCGAGCTCGAAGATGTGCATATGAACATTGAGGCTCGTCTAACCGATATGATCGGCGAGGCAGGCAAAAAACTCCATACTGGTCGTTCTCGCAACGACCAGATTGCCACTGACATTCGCTTATATATGCGTCAAGCTTGTGATGACGCAGTAATGCTATGCTCATCCTTGCGATCAGCGATTTTAGATGCCGCAAGCGACCATGTAGAAACCATTATGCCAGGGTTCACTCACTTACAAGTCGCGCAACCGATCAGCCTGGCTCATCATTTATTAGCTTGGAACGAAATGTTGGATCGAGATGTGTCACGCTTTATTGATTGTCGTGCTCGTTTAAATATTATGCCGCTCGGCTCTGCCGCATTGGCCGGCACAAGCTTTCCTCTTGATCGCCAACTTAGTTGTAAACTATTAAATTTTGACCGCCCATCAAGAAATTCACTAGACGCGGTCTCTGATCGTGATTTTTTAATTGAATTTACTGCAGCCGCCAGCATTTGCATGATGCATCTATCGCGCATGTGTGAAGAAGTTATTTTATGGGCATCTGAAAGCTACAAATTCATTGAAATTGGCGATGCTTTTTGTACAGGCTCAAGTATCATGCCGCAGAAAAAAAACCCTGACATTGCCGAATTAGTGAGAGGCAAAAGTGCACGCGTAATCGGTAACCTACAAGCATTATTGGTCTTAATGAAATCGCAACCGCTGGCATACAATCGAGACAATCAAGAAGACAAAGAACCGACATTCGACACTGTTGATACGTTAGTTGCTTCATTGCAGGTATTTGCCGCAATGATCCCTAGCATTCGCTTTAATCAAAAGAATCTTTACCAAGCGGCACTGCAAGGTTATGCAACCGCGACAGATCTTGCTGAATACCTTGTGCGTTTGAACGTGCCATTTCGTGATGCTCATGAAATAGTTGGCAATACCGTACATTACGCAATCGAAAATAGTAAACCATTATCTGATTTAAGTCTGACAGAATTACAGTCTTTTGGTGCTATGATAAAAGACGATGTGTATGACGTTTTGACTTTGGAAGGGTCTATCAATGCTCGTGACCATATTGGTGGCACAGCTCCTAAACAGGTCCAACAAGCTCTTAAAGAGGCTAAACAAAGACTCGCTAAAGCAATATCTTAACTACTGAGAAATACTATGACCAAAATCACATTATTAAAAATGCTTGTTCTGTGTGCTGTACTTTCTGCATGCGGCAAAAAAGGACCACTGATTGTTGACCCGCCAGCTGATGCAACCTTGTCCGGACAAACTCAAGGACAAAATGGTACAGAAACAAACTCAAATACCGGCTTTGATAGTATCAACGATCAAATTAATGGCACAACAACGACGATTCAACGCTAATTGAAACGAATCTAAAAGAACGCCTCTATAAGCACAAACTTAGACTGAGATAAAACTCGGTCTGTTATATCCATGTCGAAAACCCATTTTAACTATATTGATGGTCAGCTTTGTGCTGAAAGAGTTCCTTTGCATGAAATTGCTAATGAGTATGGAACTCCTTGTTATATCTACTCACGCGCCGCATTTGAACAACAATGGCAAAGCTTAGATACTGCTTTTGGTGCACACCCACACACTATTTGCTATGCCGTTAAAGCTAACAGCAATCTTGCGGTACTCAATCTGCTAGCGCGCCTCGGTTCTGGTTTTGATATTGTTTCTGAAGGCGAATTACGCCGAGTTATCAAAGCTGGTGGCGATCCTAAAAAGACAGTTTTTTCAGGTGTTGCTAAGTCTCGCAAAGAAATTGAGTTTGCAATAAGCCACGATATTCGCAGCATTAATATTGAATCAATTGCGGAGTTACATCGTGTTCAAGATGTTGCGCAAAGCATCAATAAAGTTGCACCAATATCATTACGCGTCAACCCTGATGTCGACCCTCAAACACATCCCTATATATCCACTGGATTAGAAGAAGCAAAATTCGGCATCAATATGAAGGCGGCAGTTGAGACTTATATGCTTGCCAATGAAATGCCAAATATTGCAGTTCATGGTGTCGCTTGTCATATCGGATCGCAAATCATTACTACCGACCCATTTAAAGATGCCGTTAATAAGGTTCTCGATTTAGTTAAAGAATTAAAAGCTAATGGCATCGAACTGCAACAATTGGATTTAGGCGGTGGCCTCGGCATTGGCTATCAAAATGAAACGCCTCCAAGTGCCGCGCAGTGGGTGACCACAATGATTGATTGCCTTAACGAACAACAAATTGATTTACCAATCTCAATTGAACCAGGGCGCTATATCGCTGGCAACTCCGGCGTATTGCTAACACGTGTTGAGTATCTAAAAAGCTCGCCTAGCAAAAATTTTGTAATAGTCGATGCAGGCATGCATAACTTATTACGCCCTTCTTTGTATCAAGCTTTTCATCAAATTCTAACTGTCGATGAAAATCCAGAAAACGAAAACGAAACCTATGATGTTGTTGGTCCTATCTGCGAATCATCCGATGTACTTGGCCATGAGCGAACTTTATCGGTCGCACAAAACGACTATCTTGCCGTTATGTCAGCAGGGGCATATGGTTTTGTAATGGCATCAAATTATAATTCTTGGCCTCGTCCAGCGGAAGTTATGGTTGATAAGGATAACGTGCACACTGTTCGACAACGAGAAAGCCATGATGCGTTAACGCAAGGCGAAAAAATACTGCCTTAACGTTTTACTGACCCAAAACCCTTTTAAGATATCGTGAAAAATAACCCTTTGCTTGCCACGAGCTCCTTACCGAAATTTTCTAGTATTGAAGAAAGCCACATTTTACCTGCCTTACAACACGTATTAAGCGAGTGCCGAATTCAGATAGCCGAACTTTGTGAAATAACCACGCCTAATTGGCAAAATTTTGCGCTAATAATGGAAAACCTAGACGAAAACATCAGTCGCGTCTGGTCACCTATTAGTCATCTGAATGGCGTTAAAGATAGCGCAGGACTTCGTGATGTTTACCAACAAGGCATCGCGCTGTTGACGGAATATCATTCCGAGGTTGGTCAAAATACCCAGTTATACGACCAATATAAAATCATCAAACAGCATTCAAGTTTTTCTGAACTATCACGAGCGCAAAAAAAAGTAATTGATAACACTTTATTAGATTTTCGTTTGAGCGGCGCCGAACTCAATAATGCAGATAAAACTAAATTCGCCGAACTCAATTTACAATTAGCCGATTTATCAAATCAGTTTGAGCGCAACTTACTTGATTCAACACAAGCTTGGTCTTTATTGATCGATGACAAAAATAAACTCAAAGGCATGCCAACAAGCGCATTAAAACTTGCCGAACAATTTGCTAAACAAAATGAGCAAACAGGCTGGTTATTAAATTTGCAATTTCCTTCCTATTTACCAGTGATGCAACATGTTGAAAATGCCGATCTGCGCGAACAAGTTTATAAAGCCTATTCGAAACGCGCCAGTGAATTCAGCAATAATGGCAACTATGACAATTCACCTCTAATCGATAAAATTTTGCAGTGCAGGCGCCAACAGGCACAACTGCTTGGCTATGACAACTATGCTGAATTATCGATAGAGAAGAAAATGGCTAAATCGAGTGCCGCTGTTGTTACTTTTCTAAATGATTTAGTGCGCTATGCCAAACCTGTTGCGCAGCAAGAGTTAGAACAATTACAACAATTTGCCAAAGACCAATATCAAGTCACGGAATTAAACGCATGGGATATCAGTTTTTATTCAGAGCGACTGCGTGAACAACAATATGCCTTTAATGACGAAGAGGTAAAACCCTTTTTCCCAGTTGAACAAGTATTTGGTGGTATGTTTGAAATAGTAAAACGTCTGTTTAATATTTCTGTCAAAGTCACAACGACAATGGAGACCTGGCATGACGATGTTCTTTGTTACGACGTTTATCAAGAAGATTCAAACACATTAATCGGACAACTCTATGCTGATATTTACGTTCGTAAAAATAAACGTAGTGGTGCGTGGATGGATACCTGTATTCATCGACGTCGAATAAACGACACAGTACAAAATCCAGTCGCGTTCCTTACCTGTAATTTCTCACCACCAGTTGAGAGTACACCAGCATTACTTACCCATGGCGAAGTCGAAACTTTATTCCATGAGTTTGGTCACACCTTGCATCATTTATTAACGCAAGTCGATGAAATGAGCGTTGCCGGTATCAATGGCGTCGCCTGGGATGCAGTCGAACTACCAAGTCAGTTTTTAGAGAACTGGTGCTGGCAAGAACAAAGCTTGCAATTAATTGCTAAGCATTATGAAACTAACAAATCAATACCGATAGAACTACTTGAGAAAATGCGTGCCGCTAAAAACTTTCAAAGCGGCATGCAAACGCTAAGACAAGTTGAATTTGCTTTATTTGATATGCAACTACACACCAACTACGAGCCAGAAAATTCTGACACTAGTGTACAGTCATTACTAGACAATGTGCGCCAGCAAGTTGCCGTTACTATTCCACCTTCCTATAACCGTTTTCAAAATAGTTTTGGTCATATTTTTTCTGGCGGATATGCTGCAGGTTACTACAGTTACAAATGGGCAGAAGTACTTTCAGCTGACGCATTTAGTCGTTTTGAAGAAGAAGGCATTTTCAATCCAAATACTGGCGATGATTTCATGCGTACTATTTTACAAAATGGCGGAGAAGTCGAAGCAAATCAATTGTTTATTAACTTCCGTGGGCGGGAACCTGATATTCAATCTTTATTGAGACATACTGGTATTCTGCAATAAACTACGGTATTAATAGATTATGAAATCAATCCTCAGAAAATTTTGTATCACCATTTTTTTAGCTAGTTTGTGCGTTACATCCGCATCTGCCGCCAAGCTATATAAATGGATCGATGAAGATGGTTCTGTTTCTTATCAAGACTCACCACCGCCATCTGGGGCAAATATTGTTAAGGAAGAGGATATTACCCCTACGACGACTACAGCAGCGAGCCAACAAACAACATCGCAACCGGTCACAGTTTATACAGTTGAAAACTGTGAAAGTTGTGAATTGCTGTTACTAAGACTACAGAACTGGGAAATTCCTACCATTGAACAATCGCTAAGAGACAGCGATGTCCAAGCACAGATATTAGCTGCTGAAATAACCTTGCAAGCGCCTACACTACTAATTGATGGCAAGTTTGTATCTGATTCTAGTACTGGTAATTTGGTTTCTGAATTACAGCAAGCTGGCTATCAAATTGAAGGCTCCGTTAATACTGAAGAGCCTAGCTCTGATACGGCTAATTAATTTCTAACCTAGTAAACTTTGTGAAGATAGCGACTTGGAACGTTAACTCTCTGCGCGTGCGATTAGAGCACTGCATTGACTGGTTAAAAATAAATCAACCTGATTTATTATGTTTACAGGAATTAAAACTGCCCGATGAAAACTTCCCTACTGGAGCCTTTGATGAAATAGGCTACAACTATGCTTTTACAGGACAAAAAACTTACAATGGCGTTGCTATTCTAAGTAAGCATAAATTACAAAATGTGGCTATCGATTTACCTGACCTTGAAGACCCACAGCGACGATATATATGCGGCGACTATCAAATTGATGGCAGCCAAAGTCTACGTATAGTGAATGTCTATGTTCCTAATGGACAAGCCCTAGATTCAGATAAATTTATTTATAAACGTGACTGGTTTGAACATCTACGCGCAACTATGCGCAGCCATTTAGATGAATGCGAGAACGTTGTATTAGTTGGCGATTTTAATATAACACCAAGTGACCTGGATGTGCATGACCCGGAAAAATGGCGTGGCAAAATTCATTGCAGCAAGATTGAACGCCTAATGTTACAAAAGCTGATGTCAGAAGGTTTGTACGATACCTATCGTCACCTTAACACTAAAGGTGATCAATTTTCATGGTGGGACTATCGCAGCAAAGGCTATGATCGTAACGAAGGTTTACGAATTGATTTAATCCTAAGTTCTTCAAGCATGCTTAACAAGGTAGAACTCTGCTCTATAGACGAAGCACCTCGTAAGTTAGAACGCCCCTCTGATCATACTCCTGTAGTTGCAGAATATAATTAGTTGCAGAATATAATTTAAAGGTTTATTTTTTTGTTTCTGCAGGTTTCGCTGAGGGCTCTGATTTCGCTGAGGGCTCT
>CAZFEM010000021.1:0-2937 GCA_964517515.1 uncultured Gammaproteobacteria bacterium | reverse complement strand
TTATTTTTTTGTTTCTGCAGGTTTCGCTGAGGGCTCTGATTTCGCTGAGGGCTCTACAGGCTTCTCCGAAGGCTTTCCTAATTTGGCTGAAGGTGCTTCTTTCGCTAAAGGCTCCTTACTCTGCTCTGTAGCTTTATCACTACTTGGCTTTTGCTCTATTGCCGGCTTACTTAATGATGATAAGTCTTCAACTAATTTAGCAGCATCCGCACCAGGACTACAAAGTGTTGTAGCCCCTGCTGCAAGATGTTGGTACAAATCTTGGTATTGATCTGTCATTTGCTTAAACTTTTTAGACGTTTCAACAAAGTGCGTGTCGACTTTACTTTGGTACTCTTCCATTTCTTTT
Organism: uncultured Gammaproteobacteria bacterium; assembly: GCA_964517515.1. Taxonomy (GTDB): domain Bacteria; phylum Pseudomonadota; class Gammaproteobacteria; order Arenicellales; family Arenicellaceae; genus Arenicella. The sequence goes on along the minus strand of CAZFEM010000021.1, from coordinate 2,588 downwards.
TTCAAAGTAACTGGCGAAGCATTACCACTAATCATTTTGTTCAGTAGAAAAGTTAAAATGACACCGACAATCAGGCCAATGAAAAAAATGATAAGGCTTTCGTTAGAATAATATTGCTCAAACATAATATAAACGTCTGTTAATGTAAGGTTAGAAATAAATCAGCGGTCAATTTATTAGGTGAAAATATAGAAAATTGATAGCTAAAGAACATGAATATGAATCTTCCATAACACATATTGCGCTATGCTTAGCATGCTTTATACTAAAAGATAGTCTTCTTTTCCAGATGCCTATCGTAAACAAGTAATAAACTTTTTTAAAAATCTTTCTTATTCAATTTTTTTAATGGAATCACTATGATGTCTTTTGGTAAAGAAACTAAATTTCGCTTTCACTCAACAAGAAAATTAAATCGTATGCAAAACCTTAAATATCTCTCGTCTATCGCTTGTTTTTTACTCAGCATAACTTTTTCTCCTAGCTATGCTGATGTTATCAAAATACCAGATGCCGAGCTCACTATGAACAAGGAATTGAGTGAAGATATTCATCGAGCGCTTTATCACTTTCAATACGATCATTATTTATCAACTGAACTAAACGATGAATATTCTGAGCGCACTTTAAATGCTTATTTAGAATTACTTGATCCAAATAAAATATATTTCAATCAACAGGATGTGTCTGAATTTAACGTCTATCGAACCAAACTCGACGACCTACTAAAAAGACGGGATGCTGAGGTTGCTTTTGATATTTTTAAAATTTTTAGAGAGCGTATCGAACAACGTACTGATTTAGCCCTTAATTTAATCGATAAAGAATTTAATTTTGCTATTGAAGAAACCATTAGCATTGACCGCGATAATCTTCAGTGGGCGAAAGATGAAAATGAAATAGAAAACCGTTGGTATAAACGTATTAAGAATGACACGCTACAACAAATTATGGCGGAGACCGAGATTGAAGAAATCCGTACAAACCTCAAGAGTCGTTATGAACGCCAACGTGACGTTACCTTCCAATTAAAAGCAGATGAAGTGTTTGAATGGTTTATTAATGCTTATGCTCGAGAACTGGGTCCACATACACAATATATGTCACATGTAAGCGCTGAAAATTTTCGTATCAATATGTCTCTATCCCTAGAAGGCATTGGCGCAGCACTACAAACTGAACAAGACTACACCGTCATTAACCGCTTGATTCCAGGCGGCCCCGCTGAACTAAGTGGGTCTATCGACGAAGAAGATAAAATTGTTGCCGTTGGTCAGGATGACGGAAATAAAGTAAACGTGATTGGTTGGCGCTTAATGGATGTCGTACAGATGATTCGTGGCGATAAAGGGACCGTGGTAAGTTTAGATTTAATTAAAAATGGTAGCGCGCCTGGCACTCCACCAGAAACCGTTAAACTTACTCGCGATGTGATTCAATTAGAAGACCAAGCCGCAAAATTATCTGAAGTCACTATACCGCAAGGTGACAATTCTCATTTATTTTCAGTTATCAATATACCGTCTTTTTATTCTAATTCGGGAGTTGCCGCTAACGGTGCAAAATACACGGCAACAACCCATGATGTCCGCAATCTATTAAAGCAAGTCAAAGAATCAAATTCTGAAGGTCTAGTCATCGATTTACGTGGCAATGGAGGCGGTTATTTAAACGAAGCGATTAGCCTAACTGGTTTATTCATTCCACAAGGACCAGTAGTACAAGTAATCCAATCAAATCGGAAGCGGCAAGTACTTAATGATGATGACCGCTCTGTGGCCTATGATGGCCCGATGGTTGTTTTGATTGATCGTTATAGCGCTTCAGCATCAGAAATTTTTGCCGCCGCACTGCAAGACTATGGTCGCGCAATAATTGTCGGCGAGCGCTCATTCGGCAAAGGCACTGTTCAACGTGTTGCGCCTTTACGTTTTGGTGATCAAGTTACACACGAAAGCCAAGTTAAATTAACGACAGCGAAATTCTTTCGCATTAATGGCGGCAGCACCCAATATGAAGGTGTCGTACCTGACGTTACACTCAACTCAGGCATCGAAGATGAAGAGTTTGGCGAACGTGCTTATGAAAATGCCTTGCCTTGGTCTCAGACTGATGCCGCAGTTTATGAGTCAAGTCAATTCCCATCTTCGTTAGTTAGCGATTTAGCGCAGCAACACCTTGATCGCTCACAGAGCTCTTCTGCATTTACTTATTTACGCCAAAACTCTGCACGCATAGCCGATAATAAAAATGTTAAAGAGCTGTCTCTAAATCTTAAAACTCGCAAAGCTGAAACTGATAAACGTGAAGACCAAGCACTTGCGCAACTAAATGCGTATCGTCAATCTCTTGGGTTAGAAACAGTTACCAATGAAACTCGTAGCGACAACCCTTTACCAGGTGAAGACGAACATTGGAACGGTGTATTTCAAGTAGAAGCTGCACGGATTTTGTTAGACCAAAACAACTGGTCAAGCAATATGATTGCTAAAGAAGAAGAAAATTAAAATCTTCTAAGGCTTGCCCAAAAATAACCTTAGAAGACTCTTTATTTAACAACTATTTAGTTTTAGCGATAATTAGACTCG
>CAZFEM010000020.1:28223-37182 GCA_964517515.1 uncultured Gammaproteobacteria bacterium | reverse complement strand
ATTCCGCGCGTGAAGAACTGCGTGGTCAAGTGTCATCAATTGCAGTAGCAGCAGCGAGCAAAATTGCTGGTAAGGAAATTGATGAGTCAGCGCATGCTGATTTGATCAGTGATCTAGTCACGCAACTAAAAGCCGGCTAACTGAGCTACCAGTAAACAGGTAATAAAATGGCAGATAACGCATCCATAGCAAGACCTTACGCGAAAGCTGTATTTGATCTTGCGAATGAAAACAATTCATTCGCTGATTGGTCGGTTGCGCTAGGTCGCTTAGCCGCGGTAAGCGAAGATGCTGATTTTAATACCCTAATTAATGACCCAAAGGTTAAAGGCCAGCAATTTTCTGAATTAGTACTCAGTGTTACTGAAGATAGTTTGCCTGAGGGTGGTGAGAACTTTATTAACTTACTAGTACAAAATGACCGTTTGATGGCGCTAAGCGATATTAAGCAACAGTACGAGCAGTTAGTAGCGCAAGCTGAAGCAAAAATTAATGCGCAAGTCACAACCGCTATGGCTCTGAGCGATGCTCAAAAAGACGCTTTAGCTAGTGCGCTTGAAAAGCGTTTAGGTTTGCAAGTAGAGCTTGAAGAAATCATCGATGGTAGTTTAATCGGTGGTGCAATCGTCAAAGCTGGCGATTTAGTTATCGATGGCTCTGCTAAAGGGCGTATTGAAAAACTTTCGACAGCATTGGCAAGATAAAATGTTATCAGTAATTACACAAAAAACTTTAACGTTGAGGACTTGAAGTCATGACAACGCAATTAAACCCATCTGAAATCAGCAACTTGATAAAAGATCGGATTAAAAATTTCGAAGCATCTGCTGAATCCCGTACTGAAGGTACGGTGGTTAGCTTAACAGACGGCATTGCACGTATTCACGGTTTGACCGATGCGATGCAGGGCGAGATGTTGGAATTCTCAGGTGACACCTTTGGTTTAGCACTTAATCTTGAGCAAGACTCTGTGGGTGCAGTAATACTTGGTGATTACAAACACATATCAGAAGGCGAGACGGTTAAATGTACCGGTCGCATTCTTGAAGTGCCTGTTGGCCGAGAGCTATTAGGCCGAGTTGTAGACTCTTTGGGTCGACCAATCGATGGTAAAGGGGCTGCTGAAACAACAGAAACTTCGCCGATTGAAAAAATTGCGCCAGGTGTTATTGAGCGTCAAGGTGTAGACCAGCCGCTTGAGACGGGTTTTAAATCGATTGATGCGATGGTGCCAATTGGTCGTGGTCAACGTGAGCTTATTATTGGTGACCGCCAAACGGGTAAAACAGCAGTAGCGATTGATGCCATCATTAACCAAAAAGGTAATGATGTTAAGTGTATCTATGTGGCGATTGGCCAGAAGGCTTCTTCAGTAGCTGCTGTTGTGCGTAAACTCGAAGAGCATGGCGCAATGGAATACACCACGGTTGTCGCTGCTAACGCATCTGACTCCGCGGCATTACAATATATTGCGCCTTATTCAGGTTGCACAATGGGTGAGTATTTCCGTGACAACGGCGAAGACGCGTTGATTGTTTATGATGATTTGTCTAAACAAGCGGTTGCTTATCGTGAAGTATCATTGTTATTACGTCGCCCACCAGGCCGTGAAGCTTATCCAGGTGATGTTTTCTATTTACACTCGCGTTTACTGGAGCGTTCATCGCGTATCAACGCTGATGAAGTCGAGCGTCGTTCTGGTGTAAAAGGTAAAACAGGTTCTTTGACCGCATTACCAATTATTGAAACGCAAGCAGGCGACGTGTCAGCGTTCGTACCAACCAACGTAATTTCAATTACCGATGGTCAGATCTTTATGGAGACTGATTTATTTAACTCTGGTATCCGCCCAGCGGTAGACCCTGGTTTATCGGTATCTCGAGTTGGTGGTGCTGCGCAAACCAATATTATTAAAAAGCTAGGCGGTGGTATTCGTTTGGCCTTAGCGCAATATCGTGAGCTAGCGGCTTTCTCACAATTTGCTTCCGATCTTGATGAAGCAACGCGAGCTCAATTGTCACGTGGTGAGCGTGTTACTGAGCTGATGAAACAAGCCCAATATGCACCAATGTCAACAGCACAAGTTGCGGCATCATTGTTTGCTGCGAACGAAGGTTACTTTGATGATATTGATAAAGAGAATGTGGTTGCTTGTGAAACCGCTATGCAGGCTCATCTAAAAGATAATTTTGCTGATTTGTTGGATAGTATCAATGAGACACCGAAATTGACTGATGAAGTAACTGAGTCTCTGCATGCAGCAATTAAAGATTTCAAAGCAAACGGAAGTTTCTAACTTCGTTCTAAGAAATAATATATACGAGATATAAATAATGGCTGTCGGTAAAGAAATACGCGATCAGATTACTAGCGTTAAAAGTACGCAGAAGATTACTAAAGCAATGGAAATGGTTGCTGCAAGTAAGATGCGTAAAGCGCAGGATCGGATGTTGGCAGCCAGACCTTATGCACAAAAAATTCGTTCAGTTGTCGCGCACATTGCTAGAGCAAACTTAGAGTACAAACACCCTTTTACAATCGAGCGTGAAGTTAAGCGTGTTGGTTATATTGTAATTAGTTCAGACCGTGGTTTGTGTGGTGGTTTGAATATGAACGTGTTTCGTAAAACCTTAACCGAGATGGCTGATTGGGATGCCAAGGGTGTTGAGATCGATATCGCAACGATTGGTTCTAAAGCTCTCGCTTATTTTCGTCGCGCTGGCGGTAATGTTGTTTCTGAAGCATCTAATTATGGTGACCAACCAGATTTAAGCGATTTACTAGGTGCTATCACCACTATGCTTAATGCCTATGAAGTCGGCAACATTGATCTGTTGTACGTTGTCTCAAATGAATTTGTAAATACTATGACGCAATCTGCCAATGCAGTGCAATTATTGCCGATTGAAACAACTGAGATAGCAAGTGAAGAAGTACCCGCCTTGTTTGATTATGTTTACGAGCCTGAAGCCAAACCAATTTTGGATACTGTTTTAAAACGCTATATTGAGTCGCAGATTTATCAAGCTGTGGTAGAAAATGTTGCGTGTGAGCAATCTGCTCGTATGGTAGCGATGAAATCAGCCAGTGATAACGCTGGTGATTTAATTGGTGAGCTTGAGTTAGTTTATAACAAAGCACGTCAAGCAGCGATCACTCAAGAAATTTCAGAAATTGTTTCAGGTGCGGCTGCAGTTTGATTGATATTAATATGTACTTGTATTAAGTGCTTAAATAGTTACTTACTAGAAAAATTTAATTTTTTATTTTAGAGGAAACCAAATGAGTTCCGGAAATATTGTAGAGATCATTGGCGCGGTAGTTGACGTGTCTTTTGCTGCCGATGCAGTACCGAATGTTTATGATGCGCTAGTTGTTGGAGATGCTGACTTAACATTGGAAGTTCAAGCACAATTGGGCGATGGTATTGTTCGTACGATTGCCATGGGTGCAACCGATGGTTTAAAACGTGGTCTTGAAGTTGCTAGTACTGGCGCACCGATTTCTGTTCCAGTCGGCACAGGCACACTTGGTCGCATTATGGATGTACTGGGCAACCCAGTTGATAATGCGGGTGATGTTAGCGCTGAACGTCGTGACCCGATTCATCGTGAGCCACCTGCTTATGCTGATCAAGCATCTGATGTTTCTATTCTTGAAACAGGTATTAAAGTAATCGACTTGATTATGCCGATCGCCAAAGGTGGTAAGGTTGGTCTATTCGGTGGTGCCGGTGTTGGTAAAACAGTAACCTTGATGGAATTGATTAATAACATTGCGGTAGCACAAGAAGGCTTATCAGTATTTGCTGGTGTTGGCGAACGAACTCGTGAAGGAAACGATTTCTACTACGAAATGAAAGAAGCCGGCGTATTAGATAAAGTTGCGATGGTTTACGGCCAAATGAATGAGCCTCCAGGTAACCGCCTACGTGTTGCCTTATCTGGTTTAACAATGGCCGAATACTTCCGTGATGAAGGCCGTGATGTATTGATGTTTATCGATAATATTTATCGCTATACATTGGCGGGAACTGAAGTGTCTGCACTGCTAGGTCGTATGCCGTCAGCAGTAGGTTATCAGCCAACACTAGCTGGTGAAATGGGCGCACTACAAGAGCGTATTACATCAACAAAGAATGGTTCAATTACGTCTTTCCAAGCAGTCTATGTGCCTGCCGATGATTTAACCGATCCATCACCCGCTACTACCTTTGCTCACTTAGACGCGACGCTTGTATTGTCTCGTCAAATTGCTGAGCTAGGTATTTATCCGGCGGTAGACCCACTTGATTCTTCATCACGTCAATTAGATCCATTAGTAATCGGTGATGACCATTATGAAGTAGCTCGAGGCGTGCAAAACACATTGCAGCGTTACAAAGAGCTACGCGATATTATCGCTATTCTAGGTATGGATGAATTATCAGAAGAAGATAAGCAAGTGGTAGCCCGTGCCCGTAAAATGCAACGTTATCTATCACAACCGTTTTTCGTTGCAGAGGTATTTACTGGTTCGCCAGGTAAGTACGTTTCACTAAAAGATACTATTGCTGGTTTTAAAGCGATTTTAAGTGGTGAGATGGATGAATATCCAGAACAGGCGTTTTACATGGTTGGCAGTATTGACGAAGTGATCGAAAAAGCTAAATCAATGTCGTAACGGATAAAGATTATGAGCACAATGCAAGTTGAAGTTGTTAGCGCCGAGAAGGAAATTTTTTCCGGACAAGCGACTATGCTTATTGCCACTGCGCAGTCTGGCGAATTGGGTATTTACCCACAACATACGCCTTTGTTGACTAATTTAAAACCGGGTGATGTGCGCGTTCAAACCGAAGATGGTGAAGAACAAGTTATCTATGTGTCTGGTGGCATTCTAGAAGTAACACCTAAGAAAGTAACCGTTTTATCGGACACGGCAGTACGTGCTGATGATATTGATGAAGCCGCTGCATTGGAAGCTCAAAAACAAGCAGAACAAGCCTTAAAGGACAGCAAAGCCGATATTGATTATGCTCGCGCTAAAGCAGAATTAGCCCAAGCCGCCGCGCAGCTACAGGCGCTTAAAAAGCGTTTGAAAAAACGCTAGCACCTTTTGTTACAGGTCACTATTTATGCCATCAATTCATGAAAATCGAGCGTATTGGGATAACGATGGATACAATTGGAAGTATGAAGGAGAAGAATGGTCTCATGCATGGGGAGGGTCTAAGCGACAGTGGGAAAATGGAATTTTTCCAAGAATAAAGCAGTATGATCTTTCAGGCACAATACTAGAAATAGCACCAGGCTATGGGCGGTGGTCACATTATTTGCAAAGCTTGTCAGACAAATACATTGGGATTGATATTTCTAAAAGTTGTATCACAGCATGTAAAAAGCGTTTTAAAGATTATGAGCATATGTCATTTTTTCATAATGATGGAAAATCACTGGACTCGGTACCAAATGAATCTGTCGATTTTATTTTTAGCTATGATTCCTTGGTGCATGTAGAGTCTGATGTAATGAACGCATATTTATCTGAGATCGCGCTAAAATTAAAACCTGATGGTGTGGCATTTCTTCATCATTCTAATCTGCGCGATTATTTAGTTTATTCAAAGATGAGACCAAATATAGAGTTTTTTAGAGGAATTTTCGATTACATAATAAGAACTACTCCGCTTGATAATATATGGTATCAATGGAGGGCAACATCTGTTTCGGCTAAAACAGTTGCAAAGGAAGCAAAAAAACATGGCTTACAATGCATTAATCAGGAGTTAATTACTTGGAGCAGCAAGCGCGCGTTAGTTGATTGCATGTCGACAATTGTACGTAATGACTCTAAGTTGAAGAAAAGCAATGTGATTATTAAGAATCGTGGATTTATGACGGAAGCTGAGCGTTCAAAGAAATTTGCAAAATTTGCAGATGAATTCGCGGCTAAAAGAAAAAATTCGTAGTGATCTTTTCTTCTAATTTTTATTTATATAACTAATTCTACCCATGGATGGATCTTTGCTAACATATTCCAAAACTCACGGAAGCAATATTGGCTTATCGAGTAATTTAAAAATATTATTAACGGTATAGTATAATTTTACGCAAATAGTGGTTTTAGAGTAATTCCACAATTACGTAATTATCTGTTATAAAATACCTATAGACCAATACCAATACTGAGGGCCATTACGATGGGAACCGGAACCGTTTTATTAATTATTTTTGTCGGCATTATTTTATTTATTATCGGTCTTTATAATCGCTTAATATCAGCGCGTAATATGCATAAAAATGCATTTGCTCAAATTGATGTTCAGCTTACTCGTCGTCATGATTTGATTCCTAATCTTGTTGAAACCGCGAAAGGATATATGGCGCATGAAAAAGAAGCTTTGGAAGCTGTAATCAATGCGCGTAATTCTGCAGTGTCTGGATTAAGTGCAGCAAAAGCTGACCCAACTAATCCAGATGCTATGAAAGAATTAGCAAATGCTGAAACAGGATTAAGTGGTGCACTAGGGCGTTTATTTGCTTTGTCGGAAGCCTATCCTGATTTAAAAGCCAATGAAAATATGATGCAGTTATCTGAAGAAATAACAACGACAGAGAACAAGGTGTCGTTTGCTCGCCAAGCTTATAATGATGCAGTGATGATGTATAACAATCTACGAGAGCAGTTTCCAAGTAATTTTATTGCTGATTGGTTTCAATTTAAACCTGCAAACTTATTAGAAATTGAAGACGAAGCGAAAAGGGAAGTTCCTAAAGTAGAATTCTAAATCTAAGTTTTGTATATAAGCAGGGTGAGATTGCTCTAAATGAATTTCTTTGAGCATCAGGAAAAAGCGCGTCGACAATCGCGTTGGATAATAGCTGCGTTTATTGGCGTGGCATTACTCATTATTGTGGTTGTTGATTTATTGGTGTTAGCTTTTTTAGCGCTTCAACCTACTTTATCAACGGGAATAAACCATATAACTCAATCAGGTATTGGATCATTAACGTCTGCACAATTATTAGCAGCGAATGCTGGCTTGTTAACAACCAGTAGCTTGGTGACAGGCGGCGTTATTGGCATTGCTAGCTTAGGTAAAATAGCTAGCTTACGAAGTGGTGGTGGTAAGGTTGCAAAAGATATGGGCGGTACTATTGTCACTCCAGACACTCGAGACCCATTACGCCGTCGCCTTTATAATGTTGTTGAAGAAATATCGCTCGCTTCTGGGTCGCCTGTACCTGAAGTCTATGTGATGGAAAATGAGCCTGCTATTAATGCTTTTGCTGCTGGTTATACTTCAGCTGATGCAGCAGTAGCAGTTACTCAGGGAACCTTAGAAAAGCTTAACCGTAGTGAATTACAAGGCGTGATTGCGCATGAGTTTAGTCATATCTTTAATGGCGATATGCGCATTAATATTCGTATGATGGGTGTGATATTTGGTATTACCGCATTGGCAATATTAGGTAGAAAATTTCTCAGCAGTCAACGATACCGATCTCGTTCGTCTAGAGATAGTGCTGGCGCAGCCGTCATGATTGGTATGGCGTTAATGGTTATTGGTTATATTGGTTTATTTTTTGCCCGCTGGATGAAGTCTGCTTTATCTAGACAGCGCGAATATTTAGCCGATGCTTCTGCTGTGCAATTTACTCGAGAGCCAGATGGCATTGCAGGCGCATTGAAAAAAATAGCCGCTTACAATCATTCTTCGTATTTGCGTGCAGATACTGAAGAAGTAAGTCATATGTTATTTGGTAGTGGTTATCGTTCATTAATGTTTGCCACTCATCCGCCAATTGTTGAACGAGTTAAACGCCTTGAACGAAATTTTAATAGTGCAGAAATAGCTCAATTAGCAACTAAATTAAGTGCACAAGAACGACGTGAACATGTACAAGCTGAATTAGCAGAACGAGAACAGCAAGAAAAAATTAAAGCAAAAAACGAAGGCGGTATTTTCGATGTCAATTCGATGATTGACAACATTGGTAATCCTGAATTTGAAAGAATTCTTGCTGCTGCATTATTGAGTTCAGAATTACCAAATAGCTTAACTAATGCCGCACATAGTTTAGAGTGGGCGCCAGAGGTTTTATTGTTTTGCTTACTGGATAATGATGTAGAAATACGAAATAAACAATTACTAATTGTTACCCAGTTGATGGGAGATATCAGTGAAAATAAATTATCTCATTTGGCAAACGCAAATAGTGCAATTTCTCCAGAACAAAGATTACCGCTACTAGAAATTTGTTTTCCTGCTTTAAAGCGTAGACCGATAGAAGATGTAGAAAAAATTCTAAAAACAATTAATTTAATGGCTCTAGCGGATAACAAAGTTGATTCTTTTGAATATCTTTTATCAAGACTGTTTGCACAATATTTAACAGAGTCTAAGAATCCTAGTAAAAGTAAACTTTATGGTAAGCGAAAAATAACAACCTGTATTGAAGAGCTCTCTACTGTAGTGTCTGTTGTTGCTGCACATGGGCAAATGGATAAAGGAACACAAGGCTTACAACTTGCACAACATGCATATCGTGCAGGAATGGAGTCGATAGGTATTAAACATACTAACTTACAGTTTCATGATGATTGGCAGAAGCGACTTGATAATGCATTAAAAAAACTTGATCAATTAACGCTTCAAGATAAAAATAAAGTAATAGGAGTTTTGGCGACTACTGTAGCGAATGATCAAAAGTTGGTGACTGAAGAACATGAAATGCTCAGGGTTATTTGTTCTTTGTTACATGTCCCTTTGCCAATTTTACAAAAAGCAAGCTGAGTCTAGCCTGTTGAATTATTTTCTAATTCAATACAATTAGTTTTAGCGTATGCCGGTTGACTACAAAAAATTATCAGAGCATTCTGATTGGTGGCCGGACACTATAAAAAATCAGCAGAAGGTTCCAAACTATTTAGCTGCATGGCTATTGGATAAAGGCTCTCTTACTGCAGCTTTAAC
>CAZFEM010000020.1:22222-28123 GCA_964517515.1 uncultured Gammaproteobacteria bacterium | reverse complement strand
CAAACTATTTAGCTGCATGGCTATTGGATAAAGGCTCTCTTACTGCAGCTTTAACCAAATTGAGCGACGGTAATTTTTTTGTTGAGTTAAAAAGACAAGTGATTGATAGTGTATATCTGCATGAGCAACAAAAACTATCTTTGCAAAAGGATCAGCAAAGTTTAATTAGAGAAGTTGAGTTACATATTCATAATAAAGCAGTTGTGTTTGCGCGCAGTATTATTCCGATGGAGTTAACGGGTGCCAGACTTGGAAGCTTGGAAAATTTAGGTAACAAACCACTTGGTCATTTATTATTTAAAGACGGTAATATTCGAGTATCGAAGCGCGAGTTTGCTGAAATAAAAACTGATGAAAAAATAATTTTTGCCCGTCGCACTCCTTATGATTATGAAGATCAACAAATATTAGTCAGTGAGTTTTTTCTGCCAGAATTTGAGCAACACATAAAAAAAGGCTAGGACTAAGCCTAACCTTTTTTATCCTCAAACTGTTTTAGCCTTAACTTAGTAAGGGTGCGATCACTAAGCTGACAATAGCCATTACATTAATTAAAATATTCATAGATGGACCTGAAGTATCTTTAAACGGGTCACCAACGGTGTCGCCAACCACTACGGCAGCATGTGTCTCAGAACCTTTACCGCCATGATTACCTCGTTCAACGTATTTTTTAGCGTTATCCCAAGCACCACCAGCATTTGCCATAGTAATAGCGAGAAGCACACAGCCTAATAGCGCACCACCTAACATGCCACCTAAGGCTTGTGCACTGATACCAAAACCTACGACGGCTGGTGCAGAGACTGCCAGAATACCAGGTAAGATCATTTTCTTTAACGCCGCCGTCGTTGCAATATCGACACAGCGTTCGGTGTCGGGTTCTGCTGTGCCTTCTAATAAGCCTGGTATTTCTTTAAATTGACGACGCACTTCTTTGATCATATCGAAAGCCGCATCACCGACAGCAGTCATGGTTAGGCTGCTCACTAAAAATGGAAAGATACCACCAATGAACATACCGACTAATACTTCTGGGTTATTAATCTGCAAACTAAAACCATCAATGTTTTGTGATACGGTTTCAATAAATGCAGAGATAATTGCCAATGCCGCAAGTGCTGCTGCACCAATCGCAAAACCTTTACCAATCGCTGCGGTAGTATTTCCAACTTCATCCAAGGAATCGGTAATTGCACGAGTCTCCTCACCTAAGCCAGCCATTTCAGCAATACCGCCTGCGTTATCTGCGACTGGTCCATAAGCGTCAATTGCCATAGTGATACCAACCGTTGCCAACATACCAACGGCAGCAATTGCGACACCATATAGTCCAGCGAACTCACTAGAGAAATAAATAATTGCGCACAAAGTTAAGATTGGTACGACCACTGATTGCATACCAATAGCCAAACCAGAAATAATAACGGTAGCGGCGCCAGTATCACCAGAGGCGGCAATTGTCTGGATGGGTTTTCCAGCTGTGTAATATTCGGTAATTAAACCAATCACAATACCACCCGCAGAACCAATTACTACCGATAACCAAACGCCGGTAGAAATACCGAATAGTTTGATGACAATAAATGAAGTAACTATAAACAATAAAGCAGTGCCCAAGGTTCCTGTGCGCAAGGCTTTTTCAGGCGCCTCACCACTCAGTTTTTTAATCACTATTATTCCAGCTACGGAACAAAGCAGACCTAGTGAAGAAAGAGCTAAAGGTAAAGCCATCAATGCTTGTTGCTCCCCTAGTACATCGAGCATTGCAACTCCTAAAGTAGAGGCAATAGCAATAGTCGCGATCATTGAACCACAATAAGATTCAAAAATATCAGAACCCATACCAGCGACATCACCAACGTTATCACCAACGTTATCTGCGATAACAGCTGGGTTGCGTGGATCATCTTCAGGAATACCCGCTTCAACTTTACCGACTAAGTCAGCACCGACATCCGCAGATTTAGTAAAAATTCCACCACCGACACGAGAAAATAGCGCGACGACTGAAGCGCCCATGCCGAAACCATGAATAGTATGCGCGCTTTCTGCATTAGCGCCATAAATTAAATAAAGCAAACCTAAACCTAAAAGTCCCATTGATGCGACTGTTAAACCCATCACTGAGCCGCCGTAAAATGCTGTAGTTAATGCCGGGGCGGCACCTTGTTCATGGGCAGCGATAGTAGTTCGAGTATTGGCTTGAGTGGCAGTAAACATTCCAATATAACCTGCGAAAGCTGAACAAAATGCACCTATAAGAAAGGCAAACATAGTGTGAAACCCAAGATCAGATATCCAAATCAGGATTGCTAGTACACCAATAAACTTGAGCATATAATTATATTCGCGTCGCATAAACGCCATAGCACCAAGATGAATTTGGTTGCCAATTGCCGCTACTTTTTCGTTTGTAACGTCTTGCTCAAGAATTATTAGGTAAATTTTATAAGCAGCGAAAAGACCTAAGCCACCAAGTATGATAGTTAACAAATTCAACAACATTCGAAACCCTCCTTCAAGGTTTTATTCATCGGACTGTACCAACATAATATTCGCACTCAACACATTTAATCGGTTGAAATCACCGAGAAATGGCGCAGTAATTAAAGACGAATATTGTTAGTTATTTTTTTTATTTTTATAGTTAAGCTAAAATTAATTTTTTTACCTTATTACGGCTGTTTCCAGCTGCTGATTCAGTATAATACAGCGAATTTTTCAAGGCTAATCTATTTGGAGCAAACCTAATGTCATTAAACAGCGTCGGTCCAGGCAAATCTTTGCCAGATGATATAAACGTTATCATAGAAATTCCTCGCTACGGCGATCCTATTAAGTATGAAGTAGATAAAGAAAGTGGTGCGATGTTTGTCGATCGTTTTATGTCTACCGCAATGCACTATCCATGTAACTATGGTTATGTGCCACAAACATTATCTGATGACGGTGATCCTGTTGATGTTTTAGTGCTTGCACCATTTCCATTGGTAACAGGTTCGGTGGTTCGTTGTCGCCCTATTGGTGTGTTAGAAATGGAAGACGAAGCTGGCGAAGACGCTAAAATTCTTGCTGTGCCGATTGAAAAGCTAACTAAATTTTATAATAACGTCTCTACTTTTCGTGATGTTCAACAAGAATTACTTGATAAGATTGCACACTTTTTTGAACACTATAAAGACCTAGAGCAAGGCAAATGGGTTAAAGTCAGAGGTTGGGCAGGTAAAGAGGAAGCAAGAAAAGAAATTATGGCTTCAGCAGAACGTTATCAAGACTAATTGATTTAAAGCTAAAGTACTAAAAATAAGGCTCTTAATTGAGCCTTATTTGTTCAAATTGATATTAGTTTTTTTCTTTAGTCGTTTTTTTAGCCCGCGGATGGGCATCGTCATAAACCTGTGCAAGGTGCTGAAAATCTAAATGCGTATAAATTTGTGTAGTGCTGATATTCGCGTGACCCAATAATTCTTGCACAGAACGTAACTCACCACTTGATTCCAATAAGTGGCTGGCAAAGGAATGTCTGAGCATATGTGGACTGACGTTAATCTCTATGCCCTGTTTTTTAGCCCAATACTTAATTCTTTGTTGAATAGTCCGTGGGTTAATACGTCGACCATGCTGACTTACAAAAACAGCTTGGTAATCTTTTAATGGAAAATCGTTTCTTATCAGTATCCATTCTTGCAGCGCTTTTAGTGCATGTCGACCAATTGGTAAGTCGCGGGTTTTATTACCCTTACCAGTAACTCGAATGAGTTGCTCCCCAATAGAGAGGTCATTTAAGTCTAAATTACATAATTCAGTCAGACGTAAACCCGAGGAGTAAAACAACTCGAGTACTGCTTTATCGCGATAACTGAGTGGGTTGTTGAGATCAATTTCGACTAGATTAGTAATTTGATCAACGCTTAGAGTCTTAGGTAGGCGTTTTTGAGCTTTTGGCGCTTTAACATCATCAAAGGGGTTACTTTTGAGCTGATTGTTTTTGATAAGGTGATTACTCAAACCTCGGCCGGAGGATAAAATGCGTTGAATGCTCTTAGGGTTTATGCCTTGTGCATGCATTGATGCAGAAAATTGTCGAATCAAATGGGTATTGAGACCCTGCCATAACAGCACATTTTTAGTTTCACAAAAAACGAGTAGCTTTTGAATGTCTCGTTGGTAGGCTGCTAATGTATGCGGCGAAAGTTGTCGCTCAATACGCAGTACGTCTAAGTATTGTTGGATATCATCTTGGACGCTATTCGCCATTTTATAGTTAAGATTCTTTTGGCTGTAAACGAGATATGCAAAGCCCAGCCATGATGCCAAGACGACCTAAATGAGCAGTACCTAATTCATGATTGTAGCGATCTGCTTCATTTGAGCCCAATGCTAAGATACCAATGGGGTTACTGTCGGTTGAAATACGCATTGGAACCAGTGCAGATGATTTAATTGCATCAGTAAAAAATAGCTTTGCGATAGTGCTTGGCCAACGGTTATCACAAACGGCTTCACGGTTATTTAGGCGGCGAAGAGCTTCACTATAAGCTTGTTGATCCACTTCCCGGCCTTTTACTGCTTGTGGTGTTTTGAATGTTACTTCATCAATTTTAAACGTTTTACGCAACGCAACTGGAAATTCACTAGCGAATTCAGATAAGTTATTGAATGCAATAAGTTGGCAAATAATATTGTTAAAGCTATCACTGATTTGTTCATTTTCGCGAGCTACTTCGATCAATTCAAACTGTTGCGATTGAAATTTACTTAGACGTTGCTTTAATTGCTCTAATTGTTTTTCTAATAAAGAAGCAGTACCACGATTATCGCTCAGAGTTACGAGTTCTAATAGTTCAGGGTGACGCTGAAAAACATCAGGGTTTTTCTTTAAAAACTCGATGAGGTTTGTTTCGTTAAGCAGCTCATCTGTTGTTTGAAGAGTCATAGTCAGACCTATTTTTAAATTTAGATGCTAATGTTTTAAATATCGATAGTGCCATCAAACACATTGATAGCAGGCCCTGTCATCATTACCGGTTGCCCATCACCATCCCAATTGATAGTTAAGTCGCCACCATTAAGATGTGCGGTTACTGAAGAATCAAATTGATTATTTTTTATTCCAGCAACAGCAGCTGCACAGGCACCGCTTCCACAGGCAATTGTTTCACCAACACCGCGCTCGTAAACACGCAAAGCGAATTCGCTGCGGTTTAGAATTTGCATAAAACCAATATTCGCGCGTTCTGGGAAAAGATTATGTGACTCGAGTGTTGAGCCAAGTGTTGCAACCGGCGCTGTAGTGGTGTCTTTGACTTGAATAACAGCATGCGGATTACCAATAGATAACGAAGAAAACGAGACTTCCTCTCCGTCAATATCCACTTGGTAGCTTTCTTGTTGTGTAGAAAATGCTAATGGAATTTCTTTTGGTTGAAAATTTGGAATACCCATATTGACTGTTATCATTTGGTTTTCTATATCCAAATCAAGAACCAGATCATCGCTGATTGTTTCGACAGTAATTGGGTTTTTATTACTAAGACCTTTTTGATGAACATATAATGCAAAACAACGTGAGCCATTACCGCATTGCCCTACCTCGCTACCGTCGGCATTTAAAATACGGTATTTAAAGTCGATGTCGGAGCGCTCAGATTGTTCAATAATTAAAATTTGATCGCAACCAATACCGAAATGACGGTCGGCTATATTGCTTGCCTGTTCAGCAGATAAAGGAATTGAACCCTGGGTAAAATCAAACACCACAAAGTCGTTGCCTAGGCCATGCATTTTGCTAAAAGGGAGTTTCATAAGTCTTATTTAAACATATAATGAGCGCCTTGAACTTATAAAGTTACTGCAAAAACGCGAAGATAATGATTAATGTTGAAATAGCTTGGTCGC
>CAZFEM010000020.1:0-22122 GCA_964517515.1 uncultured Gammaproteobacteria bacterium | reverse complement strand
TAAAGTTACTGCAAAAACGCGAAGATAATGATTAATGTTGAAATAGCTTGGTCGCAGATAGACACTGTATTGTTGGATATGGATGGAACACTGTTAGATTTACATTACGATAATTATTTTTGGCGGCAACACCTACCAGCTATTTATGGCAAACAGAAAAATTTATCGCCGCAACAGGCTTTAAAAGAATTAGAGCCTTTATTTTTAAAATATTCCGGCACACTTGATTGGTATTGTGTAAATTTTTGGTCTGACAAATTACAACTCGATATCATGCAACACAAAAATGAAGTTGCAGATAAAATTGCTTATCGACCACGAGCGCAAATTTTTTTAGAGAATTGCCGTCAGCATGTGACGGATTTACGTTTGATAACTAACGCACATCGTAAAGTATTAAATTTAAAAATTGAGCATACAAAATTAGATAAATACTTTGATAGTCTTGTTTGTTCACATGAACTAAATGCGCCTAAAGAAGATTTGTTGTTTTGGCAAAACTTATATGAAATGAAGTCATTTAATGCAACAAGGACTTTATTTATTGATGATAGTGAATCTGTACTTGATGCGGCTGCCAATTATGGAATTGGTCATATCTATAGTATTGAACAGCCTGATTTAAGTTGTCAGCGAGTTGATACGAGTAAGTACCAAATGATCAAATCCATTTAAATAAGGCCGACTAACCTAACTTAGTAAGGTTAAATTAGCATAGGCTAAAACTAGCCATTTACCACCGGCTTCCGGAAAATTAATTTGAATGCGTGCGTATTCTCCCTGACCTTCTAAGTTGACAACCACGCCATCACCAAACTTAGGGTGCGAGACATTGGCGCCAACTGAGATACCACTTTCATGAGTGCTTTGGTCGTCAACCCAATTAGATGAGTTACGCACAGGTGCACTGTAGGTAGATTTTGCTTTAGTTCGTACCTCCATTAATAACTCATCGGGTATTTCACTTAAGAATCTCGAAGGGCTGGTGTATTTTTCGGTGCCATAAAGTCTACGTAACTCTGCATGGCTTAACCAAAGTTGTTGCATAGCGCGAGTCATGCCTACGTAGCAAAGTCGACGCTCTTCTTCTAGCCGCCCTGAACCTTCTTCTAATGAACGTTGATGTGGAAATAAGCCCTCTTCTAGACCGGTAAGAAAAACTAAAGGAAATTCCAAGCCTTTGGCTGAATGTAAACTCATAAGTTGTACACAATCTTCCCACTCTTCTGCCTGACCTTCGCCTGCTTCAAGTGAGGCATGCGCTAGAAAGGATGATAGTGGTGGTAAATCGTCTTCAGTTTCTTCGACTTCAAAACCGCGCGCGGCGGTAATCAGTTCTTGTAGGTTTTCAATTCGTGCCTGCCCTTTTTCGCCTTTTTCTTTTTCAAAGTGTTCAATTAGTTTGGATAAGTCGAGCATGATCTCGATTTGCTGAAACAAGTCTTGGTCTTTTATCTGAGAACTGGTTTCTTGAATCAATTCTACAAAGACAGCAAGCGCTGACTTTGCTCGGTTGTTTAATTGTGTTGAACTAATTAGTTGATTAGTTGCATCCCACATAGAAATTTGCTGCGCGCGCGCGAATTCACGCACCATATCGACAGTTTTATTGCCAATACCACGAGTGGGTGTGTTAACAATTCGTTCAAATGACGGGTCATCGTCACGCCGTACACATAGGCGCAAATAGGCAAGTGCGTCTTTAATTTCAGCACGTTCAAAAAAGCGTAAACCGCCATAAACGCGGTAAGGCATGCCAACATTAATAAGAACTTCTTCAAATACGCGTGATTGAGCATTTGATCGATAGAGAATCGCAACTTCACTACGCTGCCCGCCTTGATTAACCCAGGATTGAATTTGATCAATAACAAAACGAGCTTCATCTTGTTCGTTGTAGGCAGTGTAAAGTTTGACTGGCTCGCCTTCTTCGCCAGCAGTCCATAAGTTCTTGCCTAAGCGAGTACCATTATTTTGAATAACTGCATTGGCAGCATCAAGAATATGCGAGGTCGAACGATAATTTTGTTCTAAGCGAATCGTTTTAGTATTAGGAAAATCCTGCTCGAACTGTAAAATATTTTCCACCTTAGCTCCGCGCCAACCATAGATGGATTGATCGTCGTCACCCACTGCGAATAAATTTTTTGATTTTTGCACGAGCAATTTTAACCAAGCATATTGAATTGAATTGGTATCTTGAAATTCATCAACCAATACGTGGCTAAAGCGCTCTTGATAACGATTACGCAGCACTTCATTATTTTTAAGTAATTCATAGGCGCGCAATAACAGCTCTGAAAAATCGACTAAGCCAAAGCGTTGGCAAAGCGATTCATAATGACTATAAATCGCTAACATAGTTTGCTGTTGTGCGTCGTTATTAGCTTCGACTTGAGAGGGGCGGCGCCCTTCTTCTTTATGGCCACTGATATACCACTGTAATTGTCTTGGTGGCCAATAAGCTTCATCTAGTGCTAGTTCTTTTAAACAGCGTTTGACCATTCGCAATTGATCATCACTGTCAAGGATTTGAAATTCTTGCGGTAGGCCGGCTTCTTGATAATGCTGACGCAGTAGGCGATGCGCCAAACTATGAAAAGTGCCAATCCACATGCCTGACATTGGTATGCCTAGAATGTCTTCAATGCGGATTCGCATTTCACGACTGGCTTTGTTGGTAAATGTGACTGCGAGAATTGATAACGGTGAGACACTATGCGCCTCAACCAAATAGGCAATGCGGGATGTTAACACACGAGTCTTACCACTGCCGGCACCAGCAAGCACCAGCATTGGTTGTGGCGATGCGGCTACAGCTTCTCTCTGTGCGTCATTTAGCTCATTGAAAATATGTGAAATATCCATGCAAAAAGTGACTAGCAGAGAAAGGGTTTATTCAACTGTTACCGATTTAGCTAGGTTCCGTGGCTTATCGATATCAGTCCCTTTTAGAAGTGCTACATGATAAGAGAGCAGTTGCAAAGGAATGACATAAATAATGGGTGAAATAGTATTGTTTACTGGTGCAACATTTAATACGAAGGTATTTTCATCAGATTTAATGCCAGCATCGACATCAGCAAAAACAAATAACTTACCTCCACGGGCGCGAACTTCTTGTAAGTTTGATTTAAGTTTTTCTAATAATTGATCGTTAGGTGCTACCGCTACTACTGGCATATTTTCATCCACTAAGGCTAAAGGGCCGTGTTTGAGTTCACCAGCAGCATATGCTTCAGCATGAATGTAGGAAATTTCTTTTAGCTTGAGCGCACCTTCCATTGCGATTGGATAATGTGCACCACGCCCTAAAAATAGCGCATTGTTTTTGTCAGCAAAATGTTTGGACATCATGATGATGTCATTTTCCAGTTCAAACGTTTGTTCAATTTGCTGAGGAAGTGTGCGTAACTCATGCACAAGTTCTTTTTCGACATCGTCCACCGTTCGACCATCACCGACTTGGCGTCGTCGTAAACAAATCGCTAGCATTAATAAGGTTACTAATTGCGTTGTAAAAGCCTTAGTTGATGCAACGCCAATTTCACGACCAGCGTGGGTGAAAATTGTTAGGTCACTGGCGCGAACCAAAGAGCTTTCTGGAGAATTACAGATACACAATGTGTTTGAATACCCCAGTGTTTTTGCCATTTCGAGGGCAGCCATAGTGTCGAGCGTTTCACCTGATTGGGAAATAGTTAGGAATAGTGTGCCTTCTTTAACGGTATGTTTGCGATACCGGTATTCACTCGCTATTTCAACATCACAACGAACGCCAAACTCATCAAACCAATATCGGGCAACATTTGCAGCGTAATAACTAGTGCCACAAGCGACAATTTTAATTTCTTTGGCAGCATCAAAAATATCGCGGGCTGATTCACCAAAGGGCAGTTCGAGTACACTGTTTGCGCCTAGACGCCCTTCGAGCGTTTCAGTAATGGCACGAGTTTGTTCATGAATTTCCTTCTTCATAAAATGCGCATAACCTTCCAAATCGGTCTCGTCATCGCTGAGCGTGCTAACCCGAATTTCTCGATTAACAGGGTTTAAATCATTGTCGTAAACAATGACTTCATTACGAGTAACTTTGGCAATATCACCGTCTTCTAAAACAATATATTTTTGTGCAACAGGAATTAATGCCAACATATCAGAGGCAATAAAATTTTCATTCTCACCTAAACCAATCAATAAGGGCGAACCATTGCGTGCAGCAATTAGTGTGTCAGGATCGTGTTTAGATACAACACCAAGGCCGTAAGCTCCTTCTAATTCATTTATCGTTTTATGTACGGCTTCTAATAAATTGGTATTTTGCTGCATGTGCCAATCTATTTGGTGCACGATGACTTCTGTATCGGTTTCTGAACTAAATGTAAAACCACGTTCTTTTTGATTTTTTCTTAAATCTTCATGATTTTCGATAATGCCATTGTGGACTATCGCAACTTGATTTGAACTAGTGTGCGGATGGGCATTGTGAATGGCAGGCACACCGTGAGTTGCCCAGCGAGTATGGGCAATTCCAATTTTCCCTATAGATGAATGTGAAATTGATTCTAAATTTGCGACACGACCGACGCTCCGTTTGAGATCCAGTTGTGAGTCTTCATTAATAACAGCGATGCCTGCTGAATCGTAGCCTCGATATTCTAAACGTTTTAGGCCATCTATAAGGATGGGTGTAATATCGCGCTCAGAAATAGCGCCGATGATTCCGCACATAGTGATTACTTTTTGTTGGGTTGTTTTATTTTTACTGGTCGTTGCCAACCATCTATTTCTCTTTGTCGAACTCGACTGATTGCTAATTGGTCGCAATTAACTTTATTGGTAATAGTTGAACCAGCGCCAATTGTTGCACCGTCTTCGATAACAACGGGCGCAACTAATTGTGAATCGGAGCCTACAAATACATTATCACCAATGGTTGTTTGATGCTTGTTAGCGCCATCGTAATTACAGGTGATAACACCGGCACCAATATTAGTATTTTTACCTACCGTGGAATCGCCTACATAACTTAGATGATTGGCTTTTGCACCTTCTGCAAATTTGGCATTTTTAATTTCAACAAAGTTGCCAATACGTACTCGTTCCTGAAGTTCGGTGCCAGGACGTAAGCGTGCGAAGGGACCAACTGAAACTTGTGTGCCTAAATTAGCAGATTCAATCACGGTGTTTGCGTGAATAGAACAATCATCACCAATATTGCTTGTACTAATCATGCAATTGGCTGCGATAGTTACACCGCTGCCTATTTTTGTAGGGCCTTTGATTACACAGTTAATATCGATGATTGTGTCCGCACCGATCTCAACGTCACCGCGAATATCGAATCGTTGCGGATCGATAATTGTAACGCCATTCATCATAAAATTTTCGGCACACTGTAACTGATACAAACGCTCTACTTTAGCTAACTGGACTCGCGAATTAATCCCTTCTACTTCAGATTTATCTGCAACGGTAAGAGCGCTGATCACTTGCCCTTGTTGATGGGCGAGACCAACAATATCAGTTAAGTAGAATTCACCTTGGGCATTATTTGGTTGGATATTGGCTAACCATTCTTTTAACTCTTTAGCGCGAGCGCACATAATGCCCGAGTTAATTTCGGTAATTGCGCGTTGCGTATCCGTTGCATCTTTTTCTTCAATTATGCCGACAACATCATCGTTATTGTCACGCAAAATCCGACCAAGACCAGTCGGATTAGGCATAACAGCAGTTAACAGTGCGAGAGTCCGGCTTTGCATTGAATCGCTTAAAGCGCTAAGTGTCGTAGATTGAATAAGAGGCACGTCGGCAGTTAAGATCAATACCGATGCCTTTTCAGGAATAAAGGGCATTGCTTGTTGTACTGCATGACCAGTACCTTTTTGCTCTACTTGCTCAATAACATTCAGTTCACAATCCAGCGTTTGTGAATGTAGATAATCTTGTACTTGATCCTTGCCGTGCCCTACAATCACATGTAATTGTGAAGGCTTTAATTTGCTTGCTGCAGAAACTACATGTCCAAGCAAAGGCTTACCGCCGATGCAGTGCAATACTTTGGGGAGCTTTGATTTCATACGGCTGCCTTTACCAGCCGCGAGTATGACAATATGTAGTTCAGGATTCAACACGATTTTGCTCGTTCAGAAATACAAAAACTAATTCTACCAAACTCCGTTGCCCATAGTAGTGTTTTTAATACAGAGAACCTTTACGCGAGTTATAATGGTAATAAGTTTATGACACAACACACTAATAATTTGATTGCTTATACGATCGGTGAACCAGCGGGCATTGGTGTAGATATTATTTTGCAACTCGCACAAGAACAATTGCTGTCAGATGTTGTTTGTATTGGTGATAAGCGCTTGTTACAAAGGAGAGCAGAGCAAATATGCATTCCAATTGAGCTATTAGAACCAGAGCAATTGCCGCAATCGAAATCGCAACTTCGAGTAGTGGACATGCCGATTTCAGATTTGAATTTAGCAGGCAAACCCAAGGTAGATAATGTTGCAGCTGTATTCAAGATGCTCAACGTTGCTATTGATGGTTGTTTATCTGGTGAATATGCTGCGATGGTTACTGGACCCTTGCATAAAGGAATTATTAATGACGCAGGCATCAATTTTTCCGGACATACTGAATATTTAGCAGAACGCACTAAAGCGCCTTTGCCGGTGATGTTATTGGCTTCCAATGATTTACGTGTGGCGTTAGTAACAACGCACTTACCATTAAAAGATGTTGCTCAAGCGATTAGTAAGCAAAGCATTCTGAAAATTTGCCGCGTTATTGATCGAGACTTACGGAGCAAATACGGTATTGATTCACCGACTCAATTGATTTGTGGCTTAAATCCCCATGCTGGTGAAGGTGGGCATTTAGGAAGGGAAGAAATTGACATCATTGAACCCGCTTTAGCAGAGCTTCGAAGTGAAGGGCTCAATGTTGTTGGCCCTTTGCCTGCGGATACTTTGTTTACCAGAAAAAATTTAGCGCAAGCAGATGTCGTTGTTGCGATGTATCATGACCAAGGCCTGCCAGTTTTAAAGGCACAAAGTTTTGGCGAAGCAGCAAATATTACCCTTGGCCTACCGATAATTCGCACCTCGGTTGATCACGGCACTGCTTTTGATTTAGCTGGCTCGGGTAATGCAGATATTGGTAGTTTGAAAACGGCGTTAAAAACAGCTCGAGATATGGTGTTAGCGAGTAACTAAAATCTGATGGCATATGATAATTTTTCGGCGCCGAAAAAAGCGCTTGGACAAAACTTTTTACAAGACGCCAACATCATACGAAAAATTGTTGAGTCAGTAGGTATTCGTGCAGACGATACAATCGTAGAAATCGGCCCAGGACGAGGTGCATTAACAGATCAGGTTTTAGCTTTATCTAATCATTGTCATATTATTGAGTTTGATCGAGAGCTTGTTTCTTTTTGGCAAAAACGTGCGGTGGTATCAACCAACTTAGTTGTACATGACAGTGACATACTTAAGTTTGATATGACTGAACTTCTTGCACAGAGCACAAGGCCAATTAAAGTCATTGGCAACCTACCCTACAATATATCCAGCCCTGTTTTATTTCACTTAATGCAATACGCTGAGTATTTAGATTCACAAACAGTTATGTTGCAGAAAGAAGTTGTTGACCGAATGGTGTCAGGACCAGGTTCTAAATTATATGGGCGGCTTTCAGTTATGTTACAGCAACGATATCGAATCGAGCGTTTGTTTAATGTACCAAGGACTGCATTTTTTCCACCCCCTAAAGTAGAATCAGCGATTGTGCAACTCACGCCATTAAGCGTTAGTGATTCTTCTATAGGCTTGGTGGAAGACCAATTATTATTTGCTAAAGTTGTAAAACAGGCGTTTTCACAACGCCGTAAAACATTACGAAATACTTTGAAAGGCTTACTTAACTCGGAACAAATGGAAAGTTTAGGTATTGATTCAAAAGTCAGAGCGGAGACTCTAGATGTTAATAGTTTTGTACGTTTAGCAAATCTTCTTAAGCAAGTTGATTGTTAATAATATTTTCTTTCAATATCACTTGAATACGGCGAGGCTTTGACCTATATTCGCCTACCGAGCTAAAGAATTCGCGCGAAATTGCGAGTTCACCTTGCAATTAAGCATAAAGCCGAGATATTTATAGAGGTTAAAAATCATGAAAGCTGATACCCACCCAGATTACAATGAAATTGAAGTGACTTGTGCTTGTGGTAATAAATTCAAGACTGGTTCAACATTGAATCAAGAATTACATATTGAAATTTGTTCTGAGTGCCACCCTTTTTATACTGGCAAGCAGAAAGTAATGGATACAGAAGGTCGCGTAGGTCGATTTAAGTCTCGTTACGGAAAAAAATAAACCTTACTAAAATAAAGGTATATAAAAAGGCGCTCAGGTAGCGCCTTTTTTATTTTAGAGTGATGAGTATGCCTAAGCTATATGGACTATTCGTTATGCTGTGATTCATTCTAGTTTTTAATCTTAAGTTTTCTACTATTGCGTCATAGCGCCTAGCATGGCAATCTAAATGACGATCTTTTTACTAAGAATATAATCATGACTATTTCAAGATTTAAAAAAGCTAAGCAATATATCCCAGGTGGTGTTAATTCACCGGTACGGGCTTTTAAAAGTGTTGGTGGCGAACCAATCTTTATTAACAAAGCGAAGGGTGCTTATTTATGGGATGCTGATGATAAGCAATATATTGACTATGTTGGTTCTTGGGGTCCAATGGTTCTTGGGCATGCTCACCCTGAGGTAATCAAGGCAGTTCAAACAACCGCTGAAAATGGTCTAAGTTTTGGTGCACCAACTGAACTTGAAACCGAACTAGCTAGCAAGATCTGCGGATTGATTCCGAGTATTGATAAAGTTCGCATGGTTAGTTCTGGAACGGAAGCGACTATGAGTGCTTTAAGGCTGGCGCGTGGTTTTACTGGCCGGGATAAAATCGTTAAATTTGAAGGTTGTTATCATGGTCACTCTGATAGTTTATTAGTTAAAGCAGGCTCCGGTGCGTTAACCTTTGGTGTACCTACCTCACCAGGTGTGCCTGAGGCGTTAGCTGAACACACTTTAACCTTGCAGTTTAATAACCTGCAACAGGTAAAGGACTTGTTTGCTGAAATAGGCGAAGAAATAGCCGCGATTATTGTTGAGCCTGTTGCCGGTAATATGAATTTAATCCCACCTAAAGAAGGATTCTTACAAGGTTTGCGAGAAGTTTGTGATGAATACTCTTCGGTATTAATTTTTGATGAAGTTATGACTGGTTTTAGAGTTGCCCTTACTGGTGCACAAGGCTTATACGATGTAAGACCAGACTTAACTTGTTTTGGAAAAGTGATTGGTGGCGGTATGCCTGTTGGATCGTTTGGTGGTTCGGAAGAAATCATGAACCATATATCTCCTGATGGCCCGGTCTATCAAGCAGGGACTTTGTCTGGTAATCCAGTAGCAATGGCGGCTGGGTTAAAAACACTTGAATTAATATCTGAGCCGCAGTTTTTTGAAAACATAACGGTAAAAGTTAAAAGTTTATTACTTGGTTTAAAAAGTGTTGCTAAGTCGGCAGATATTCCAGTACAGACTCAAGGTGTTGGTGGAATGTTCGGATTATTTTTTACCGAGGCGCAAAAGGTAGAGAATTTTGATGACTCCATGGCTTGCGACACGGAACGGTTTAATAAATTTTTCCATGGGATGTTGGATGCAGGTGTTTATCTAGCGCCATCGTCTTTTGAGGCAGGTTTTGTATCAGCTGCGCATAGTGAGAACGATATTGCAGATACTTTAGATCGAGCTGGTGCTGTGATGACGAGTTTATAGTAGCTTATTAGAAATTTATTTTTGTAAACGCCCCTCAATGATAGGAATATTAAAAGGGTATTTAAATTCATGTCCAGCGGCGCATAGAATAATGGCTGCTATTGTTAAAAAAAGATGTGCTAGTAATAAAATCGGGATAAAAAATACGCCAATGACGGCGAACGTTAGAAATAAGGATAATAATAAATATAAGTAGATGCTGATTTGAAAATTCACAACCTCCTGACCTTGTTTGTCAAAATATCTTGATTGATGACGGTTTTTTATCCACAACCAATAACAAAGCAAAAAATTTGCTAGCGGGATACAACTGAATAGCAGTAGAGCACTTGCATGAATTTTTATTGGCAGAACAATATCTTCATTATCCGAAGAGTACTTTTCGATTTTAGGTTGGCGCTTAACTAGTAAAATCATGGCGGATAAGCCGCACATTAATCCACTGATTAACAACATTACCATTGTGAGGGGTTGGATCGCTATTTGTGCATCAACACCTAGTATTAATCTTGCGACAGGTAGCAAGGCAAAGCCGATTAGAATAAGGGCCAAAGATAAAAATAACCAAACCGGTAAACGATCAACCATAACTAAATTAGTGAGGGATTATATTAATGCTTAATGGCGTGTATTAAAGCATACAAGGTGATAGAATCAGCCACTAATTTTTATTGATGCTTGCTAATTTTTAAAATAGGGCCTAATTATGAGAGACTTTTTATTTACTTCTGAGTCAGTGTCAGAAGGACATCCGGATAAAGTAGCTGATCAGATTTCTGATACCGTTTTGGATTATTTGTTAGAAGAGGATCCTGCTTCAAGGGTTGCTTGTGAAACACTAGTAAATACTGGTTTAGTTGTTTTGTCTGGTGAGATTACTAGTAACCGCACGCTTGATGGTGTGACAGAGCGAGTACGTCAAACAATTGATGAAATTGGTTATAACAAATCCGAACTTGGCTTTGATTCACGCAGTTGTGCTGTTATGGTTTCATTAGACCAACAGTCGGTAGATATTGCTCAAGGCGTCAATGAAGGAGAAGGACTTGATCTTGATCAAGGAGCTGGCGACCAGGGTTTAATGTTTGGTTTCGCCTGTACTGAAACTGATGTTCTAATGCCTATGCCGATTGAATATTCACATCGCTTAGTAAAAAAGCAATCAGAAGTGCGTAAGAGTGGCCAGTTAGATTGGTTACGTCCCGATGCAAAGTCGCAAGTAACAGTTCGTTATGTTGAAGGTAAGCCGGTATCAATTGATACTGTTGTATTGTCTACTCAGCATAGTGAAGATGTTAGTCATGCAGATTTAGAAGAAGCGATTATTGAAGAAGTTATTAAACCGGTATTACCAGCAGAAATGGTTACCGCTGATACTAAATATTTGGTTAACCCTACTGGCCGATTTGTTATCGGTGGACCGGTAGGAGACTGTGGAGTTACAGGTCGTAAGATTATTGTAGATACTTATGGCGGTGCAGCACATCATGGTGGTGGCGCATTTTCTGGCAAAGATCCATCCAAAGTTGATCGCTCAGCTGCATATGCAGGGCGTTATGTTGCTAAAAATGTTGTTGCCGCAGGTCTTGCTGAACGTTGCGAAGTGCAAGTTGCTTATGCGATTGGTGTAGCAAAACCGGTAAGTTTAATGGTTAATACTTTTGGTACCAATAAAATTGATGAAGAAAAGATTGAAGCCTTAGTTGCAGATCATTTTGACTTGCGTCCAAAGGCTATTATTCAGACGCTTGATCTACTACGTCCTATTTATCGTAATAGTGCTGCATATGGTCATTTTGGCCGTACAGAACCTGAATATGTTTGGGAAGCAACGGATAAAGCTGATGCTTTGCGACAAGCTGCAGGTTTGTAGCTATATTAAGGTTATTCATTAATAAAAAAGGCCGCATTGCGGCCTTTTTTATTATGTTTTTGAAAATAGGTTAAAAAATTTAGGCGTGCAGATCCGGAATTAAATTACTTTCTAAACGAGAAATTGCATCCTTGAGTTTTAATTTTTGTTTTTTAAGCCGCCCCACTTCAATCTGATTAGCATTAACTTCTTCTGTTAAGTTTTGAATTGAAAGATCTAATTCGCGGTGTTCTTGCTTTAGTTCAGCAAGCTCTTGTAACAACATCTGTTTTTCATCGTGCTTGATTGTCATCATTGTTTTCAGTGCGGGGTCGTTGCCGCCTGATACCTGATTTAATTAATGCATCGGTAGCGCTAATACGTTCATTAAAATCACCTCTGGAATAACCCGCTGAGGCAAGATTTCGTAAGCGTCGCAATGCAGCTACAAATTCCTCATTAATAGAAGCGACACGATCTCCTCCGCCATTACCACCACCGCCATTCTGACCATTTATATTTCTTTCTATTCTATTCACTAATTGGTCAAGATAAGCAATGCCATAGGGGCATGCAAAAAGCTCATGATTATCACGCACTAGACCACGGACAGAGCCAAGATATAAATCTGCCTCAGTTAACATAATTGAACGTTGTACTTGTGCTGTTAGAGTTTCGTAAACGCGGTCAGCAATAAAATAATCTTCGGGTGTTGCAGTGTCGGGAGCGTGTAAAACTCGGTACATTGATTCATTAGGGTTTTCACCAAGAATCGCTAGTTGTCGTTCATTGTCGGCAGTAATGCCTGCATCAAGAAACTCAGCAGAGCTAATGTCGTTAGCTTGATTTATTTGAAAAGCAACCATAACTAGGCCAAGTAAAATAGCGATATTTGCGCCAATTTGTAGTTTACTATTTGTGCCAGATTCCATCATGAATGTACTTTAAAAGAATGCGGTTAATTTAACTGAAAAGACCCACAATAAGCTTTATATAAAAAATAATATTTAGGTTTTATTCTAAATTAGCGCTTTCCAACAATCATTTGTTTTATAAGATTGATGCGCAACCATAAAGATGTCATCACTACTGCTGAAATATGCACTATTACTAAAACCCAAAGATATTCTACCGTAAAATCATGCCATTCATACACTTCATTTTCAAACCCCCAGTCGGTATCTTGACACCAGCCAGTAAAAACGGCGAATAACAAACCAAACCATAATAAAAAAACAGCGCAGCTGCCAAATGCGTTATGACCAACATCATCATGAGCTTTGCGATCTTTAAGCTCCTGAATATGTTCACGCAAGCCTTTAGGAGTAGGTATAAAATTCATGATCCGATTCGGCCCCATGGCAAAGGTAAATCCCCAAGCAAGACGAAAAAGCACGAGCCACATAAGAATCCAACCGACATTAATATGTGCGTTATAACCTGGATCAGTATAGTAGTAATTTGCTAGGAACAAGCCGGCGACAACCCAGTGCGTTAAGCGCGTAATGATGTCCCAGCCAAGTTTTTTTTCTGGATTGTTCATTTCAAAATAAGGAGTAGTTCAAGGGGCAATAAATTGATGGGTATCAGTATAAAGAAAACGCGATATTGTTGCCAATATCGCGTCTTGTAAAAATAAATTGAAGTCTTTAATTAACGACGAGACTCTTCAATATTAAATTGGCGGTGGAAATCTCTTTTTGAACCACGAACATTATTATTATAATGATCGATAGCACCTTGAGTATCGCCAGCTTCAGCAAATTCCAACATAGCGTCTATGCGAAGTAGAAATTCGTCAATTGCATCTCTATATTCTTGATACTCAGCTGTGTCAGCTTTCATGAAACTTGGAACTTCGTCTTTATTTTCGACAGTTAGCGCACGTGACTCTTGCAAAAGTTCAAGTAATTCATCGTTATCATCAACGTTGCCAATATTTCGGAAGTTACGTGACAATACTTGGAAGTTCTTGCTGATAAGGCTGTCTTTGTCTGCTTTCACAGCATGTGCTGAATGACTAGCAGATGCCATTACAGCAATAGAGAAGATAGCAGTTAAAAGAGCTTTAAAAGTTGAATGCTTATTCATTTTTTACCTCAATAATAGTGTTTCTATTTAAATACAAAATTCTGTGTTTTAAGAGCTTGGCTCTAAACTAAATTAGTTACCTTCGATGTTGAATTTGTCGTGATACTCATTTCGAACATCTCGAAGGCTTGATGCTTTAGCCATTGCGCCATCTAAATCACCACCTTCAGCCAGCTCGATCACTTCATCGATACGGCCAATAAAGTCGTCGAGACCATCTTGGTACGCTTGAAACTCCTCTGAACCTTCGGTCATAAAGCTAGGGACTTCATCTTTATTAGCAACTACGGCTTCACGAATAGGGGCTAATGTTTTTACTAAGTCATCAGCTGATTTGGCACTACCTAAACCGCGTAAGCTACGGCCAACTGTTTTAAAATTCTTACTAACAGCGCTGTTACCATCTGCTTCAACTGCATTCACAGAAGCAGAAAGAACCAAAGATAGTGCGGCAGTAATAAGAGCGGCTTTTAAAGTGGTTACATATTTAAACATGAAAAACTCCAATTAGTATTGTGATTAATAAGTATTAAGTAATAAAACTTAATTATAAATTTGTTGATAAAAATTGATTAAGCATTCTAACCAAAACTGTCTACAAATCTAGTATGAATGATCAAAGATGAA
Organism: uncultured Gammaproteobacteria bacterium; assembly: GCA_964517515.1. Lineage (GTDB taxonomy): Bacteria > Pseudomonadota > Gammaproteobacteria > Arenicellales > Arenicellaceae > Arenicella. The sequence goes on along the minus strand of CAZFEM010000020.1, from coordinate 7,688 downwards.
CGTTTACTGAACAAACATCCAATCCATCTAATTAAAATTCGTTGAAGAATATGCCTTATATGCTAATAAAAAAACGTGAGTTAGCTAAAAATACTCAATATGTTCAAGATTCGTTGATATTTTGCGGGTGAGAGCTCAGTTTTCATGCAATAAAAGTTAGTGCTTTGATTTAGATATTTGACTGTTATTATTAAGCTATAGAATAAATACTAATCAATTTGCTGTCGCTAAATCATGTCTATTCGAGCTTTCGTTGCTATTCCTATTATTGGTGATCACGCTAATGTGCTAGGAGATTGTTCGGCAAAAATGGCTTACCAAGATAAAAGCAATGCGGTGCGTTGGGTTGACCAATCTAATTACCACATTACCTTAGCTTTTTTAGGTGATCAGAATGAAGGCGCTTTAGAGGAGTTAGCCGAACGATTGGATGAAGTATTACCAGAACAAGGGTTTCAAGTCCCTATTACGCATTTAAGTCCCTTTCCAGAAAGCAGACCAAAATTAATTGCTGCTATGCTTGAAAAAACACAAGACTTGGTAGAATTACAGAATCAAGTTATTAATTCTATTATGGCCACGTCGATTAATTTTGATAAGCGTAAGTTTTTACCTCACATTACCTTAGGTCGATATCGACACTCGAGAAATGCATTTGCTGGCGGTATTCCAAATAATCTTGATTTAATGTTAGACATTAATGAAGTAATAATTTACGAAAGTATCTTAACTCCTACGGGAGCAGAATATGAACCGTTATTTCGTTTACCTTTAGATGAACTTGATTGGGTAAGTTAGTGCATTATGAAATTTGATCTACATTGTCATTCATATTTTTCAGATGGAGACCTTAGTCCTGCTGCACTAGTCAGTCTTGCTCAGGAAAGAGAGATCACACATTTAGCTCTGACTGACCACGATACAGTGGCGGGATTAGAAGCTGCACAAATAACAGCTCAGCAATATGACTTAACATTGATTAATGGCATTGAACTTTCTTGTACTTGGGAAAATCAACTTTTGCATGTCTTGGGTTTAAATATTGATCCTGAAAATAAAGCTTTGGCTGAAATTGTTGCACAAAATAAACAACGTCGCTTGGATCGAGCAGAGCAAATGTTTGTTGATTTTGAAAAGCATGAGATTGATTTACGTGAGCCAGTAAATAAACTATTAGCTGGGCGCGGCAATCCAACCCGACCTCACTTTGCTCAAGCATTGATTGAATTAGGTCTTGCTAAAAACAAGAATCAAGCGTTTAAACGCTATTTGGTTCGAGGTAAGCCTGGCTATATTCCTATGCAGTGGTCAGAGCTAAATGAGATTGCGCAGGCTATTAACGAAGCAGGCGGTATTGCAGTGTTAGCACACCCTATGCGTTATAAATTTACTCGTACGAAATTGATAAAATTGATTAATGCCATGATCGATGTAGGAGTGCGAGGTATAGAAATATCAACACCGATCACCGATGCGGACCAACAAAACATGTTAACCAAACTTGCCTTGCAGTATGACTTATTAGCGTCTATTGGTTCAGATTTTCATTCGCCAGATCAAGCTTGGGCGCGTCTTGGTTCTGCAACAGAGTTGCCCACTAGTCTCACGCCAGTGTGGACTGAGTTTAACCATTAAAATTTCAGGTTTGATATGTTAGAAAATGATTTATCTCCTAGTATGGGGAATACGACAATTTACTTACGCGACTATGTATCGCCACCTTATAAAATCACCAATGTTAAACTGGATTTTCAATTAGGGGAGACCACATCCGTCACATCTGTTTTGTCCATTAAGCGTAATGGAGAGCATGACGAAGCTCTCGTTCTAGATGGTGAAAAAATACAATTAGAAAGCATAAGGCTCGACAACAATTTAATTAATTCTGAGCAGTACCAACTCGATAGTAAATCGTTGACCTTGAACAATTTACCAGACGAATTTGAATTGCAAATCGTCACGACGATGCAGCCGCATTTAAATACAGAGTTGTCAGGTTTATATCAGTCTAGTGGTAATTTTTGTACGCAATGCGAGGCGGAGGGGTTTCGTCGCATTACATTTTTTCCTGATCGTCCCGATGTTTTAGCAATCTACGATGTGACGATAACAGCTGACAAAGCTACTTATCCTATTTTGCTTTCCAATGGTAATCCACATTCGTCAGGGGAAAATAATGATGACACGCATTGGTGTCGTTGGTACGACCCTCACCCCAAACCAAGCTATTTGTTTGCACTTGTAGCAGGTGATTTACTGAACATAAACGATCATTTTGTCACTGCTAGCGGTAATAAAGTCATCTTAAACATTTATACGCAGGCACATAATATCGACAAATGTAATCATGCGATGGAGTCACTTAAGAACTCCATGCGGTGGGACGAAGAAGTCTATGGACGAGAGTATGACTTGGATATTTACAATATCGTTGCGGTTGATGATTTCAATATGGGCGCGATGGAGAATAAAGGTCTAAATGTCTTTAATTCTAAATATGTTTTAGCAGACCAAAATTCCGCTACTGATAGTGATTACGAAGGAATAGAGAGCGTTATTGGTCATGAGTATTTTCATAACTGGTCAGGAAATCGCGTTACTTGTCGAGATTGGTTTCAGTTGAGTTTAAAAGAAGGCTTTACGGTTTTTCGCGATCAACAATTTAGTGCTGATATGGGCTCTGCTGCTGTCAAACGTATTCGTGATGTGCAAGTGCTTCGTAATTATCAATTTAAAGAAGATGCTGGACCAATGGCGCATCCGGTCAGACCTGACTCTTATCAAGAAATTAATAATTTTTATACGGTCACAATTTATGAAAAAGGCGCGGAAGTTATTCGTATGTTACATAGCCTTGTGGGTGTGGATGGTTTTCGCAAAGGCACCGACTTATATTTTGATCGATTTGATGGGCAAGCAGTTACAACTGAAGATTTTGTCCAAAGCATTGAACAGGCGAACGAAATCGATTTGAATCAATTTCGTTTATGGTACACACAGTCGGGCACACCAAATTTAAAAGTAGAACAAAAGTTCGATAAGCAAAACGGTATTGTAAGCTTAGACTTTAAACAAAGTTGCCCGCCAACGCCTGGTCAAAAAACCAAGAAACCATTTCATATACCAGTGAAATTGGCGCTAATTGATAATCATGGCAATCAACAAGAAGAAGTAAATATTGCCATCACTGAGTCGCAACAATCTTTTCAATTTAGTGAATTTGAACAAGCTCCAGTCGTTTCTTTATTACGTGATTTTTCTGCACCAATAACCATTTCGTTTGAGCAAAGTAATGATGAATTAGCTCATCTCATTAAATTTGATAAAAATGGTTTTTCGCGGTGGGAAGCAGTACAGCGTTTGAGTCTTAATTTAATGTTGCCGGCCATCAAGTCAAAAATCGCAATTGATACTGAGGTTTATCAACAATTACATGATGCGTTGCTATTATTAATTAATAACGCGCCTGATGATAAAGCCATATTAGCGGAAATGCTGTCCTTACCTGCCGCCACCTATATTGCCGAGCAATGTAAGCCTATCGACCCGCTACGAGTACATGAAATACGTACACAAGTAGTGACTCGTTTAGCAAATGACCTTAACGAACCGTTGTTGCGCCTGTATCAAGAAAACAATATTGATAAAGAGTTTTCTTTAAGTTCGCAAGCTATGGCATCTCGTTCATTAAAGAATACCGCTCTTGCTTATTTAGTTAGTTGTGAAAAACCACAATATTACCAATTAGCTTATGAGCAATATAATAATGCTAATAATATGACTGACCGTTTGGCAGCGTTTGCTGCATTGGTGCACTCAAATTATGAACAAGCAGAAAAAGTAGTTGATGATTTTTATGCGCATTGGCAGCACGATACACTCGTCCTTGATAAGTGGTTTGCTATGCAAGCGACAGCGCCAAAAGTAAATACAATTGGTACGGTAAGATCATTGCTTAAGCACACTTCTTTTTCCATTCGTAATCCGAATAAAGTTAGATCCTTAGTAGGGGCTTTTACAAGCAATCTGCCTGGTTTTCATCAAGCTGATGGTGCTGGTTATGAATTATTGGCGGATCGAATTATTGAACTAAATGGCATTAATCCTCAGATCGCAGCACGTTTAGTTGGGCAATTTAATAATTGGCGTGCCTATGATGAGCCTTATCAATCAATGATGTCACAACAACTTCAGAGAATTAATGCAGAAACAGATTTAGCTAAAGATGTTCGAGAAATCGTTTCTAAAGCGTTGGCTTAGTAATACTATTTACAAATCGGAATAGGTCGACTAGTTAATTATCTTTATTCGATTTAATCAATAAATAGACTAGGTAAATAGGGAAAGCAAAAATAAAAACTACAAAGGCTATTTTGAGGAGTAAAGTGGTATCCATTTACTTGTTAGGGTGAGGCCGCGCTTTATAAATTACTGACAGACTTGGTACCAAAGCCTAACTCAGCCATGTACTTTTTAAATTTAAAATAAACATCGAACATCTGCACGTCACCGCTGTCATCTTCAACTAAGAAAAAAGGCGCACGTTCAACGGTATATTTTTTTGCTAAACGCATTCCCTCTGACTCAGTGTCGCGTTCATCTGCAATCGCAATATGATCAATCACATCAATCAATTTTTCAGTACTTAAACGTTCTGAAACTTCCAAACATTTTTTACACAGCTCACCGTTGTGCAATATTTTTTTCACGAACGTAATATGCATTTAATTTCTCTATATTTACTAGTACTAATAACAGCTTTGATTGGAGAACAGTCTTGATCCTATGAGCAGCCTTGAGCGTTGAGCCATAAAAGCCTTGGGCTTAGTGAACGGCCCGTCTTCGTGAAAATATCAACCGTCCTTGATCACCTGAAGGTTGATAGACATCAGAAAATTCATCGAAGGCTTTAAGAGCGGCTTGCTTATCATCACTATCTGGTAGCTCAAAAGCGTCACAACCAACCCGTTTAAGAAAATCAAGTTGATCATAATGAACATCGCCAACTGCACGAATTTCACCGCTAAAACCTAATTGCGTGCGTAGGCGATAGGCATGCGAATAACTTCGGCCATCAACATAAGTAACAAAAGGAAGAACGATGATTTCAATCTCATTTAGATCTTCTGCTAAATCATCAGGGTCTTCATCCGCTGCTATTTGCACAGCTATTTTTTGATCGCGTTGCTTTAATTCATTTTTATGATCTAACCATAAATTTAACGGCACGCTAATATTGCCATTTGGCAAATCATCTGTTGTTAATTCTTCAGTTTCCGCAATATGCAATAAATCGTTATCAACAACTTGTAAGTTTTGAATTACTTGCGAGTTATCAATATTTTCTTGAATTCTTGACGGCCCAGCTTTAGGACGTTTCTTTAAGTTCTTATCACCAGCCATTATGCCTTACCCCCTTCAAGGTTATAGACCCGTTGTTTGAATGGGTCTATGCCAACACGATTAAATGTATCTACTAACCGTTCTTGATCAACTCGTTGCTCACGATAGACATTTAGAATGTCACTAATCGCATCACTGACATCTTCTTTTGCGATTGCTTTACCTAGGTGGGTGCCTAAGGCAGAATTATTGCTGGCATCACCGCCGATGGTAAGTTGAAACCATTCCTCGCCTTTTTTATCGACACCAAGGATGCCAATATGGCCAACATGGTGGTGACCACAAGCATTCATGCAGCCAGACATTTTTATTTTCACTTCACCGATATCATAAAGCTCATCGTCGTCAGAAAAACGTTCGTTAATTTGTTTCGCTATCGGAATAGATGTTGTGTTGGCTAACGAACAAAAATCTAGACCTGGGCAGCAAATCATATCGTTAAGAGAACCGATATTTGGCGTTGCTAAGCGTTCCGCATCTAGCGCCTTCCATAAATCTAGTAAATCCTCTTCACGCACATCCGCTAGCACAAGGTTTTGCTCGTGTGTAGAACGAATCTCTCCAAATGAAAACTTATCCGCTAAGTCAGCCATTGCGTCCATTTGCTCGTCAGTGATATCACCAGGGGCAATACCTGGTTCTTTTAACGAGATATTGACGATACGATAGCCCGCTTGGCGATGTTCATCAGTATTATTGTCGTACCAAGCTGCAAATTTAGTATCGAGTTGACGCCATTCATTAATACGTTTGTCGCCTGTCTCTAATTCTTCATAAGCAGGTTTTGGGAAAAATGTTTGCATGGTTTGAAAATCAATATCATGCAATTTCAGCTCACCGTCTTTTTGATGTTCCCACTCTTTTTCGACTTCGTTACGAAAATCATCAATGCCCATGGCATTAACTAAAATTTTAATACGTGCTTTGTATTTGTTATCTCGACGTCCATGCAAATTATAAATACGTAAAATTGCATCGCAGTAAGACAAGATATCTTCACGAGGTAAAAATTCTTTAATGATTTTTCCAATAACTGGTGTACGCCCTAAGCCGCCGCCGACATAAACACGAAAGCCGATGTCACCTTTGTCATTTTTAACAACCTCTAAACCGATATCATGAAACTGCACTGCCGCACGATCAGTCGTAGCACCGGTAACGGCGATCTTAAATTTACGAGGTAGCCAGTAAAATTCTGGATGCAGGGTTGACCATTGGCGTAAAATTTCACAATAAGGACGTGGGTCAATTATTTCGTCACTCGCCACGCCTGCATATTGATCGGAACTAATATTGCGTATGCAGTTACCGCTAGTCTGCATAGCATGCATTTCAACATCGGCTAAATCGGCAAGAATATCTGGTACATCAGCAAGTTCAGGCCAGTTATATTGAATATTTTGTCGAGTTGTAAAATGACCATAGCCGCGATCATATTTGCGAGCGATATGTGCTAGCGTTCTCATTTGATCAGAATTCACTAAACCATATGGAATTGACACACGTAGCATATGCGCATGAATTTGCATATAGAGACCATTACGTAGTCGCAATGGTTGTAGATCAGCGGCACTAAGTTCGCCAGCTAAATGCCGAGCGACTTGACCGCGAAATTGTTCTACGCGTTCTTTAACGATAGTTTTGTCTATTGAGTCGTATTTATACATAATCAATTAGCTAAATTGGTATTCTTGCAAACGCAAAATGCGCTGTGTGACGGGACTATACCCTTGAGGCCTTAGAAAAAAAAGTAATAACAATTTATATTAATATAATTCTGAATTATTTTTTTGCTAACACAGCGTATATTTTAATAATTATCATCAACTATCTCTATTTATAACTATGAAAATCATCGCTTACGCAGCATCGACAAGCAGTCAATCCATTAATAAAAAACTGGCAACTTATACTGCTGGGTTAATAGCTGATGCAGAAATCGAAATATTGGATTTGAATGACTATATATTGCCTTTATATAGCGAAGACGTTGAGCGCGAGTTGCTTGAAAATGGTGGGCCTCCACAAGCAGCAACAGACTTTAGAGCGAAATTAACCAGTGCTGATGCATTGATTGTTTCGTTTGCCGAGCACAATGGGTTATATACAGCGGCCTATAAAAATTTATTTGATTGGTGTACCCGTCAAGGGCGTGATGTTTATGCCGACAAACCGATGTTGTGTCTTGCCGCATCCAAAGGACCAAGAGGCGCAAAAAGCGTTCTTGAATTAGCTGTTAATGCCTCGCCACGTTTTTCAGGTGAAGTGAAAGCAAGTGTCTCGGT
>CAZFEM010000019.1:35903-37783 GCA_964517515.1 uncultured Gammaproteobacteria bacterium | reverse complement strand
GCACATAGATATATTAAAAGCGTTAGGTGAAACCGCATATAATACCTTGAACATGATTTTTAATAACCATGATGTCATACTGGTTAGCCCTCCTTTAGTAAAAAATGAGCCTCCTTTATTAGAGCCTTATTTAGACTCGTACGGCTTACTTTATCAAGATAACGTCTGGTGGTTTAAGGAATTTGAAACTTTGACAAGTAGTCATGAGTATCAAGCGACAAATAACCAAAGTCAAAGTGTAAAAACTGCGCTAGATGATGCAGCAACAGAAAACGACTATTTCTAATCTTTTGATTATAGGTTCAAACTCCATTAATAAACAATATCCATCAAGTAAATATGAATTATTACGTTATTATTCGTATCCCTATGATAATGATGGTTTAAAAAGAGCAATAAAAAAGCGCACTTATAAAAATAAGTACGCTTTTATTAAAATACCTTTATTTAATATAGGTATTAGACTAATTACTTAGCAAATTAGTCAAGCCTTAATCGCTCTGCAACGACACTATTACCTGAAGCACTACATACGCCTCGAGCAGTTAAATTTATTCCGCTAGCTCTCGCGGTTAGAGCCGTAGCCAACATTTCACTATATGAAGCGCTCGCGTCTGTGATATTCACAAATTGCGCGGCTTCACAGCCCTCAAGCCCCCAACCAGTAGTCGCACGAATAAACGTTGTATTTGACTCTGCCAAAGTTTCAATACTTCTGACTTCTACAGAATCACTAAAACTTTGAGCCATACTCGTCGCGCTCAAGAAAAACAAACTTGAAACCAATAATATTTTTTTCATAATATTTTATCCATAAACAAAAATTTAACAAATGTGTATATAGATTAGCTTTTTAATCCTCAAAACACAACTAATTAATTAGCAAAACACCCATTCTACAAAGTTTCTTGACAAAGTTTCACAGAACAGTTTTTGTAATTAGATTTGACATCCGCTTAAGCAATATACTGTTAGAGTGCTGATTAAAATACCAATCAATCGATTTTTCACTAATGCTAGTATAAAAATCAGCATCAGTGTACAGGCGCTCAAGTGAGGTTTTGATTTGTTGTACTGATGAAGACTCTAAAAATGGTGGCATTGTATCAAAACACCACTGATGTATTTTTTGATCAAAAGCGCTTAGCACTGGTCGGCCATGCATAAATGCTTTTGCTGGGATTCCACCAAAAGTACCAAGAAGAAATTGATCACTAACAACATGACTCGCTTGTATGTATTCAATCATTTTCTTATGTGGGACAGGGTCTATCCAAACAACTCTATCCTCAATACCAAGCTCAGCTATTAAAGCCTTGCTTTGCTTTAGCGATTCACCCCATTCAGTAAATACACATAGAGCCTTAGGGTTAACCTTTTTAACAAATTCAGAAAATCCACGAATTAAAATATCATTGCCTTTTTCCCAACCTCCGTCCTTTTGTGCAGACCAATGCTGTCGACTAGGGTTATATAAAATAAAATCCGCATCATAATCCTTCATTAATTTATTCCTAAGACGTTGTCCCAACTCTTCAGGGACATCCATTTCATTAATATAATGAGGAATACAAACGTAATTTTTTAACCCCAGCTTTTCTGCGGCGATATTATTATCAAAATTAGAAATTATGGCGCCATCCGCTTTTTGATAAACCATTTTACAGATTCTTCCTTGAAGGTCATCTTGAAAAGGAATTGTCCTAATAGTGCCATGTTCATAAGCAATGTATTTTTTGCCCGCTAACAAGGGCCATATTCCATCTGTAGAGTAGCCAATAATCACATCATAATACTCAAACAGTGGTTTAAATTGATCAGCTAAATTTCGGTAGGATTCTAGTTCATCCGGCTCAGAAACATCACTTTTTTGTAAGTTT
>CAZFEM010000019.1:24777-35803 GCA_964517515.1 uncultured Gammaproteobacteria bacterium | reverse complement strand
TGCTCCGTATTTTGCTCCGTATTTTGCTCCGTATTTTGCTCCGTATTTTGCTCCGTATTTTGCTCCGATTTTCTTAACCGCTCTCTGTTAATGTTTCTGATTTTATAAAATAAAGGAGAACTCAAAAAATTACTTAGCAATATTTTCTTAATAAAACGGACCAACCATCTAATTGAGTAATACTTAATTAGATATAAACCATTTTTAAGATGATAAAGCGATGAAACAATAATATTTTTGAATTTATATTGAGTTAAATAAAAATTATTTTTTATCTCCCAAATTGAACTTCCTATCTTGTGTTTAACTTTATTCGGGCTGCCTAAAACTTGAGAAAGTTTGTTGCTATTTGCGAAATCGCTTGCGGCAGTGCGTTGGCAAACACCTAGCCAAAACCATTGAAGCTTTGCTTTAAGCATATTCCCTTTATTTCTATTTAAGTGATAATTAATGCACAATTCCCATGGACCCTGCGCTGCCCATTTAGGTCGAGAAAATTCATTAGTTATTTTCACATTATGCCAAGCTGGGTAAAATTGATTTCCTAGTTCTCCTTCAAACTCTGCATCTTCCCATTCTGGGCAACCAGCAATATGGTAATAAGGCCCGATAATCAAATCGCTTTCGACGCCAGCTTGATTAAATAGGTTTGCAATATTGTATCCATTATTTGCGATATTACCTATGTGCAACACTTTGAGTGTTTCCGACCCAGGGGTCAAATGCTTGTGCAGGTCTGTATTAGGATTCACAATAAAGTATGTCAAGCATGGTTCTCTAGCCACATATTAACGCTTAGTAAAGACCAAATAAGTAACCTAGAGTTCATCACGTTCGCGAAATGTTTATCCAATATTCCTGTAACCGTTTTAAAATCCAGCAAATTATAAATTTTTGCATTAGGTTTATAGAGTTCAGCCTTAATAAAATCAGCACTTTCATTGGTGAACCAGCTAGCATCTGGGCCCGAAAAACCCTGCTTCTCTCGCTTTGCCGTTTCTTTTGGTAAATGTCTCGCCATTGCTTGTCGAAAAATCAGCTTACCATCTTTAGATCTATGAAAATATTTTTCGATTTCCTTATCTTTGCCATGTCGAGCAAGTTGCACGACTTTGTCTATACTCGCCAACTTATAGGATGCAGGGATTTTCATTGCAAACTCAACTAAATCATTATCTAAGATGGGTACGCGAGATTCTAAAGAATGAGCCATACTCAGTTTATCCTCTAGAACCAACAGGCCATGCATAAATGTTTTTGCTTCAAAGTATAAAGATTGATTGAGAAAATCGGCAGGGTTTGATGCATCATTCAAACCGTTGCTATAGGTCTCTTGAAAAACCTGTTTCGTTGAAAAATCAGCAATATCACTCCAGATAGGTGCAAAAAATGCTTGTTGATCTTTTTCAAACACTAAACGTTGCCAGTACTTATAATAGCTATCCAAATAAGCTTCTTTATTTTCACTCCCCACGGCACGATAATAACGCCAAGGGTAACCAGCAAATAATTCATCTCCACCTGCCCCAGACAATACAACTTTCACATTAGCTCGCGCCAATTCTGCTGCATAATAGTTGGGGTAACTTTGCCCTACCCTCGGTTCCTCTAAGTGCCAAGCAATTTTAGCAATGGAACTCTCCATATCATGATGGTCAATGACCTTTTCATGGTGTCTAGTTTTAAAATAAGTAGAAAACTCACGGGCTTTTTCACGCTCATCAAAGCCACCTTCTTGAGCACTAGCTGAAGACATATCAAAACCACAAGTAAAGGTATGCATATTTTCGATATTAGCCGAGGATATGGCGGTTATAGAGCCGGAGTCCATACCCCCGCTGAGATAAGAGCCTAGCTCCACATCCGATACAAGTTGGCGCTTTACAGCTTGTTCAAATAATCGATCCAGTTCCTCAATACATTCTTCTTGAGATATCGCATCGCTAGGTTCTTGAAAATTGTAATCCCAATATTGCGACAGCTGAAGGTCACCGCTACCGCTTAAATTTAATATTGCTGTGTGCCCAGCAGGAAACATCTTAACCCCACAGTTTAGAGTTTGATCAGATAGGATGTTTTGAAAGCTAAAATACTCTTTTAGGCCAGTTTTGTTTATCTCAAATTTATAATCAGGGTGTTGCTCTATGGCTTTTATTTCAGACCCAAATAGAAATGACTGATTAAACTCTCCATAATACAAAGGCTTGATACCAAATCGATCGCGAGCGAAAAATACAGTATTAGAGGTTTTATCTAACACTGTAAAAGCAAACATACCGTTAAATTTAGGTACACAAGCTGCGCCCCACTCGATATAGGCATTTAAAATAACTTCAGTATCGGACGTTGATCGAAAAGAATGTCCTTTCTCAATTAACTCAGCCCTAATATCCTTAAAGTTATAGATTTCACCATTGTAGATTAATACATAGAGGTCATCATCGGAACGCATTGGTTGCGAGCCCATTTCAGAGAGGTCAATAATCGATAATCTGACGTGGCCAAGAGCCACATTACGATAGCAATAGGTATCCTGAGCATCTGGACCGCGATGTTTAATAACATGAGTCATCTTGTTAATAGAGTCAGCTGATGCTGATCTACCATCTCGATGAATTACACCGGTAATTCCGCACATGAAACTAGTGGTGGCTAAGAGTTAACCTATACAAGCTATAGACCAACCTCTTCGCGACGCTTACGGACCTCTTCTTTGTGAGAATTACGCCAATCGATAAGTTTTTGCATACCATCACGAAGTTCTACATCCCCGACAAAACCAATTTCTTCTTCAGCTTTAACCGCAGAACCAATACGGTTTTTAACAAATGTCGTTCCACCTGGATTATATTTCACATCCAAATCACTGCCAGTCATTTCTAAAATAAGCTCTGCTAATTGCTTAATCGTTGTCTTTTTTCCTGTTCCTACATTATAAAAAGCATCTGTTGTATCAGCTTGCATAGCTTTGACGTTTGCTTTGCCGCAATCGGAAACGGCGACAAAGTCATAAGCTTGTGAACCATCCCCATAAATTTCTGGAGCGATACCTTTATCTAGGTTATCTAACATTTTCATGATCACAGCAATATAAGCACCATGATAATCTTGTCTAGGACCATAGACATTCATGTAGCGCATACCAACATAATCAAACTCATTATCACTACCCAAGTGACGATGATAGAGAGACCGACAAATGTGCTCACTAGCGATTTTAGTGGCACCATAAAAATTTGTATTCAAATAAGGGTGATCTTCAGTCATCGGCTCTTCAATTGCATCACCATAAACAGATGCCGATGACGAATAAACTAATCGTTTAACATTATTAGCAATACAAGCCTGAACTACGTTGTAGGTGCCTCGTATATTAACTTCAAATGCTGAATCTGGAAAATCCCAACAATGCAGTAACCACAGAGCAGCAAGATGGAAACAACCATCAACCCCTTCCATTGCTTTGTTTAGAATATCTGGTTGGGTTATATCGCCACCAATCTCGAATATTTTGACACGTTGATCCTTTAAAGCTTCAGCAATATTTTCTTCACGACCTCGCGTAAAATTATCAAAAATAATGATTTCGCCAACATCGGTTTTTACCAATTCATCAACGACATGTGAACCGATAAGGCCAGCGCCCCCGATTACTAATTGTTTGGTACCATTAATATTCATAATATCCTCTAATTTAATGCATGCTTTATGCGCGAGTTACAGTTGGATTTGATTCATGGTATACGCCACGCGTATCAATAATAATTTTGGAGTTTTGTTCGATCATTTGCCAATCAAAAGCATCATGATCAGTCGCAACCACAACCGCGTCTTGCTGTTGAAGTATTTCCGCGGTCAAAGGTTGACTTGACATATGCAGATCAGACATACGCATCAGCGGCAATGTTGGTACATGAGGATCAGAGTAAACAGCGTTAGCATGTAATGCTACTAACTTATCTAAAAGTTCTACGCTAGGTGACTCACGCATGTCGTCAACATTTTTCTTATAGGCAACACCGAGCAAAAGAATATTTGCACCATGTACAGATTTGCCGGCGCTATTTAGAGCATTCGTTAATTTTGCCAAAACATATTCAGGCATGCCTGTATTCACCTCTCCTGCTAACTCAATAAAGCGTGTATGTAAGCCATATTCTCTAGCTTTCCAAGTCAAATAAAAGGGATCAATCGGAATACAGTGTCCTCCTAAGCCAGGACCAGGATAAAAAGCTTTATAACCAAATGGTTTTGTCGCTGCCGCATCAATTACTTCAAATATATCGATACCCATCTTGTCTGCAACCACCTTTAGTTCATTAACTAAAGCAATGTTCACAGCTCGATAAGTATTTTCCAAAATTTTAGTCATTTCAGCCGCTTTAGTTGAACTGACCGGAACTACTTTCTCTATAATTTTAGAATAAAAAGCTTCCCCAACTTCTAAGCAATGAGGAGTAATCCCACCACAAACCTTGGGAATAGTGTGCGTATTAAAATCTGGATTACCAGGATCTTCTCTCTCAGGTGAGTAAATTAAGAAAAAATCATCACCAATAGTCAGGTTTTTTGCCTCTATTCTTGGTTGCAACTCTTCTTCAGTTGTACCTGGGTAAGTAGTACTTTCTAGAGACAACATTTGCCCAGCTCGTAAACTAGGTAACAATGTTTCCAGAGAACCAATAACATAGCTTAGATCAGGTTCGCGATACTTATTTAACGGTGTTGGGACACATAATATAATGATGTCAGCCTTTTTAGCTTGAGTGAAATCAGTTGTTACGACCGATTTTCCAGTTTTGATAGCATCAGTTATATCATCAACATCAAGGTGCTTAATATAAGCTTCTCCAGCAGTTAAAGCATCAATTTTAGATTGATCAATATCCAAACCAATCGTCTTAAAACCAACCTCATTCAACCGTTTCATCAACGGCAATCCAACATAACCCAACCCAACAACACCAATAGTTGCCTGCATTTGGTTTATTTCTTCAATCAATTCCGTTTTCATTGTTATAGAGTTCGACATTTTACTTTCCAGAGAATCTCAGATATTTAACTAATAGCAGCACGAACCACGTCCGCCACTTTTTTAATTAATTCATCATCCACATAAGGATGCATTGGCAAACTAAAAATACGCTCAGAAGTTTTTTCTGATACTGGCATATCTCCTTCTGAATAACCTAAATGCTCAAAAGCTTCCGACAAATGACAAGGAATTCTGTAGTAGATGACGCTTGGTATACCAGCATCTTTTAAAGCTATTTGAATTTCTTCACGCTTATCGGAAAGCACAGAATATTGTGCCCAAACACTTTTATAGCCCTCTGGAACATAAGGCGTTTCGACAAGCCCTTCTAAAGCGCTCGAATAACTATCAGCAACATTCTGACGTAACTCTATTTCCTCAGGAAATATTGCTAATTTGGGTAACATAATAGCCGCTTGCATAGTATCAAAACGTGCATTCAGCCCTATTCGTACATTATCGTATTTATCTATTCCTTGACCATGAACACGTAGCGACCGAATTTTATCTGCTAGATCATTACTATCAGTGAATACTGCCCCTCCATCGCCGTAGCAACCCAATGGTTTGGCTGGAAAAAAGCTAGTCGCTGAGATATCACCTAAAGAGCCAGATACTCGCCCTTTATACACACCACCAAAGCCTTGAGCTGTATCTTCTAAAACAAAAAGTTCGTCCTCTTTAGCAATTTTATCTATTCCATCAAAATCTGGGGTAAGCCCAAATAAATTAACTGGAATAATTCCTTTCGGCTTAAGTTTTCCTTCAAGCTTGATTCGCGCAACTTGCTTATCTAACTCCACAGGGTCAATATTAAATGTCTTTGCATCAATATCAACAAATACAGGGGTTGCGCCAGTCAAAGCAATAACTTCAGCAGTTGCAAAAAACGTAAACGGCGTTGTAAAAATCGCATCTCCTGGACCAACGTCATAGGCCATTAACCCTAAAACCAATGCATCAGTTCCGTTTGAACAAGTAATGGCATGCTTAGCACCACAAAAATCAGCTAGCTTAGACTCAAACTCTGCAACTTCAGGCCCCATAATATATTTGCCATGTTCTAGAACACGTTGGATTCCTGCATTAACTTCGTCTTGGATACGCATATACTGCGCCTTTAGATCAATAAATGGAACGCCCATTTAAGCCTCTTGAATTATATTTTTAGATTCATCAACAATGTAAGTACTAGCACACCGTTCGCATTTATTAGACGAAGGCAAACGCTCGCCACATTTGCACATCCAACCAATTTGCTGAGCTGAATTACCTACCATTAATGCTTGTGAAGGGACTGGCTTAGTGACAACAGCACCGGCCCCAATAAAAGCGTAAGCACCAATTTCGTTACCACATACTATGGTTGCATTTGCACCAATCGTTGCGCCTTGTCTAACATATGTAGGGAGATATTCATTCTTCCTAGAAACATGGCTACGAGGAGTAAATACATTTGTAAACACCATACTCGGACCACAAAACACATCATCCTCAAGTTCAACACCTTCATAAATGGAGACGTTATTTTGAATTTTACAACCATTTCCAATGAGCACATTACCGCCAATCACAACATTTTGACCAATATTACAATTAGCACCAATTTTACTTCCCGAGATGATATGACTAAAGTGCCAGACCTTAGTGTTTTCACCAATCTGCACCCCCTCATCGACATAAGACGACTCATGAACAAAAAATTTTTCGATCGCAGAATTCATCAACAGAATTATAACTTATTCATCCATTGCATGCTGTAATTGATTTAAGACTTTCAACACTCTTAAACCTTCTTTCCCGTCGGTTCTAGGGATAATGTTTGAAGAAAAAGATTCAACAAAATGCTGGCACTCATTTTTCAATGGCTCTGACTGTTCTAACTCAATATATTCAGGCGCACCTTTTATCGCCACTGGTCGCTCGCCCTGCCATTCAACTGAATGTTCGTACTTCGCAAGCTTTTGTTCCCAAGGCAAAGTATCATCAAAAACATACATGGCCTCCTCACCTACTACGACAAGTTTTTGTTCCTTAAACGGGTTCAACCACGATACAAAAACATGTGCAGAAATATTTCCAGAAAACTTCATTAACCCAACCGCTTGATCAGCAATCTCTGGGTTCAAATGGTTAGCCGAGTGGGCTTGTACAGATTCTGGTTCATCACCAACGAGTCCGAGAATCATTGAGATATCATGAGGCGCAAATGACCAAAGTACGTTTTCCTCACTTCGTAATAGCCCCATATTCAATCGATTTGAATAAATGTAACGAAGTTTACCAAGCTCTTCAGCATCAATCGCGCGTTTTATTTCTAAAACCATAGGGTGGTACCACAACAAATGCCCTACCATCAAGGTTAAATTCTTAAGTTCAGCTAACTCAATACATTCACTAGCATGTTCTTCATTTAAACAAAGAGGCTTCTCCACATAGACATGTTTCCCTGCCTCAAGAGCTTTTTTAATTAATTCATAATGAGTCTCAGCTGGAGTCGCAATTGAGACGGCAACAACTGACTCATTGGCGAGCATATCAGCCATATTTTCACAACAGTTGACATTAGGGTACTGTTTTTTAAAGCTTACTAGAACTTCTTTATCGTCATCACAAATTGTATGCAAACTACCAATCTGATCAAAGTTTCTAATTAAATTTTTGCCCCAATAACCAGCTCCAACACAGGCGACATTTCGCATAATTTACTTACTCATTCATAGTCAAAAAATACGAGTGAGACGGTACCCATATGCATTAACTAAGTCAAGCTGTATCTATTAAGGTTAGGCAGTACTATCTTCTACTTATAAGCGAGACTATAATTACGCCCTAGAAATGAAAAAGCCGACTCCAAAAACAACAACGCCCGTAACTGTACTAGTTCCGACATACAATGAGCAAAGTTTTATCATTGACTGCCTCGATTCTATTATTGAAGGCGATTACCCCCTTGAAGCTATAGAGATTTTAGTCATTGATGGCAACAGCACTGATTCGACAGCAGAATTAGTAACTAGTTATTCTAAAAAACACCCTTTTGTGAAACTGCTCTCCAATGATAAAAAAATAGTTCCTGCCGCAATTAATATTGGATTAGAATCAGCCAGTCATAATGTTATTTTATGGGTAGGTGCGCATGGAATCTATTCTTCAGACTATATAATTAATTCTGTTCGAGTATTAAAAGAAGAAAAATGTGCTTCAGTCGGCGGTGTCATAACACCTGTTGGAAAAACAAAGATAGGACGTGCAATTGCTGTCGCAACAACAAGTAAATTTGGTATTGGTAATGCAAAATACCGATACGCTACAAAACGTCAATCGGTAGATACCGTATTTGGTGGCTGTTGGAATAAAGATGATGCCCTCAGCATCGGTGGATTCAACGAAAAATGGACTCGCAATCAGGACTATGAGTTCAATTGCCGTTTACGAGAAAATATAGGGGAAATAATTTTAGATCCAAGTATTCGTTGTACTTATTTTTGTCGCGAAACCATACGTGGCTTAGCCAAACAATATTTTCAATATGGGTTTTGGCGTTTTCACACATTCAAAGAACATAGTTCCTCATTTACAGTTCGCCAAGCAGCGCCTTTATTGCTGCTTTTTGGAACATTGTTGTCTGTAGCACTCTTAATCCTTGACTCAAAAGTAGGTTATTTAATTCCAGTGACCTACTTAAGTATTGCAATTTTATGCAGTCTCACTTTGAGCGTAGAACACAAAACACCTAGCTATATTTTTTTACTGCCAATAATCTTTGCTACACTGCATTTTTTTTGGGCGTTTGGGTTTGTTAAAAGCGCCAGTTATTATTTATTTAAAAAAACAATGAGCTTTCTCGATGAATTTTAATCGATCTATATTTGGCATCTACCACCCTGCCCACAAAGTATCTTTATTAATTAGCGATTTAGTTTTTTTAGCATTAGCTTTTTATTTTGCATCACATTACCGACTGAACGTTAGTCCTGACTTCTTAAGTATTGAGTACTTAGGCTTAAACTTTATTATCATTAGCAGTTTATTTATTGGCGGTGCCTACACTAGCAGTCCTTTAGCAAGTCGCCCCAAACTCCCTCTTAATACTTTCTTCACAGTATTAGCGTCCACAATTCCAAGCCTTTTATTCATATATCTACTTGGTCCTGATCGCTTTACCGCTTTATTTGGACGCGGGGTATTCCCAGCTGCCATTTTCATGTCTGGAGTGTTCGCTGTTTTCAGTCGTTTCGTGTTGAATAGTCTTTTTTACGACGGTTCCAGAATAAATAATATTTTGTTGCTAGGTAATTTAAATGATAAAGAAAGGATAAATAAGTCATTAGATTCTACAAATTTTAAATTTAATCTAAGCCATACCGAAAATCTCGATAATTCATTAAAAAATACAGGATCACTAAGCGCAATAGTGATTTCTCCTGACCACAAAGCAGATCAGCAGGAACAAGAGAGCTTAATTAATATCCGTTTAGCAGGCACACCAATATTTTCATTATCTGATTTTTTTGAAAGTTTTCTTTTCTTGGTACCTGTTCACGAAATCAATAACGATTGGTTTATTCGAGCAGAAGGCTTTACGATGCTTCACAGCTCAGTAGCAATGCGTGTAAAACGTGCATTTGATATTCTTGCTGCGTTAACGCTATTAATTATCACTTTGCCAATAACACTAATCACAGCCTGTTTAATCAAATTTACTTCGCCGGGCCCTATTTTCTTTTCACAAACTAGAGTTGGAATCAAAAACAGTCCTTTCATTCTATATAAATTTAGAACTATGCATAACAACGCAGAAACTAAAGGTGCTCAGTGGGCTCAAAATAATGATCACCGAATAACAACAATAGGCAGATTTTTACGTAAAACGCGAATAGATGAAATACCCCAATGTTGGAATATATTCAAAGGCGAAATGAGCATAATTGGACCACGACCAGAACGCCCTGAGTTCACATCCGCGCTAGCAAAAGAAATACCTTATTATGACTTACGTCACATAATCAGGCCTGGAATAACGGGCTGGGCACAAGTTAAATATCCATACGGTGCTTCCACGGAAGATGCACTGAAAAAATTACAATACGAACTTTACTACATTAAAAACCAATCCTTATTGCTCGACCTAAATATTGTGTTACGCACACTAATCACTGTATTTCAAAGAGCTGGGCGCTAATTCAATTCATATACCCAGAGGTATTCACCTCGGTATATCTCCCGGGCGATATTGGGCAATGCTTGTTCAATATCCGAACCACGCGTAGCAAGACAGTCATCGCGTAAATTAAAGTTATTAGGATCTCGATTAATCACCCAGTACTTAAATTCAGGTTGTTTTTTGTCTTTTGCGTACTGTTTAAACTCAGCAATAAATTCTTGTATTTCGCTCAAAGATCGATCTTGATCAATGTAACATGCATAGAGATTATCCAATAAGTTTGTCCACAAAGGATAATTTCTCCCATGATGTCGCCATACATTTTTAACATAGACTGGTAATTCGCTGGCTAAGTAATAGCTTGTCGCCCTATCCGACAACACTATTTTATCAGGCTCTATTAGTTGGCTTATTTGCAGTAAATCATTGCGGTATTTAAATGACGTATCTACATACGTATAGCGCTGTGGATAAAAGACATTCCAATGGTGTTGTGGCGAGTTAGCTTGTCGTTTTATCTCGACCCTTTGTTTATCAAAGTGCATAGAAGAATCACTTATAACCAATATCACTATTGCCAGTAATCCAAAGCAACATAAAATCCGTTCAATATTTTTACTAAGCGCCATTTGAACTCCTCGCGCGTAGCTTTTCCCAAAGCACCACAGTTGCAGCAGCGATAATGATCGGGTGAAACAACAATGTCATGATTCGCCAAGTTGAATGATAGTTCAGTACGCTTGTTAACCATTGATATAAATATGGAGACACACAAAACAATAAGGCACTAACGCCATTCGCACATAGAAAAATACTAAGTCGCG
>CAZFEM010000019.1:19227-24677 GCA_964517515.1 uncultured Gammaproteobacteria bacterium | reverse complement strand
ACACAAAACAATAAGGCACTAACGCCATTCGCACATAGAAAAATACTAAGTCGCGACGGCTTCAAAAGCATCAACCCTATAGATAGAGGTATTGAAGCAAGCCCGGAATATAACAAGGCAGATCGCAACTGCAAATGCCAACCAGGTAATATCAAATCCCCACCAAACAAGCCGGTTACCTTATGCGGCACTTCAGGCGAAGATGCTATTGGGTAAGCCATATCAGACCAAAAAAGCGCTAGCATATGGCGAACATCAATACTGATTAAAATTAAAAATCCTGCAACCGACATAGCAATAAAAACACTAGTTTTGAGGATCCGTGTCCATCGATACTGCTGCAAAATAAAGGCTATTAGTAATAAAGAAAACAATAGCAAAAAGAAAACATAAACAAGCAATCTATCTAGATTATTTTCAAAAGACTGCCAATCACCAACAAAGCCATAAACACTAGCACTAATAGCAACAAACAAAACACAGACAGTAATCAGCATTAATAAACTATTACTAGAATCTGACAAGGCAAGACAATGTTTGCTACATAATCGATAAATACTCAAACCAATCAAATAAAAAGTTATCCCGCAATAAAACCAAAACAGCTCTAATTGATGCGCAAACAAAATAATCATTACTAATAACAACAGTACGAATAGAGCTTGTTTCTGTTCAATCACGTTACACAACACAGAAACCAAAGCTCTGTCATGCAACTGTTTGTAATGATCGACGATCCAAAAACTGACATAAAACAAAGCGAACATTGCAATATAAGCAATATGCGATGGCCACGCTGAAACGCGCAAATATGAGTCCCCTAAACCGGGCAAAAAAACAAACAAAATTGCGCTCAAGCTTGCAATACTTTTTTTCCCACTCAAAGCAAATGCCAATAAATAGAAAGCCATTACTTTTAGTACTGCTGCCCATCCTGTCAAAGTGTTCCAATAGACAGCAATAGGCATATCCGACATTATTCGAGTCAATGCTAAATTCCCATGCCATAAGGGTGGATAATATCGCGTTGGAACACCTGTTAAATGGCCAACTTCAGGGCTAAACGTACTTTGCAAAGCAATTTTGTTAGCCAAAGACATATGCCACCAAGCATCTGAAATTTGCTCGATCAAGCCGCCGTTATAAAACAAAATAATAAAAACAAAACCGTAGAGGCATAATCGTGTCAGGCTAAAATCGGCATTGAAGCTTGCCTGTATTTTTGACCAACCTAATCGCCACATCAAAGTTAATAAACAAAGGGTGGTAATCGGCAGAAAAACTGACATATTCGAAAATGGCAGCCCGGTTAAATCCAATAACAACAATAAGCAACTATTGAGAATCAAAGAAGCAAAAAAAGCGGACAACACACTTGCTTCAAGCGGTCGCGTCATTTCTGCGTACTGATTTGAATAGTTCTGACAACAGCTATGCAACAAAAACCCGTTTACAAAAAATAAATATACAACCCATAGATGCGACTGCAGATGAAAATAAACAGGCATCATTGTGGATAATAATCCTTATACCATTGTGCGAATTTTTCTAGCCCTTCATCAATTGCAATGGACGGCTTGTAATCAAAGTCTCGTTGCAAAGCACTCGTGTCGGCAAGAGTTCTAGGCACATCACCATCTTGCATCGGTAGCATATCGAGCTTGGCCTGAACCCCAAGTTTTTCTGCCATCACTTGAATAAAATCAAGCAACTGAACGGGTTGGCCATGACCAATATTATAAAGATTATAGTTTTCCGTACTTGATTCACTTAAAGCGACTTTAATCACTCCTTCATTAATATCGTCGATATAAGTGAAGTCACGAATCATCTCGCCTTGGTTATAAACAGGGATCGCCTCACCGCGCAGCATGCGTGAAGCAAAACGAAATGGCGCCATATCTGGTCGCCCCCATGGGCCATATACGGTAAAAAATCGCAGTCCCGTGCAACGCAAGTCGTATAAATGTGCGTAACTATGCGCCATCAATTCATTGGCTTTTTTAGTAGCGGCATACAGTGATACAGGATTGTCGACTCGATCACTTTCTTTAAATGGGAAGTTTTTATTTGCGCCATAAACCGAACTCGAAGAAGCATAAACAAAATGGTCAATTTTGCTGTGTCTTACGCCTTCTAACATATTAGCAAAACCAACTAAATTACTGTCGATATAACTTGCTGGATTTTCTAATGAATAACGAACACCTGCTTGAGCTGCTAAATGAATTACTACATCAAAATTATTTTTCTCAAATAGCTCTGATGTCGCGACGCGCTCACAAATATCTAACTCAACAACCTGGTATTGTTTGTGTGTGGTTTGTATTTCTTTTATCCGATCGCGTTTAAGTGTGACGTCATAATAATCATTAAAATCATCAACGCCGATTACGGAGTGTCCTTGGTCTAATAATTTTTGGCTTAAATCTGCACCGATAAAACCAGCCGCGCCTGTAATCAGAATTCGCATTTTGTGCATCCTTTGCTTAAATAAACAGTTTGTTTGTCGGCAATATATTCACGCATGGGTCAAAAAATTGAACTATTGATACTTTGATCGTAAGTATATATTACAATTGCTCTAGTTAAACACATGATGAATTATTTAGTACAACAACTACCGTTTTCTTATAGTCACTCATCTGACAATATTTGCACAAAGACTGCTTATCTATGGAAAATCAAATATCTTTAATCTCAGCACGCTGGGTCATACCCGTCGAGCCAAGCAATACTGTTCTGGATTATCATGCATTGGTGATTGAAAATGAAAAAATCATTGGACTCTATCCTACCGAGGAGGCGCTTAAAAAGTTCCCACAAGCAAATCATACAGACCTTGCTAATCATGCTCTTATTCCAGGTTTAGTTAATGCTCATACACATGCAGCGATGAACCTGTTTAAAGGGCTTGCTGACGACTTGCCGTTAATGGACTGGTTAAACAATCATATTTGGCCAGCCGAGGCTAAATGGGTTAATGTTGATTTCATGCGTGATGGCGTGGAGCTTGCTATCGCTGAAATGCTATTAAGTGGTACTACTTGTTTCAATGATATGTATTTTTTTCCTGACATTGTTGCCGAGACTGCACAGAAAATTGGTATAAAAGCGAATGTAGGATTGATTGTTCTTGATTTTCCAAGTGTCTGGGCAAGCGATTCAGATCAGTATTTCGAAAAAGGTTTGCATGTCCACGATAGCGTTCGTTCTTTATCATTAATCGAAACATCATTAGCGCCCCACGCACCTTACACTGTTTCAGATGAGCCATTAAAAAAAGTCTTAACTTATGCGGATGAACTGCAAGTGCCGATCCATATGCATGTGCATGAAACAGCGCATGAAATAACCGAATCAGTTGAACAACATAAAGTAAGACCATTATCGCGGTTGCGCTCACTGGGGTTATTAAACCCTCGTATGAACGCAGTTCATATGACACAGTTAACTGACGAAGAAATCACCCTGTCTGCTAATCAAGGCATTAGTATTGTGCACTGCCCTGAATCAAACCATAAGTTAGCAAGCGGTTATTGCCGTGTTGCAGATTTACTTAGTGCAGGAACCAATGTGGCTTTGGGTACGGATAGTGCAGCGAGTAATAATGACTTAGATATGCTCGGCGAAATGCGCACTGCTGCTCTCACCACTAAAAACACCAGCGGCCAAGCAAATACCTTACCCGCTTGGCAAACATTAGAAATGGCGACGATTAATGGCGCAAAAGCATTAAATAGAGATGACCGTATAGGTTCCTTATCTGTTGGGAAATTCGCCGACATCACAGCAATTGATCTTAATCATGTCAGCACCCAACCAGTCTATGATCCAATTTCACAAATTGTCTACAGCGCTTCTCGCGAGCAAGTGAGTGATGTCTGGGTCAACGGCAAACATCTTGTAAAAAACAAAAAAATTACAACACTTGATATTCAAAACACAATACAAAAAGCACAGGCTTGGCGTGACAAGATAATCAACACAGCCGATTAATCTAAATTAATTTATACAATCAAACTATTATGACTGTTAACAACGTTGATCTAAATGAAATAAAAAAATTCGAAGATCTTGCTTCTCGTTGGTGGGATCCAGAAAGTGAATTTCGGCCCTTACATGCAATAAATCCATTGCGCACTGACTACATTAACCTACATTCACCAGTGAAAGGCTTAAAAGTATTGGATGTCGGTTGTGGTGGCGGTTTAATCACGGAAGCGTTGGCAAAATTTGGCGCCGATGTAACAGGTATTGATATGGGCGAAGCACCACTCAGTGTTGCACAACTTCATCTATTAGAAAGCAATCTTGAAATCGAATACCTTAAAATTACCGCTGAAGAACTGGCTGAACAGCGACCAGAGCAATACGATATTGTTACATGTTTAGAAATGCTCGAACATGTTCCTGACCCTAGCTCAGTTATAAATGCTTGCGCACAATTAGTGAAACCAGGTGGCGATGTTTATTTTTCGACAATAAACCGCAACCCAAAAGCATGGCTGTTTGCCATTGTAGGTGCGGAATATATATTAAATTTATTGCCTCGCGGCACACATGAATATGACAAACTAATAAAACCATCTGAACTCGATAGTTGGGCACGCCAATCATCACTTATTACAAAAAAAATGATTGGCCTGCATTACAATCCAATTACAAAAAACTATAAACTCGCACCTGGTGTTGATGTGAATTACATGATGCATACGAGCAAAGAAGCTTGAGCAATTCATACCAAACTATCCTCAGACACTGCCTATAATTTCAATATGCAACTCAAAGCATTATTACTTGACCTTGATGGCACATTAATTGACACCGCACCTGATATGGTTGCGACGTTAAATCGTGTATTAGAAAGCCATGGTGAAACGCCGGCGGATGCAATAGAAGCAAAGAAATTAGTTTCTAATGGTGCACGAGCATTGCTAGAGTTTGGACTAGGTAAAAAAAACACAAACTATGATATCAATAGTTTAATTGCAGAGTTTTTAGCTGACTATGCAGACCATATTAGTGATCTAAGTCGACCTTATGCTGGTATGCAGGAGATGCTTGATTATTGTATGGCACACAATATTCGCTGGGGCGTAATCACCAACAAGCCTTTAGAACTAAGTCGTGCGCTTTTGCAAAACCTTGGTTTACTAAACGAGTGTAGTATTCTACTTGGTGGTGATAGCTTGCCGGTAAAAAAGCCAGATCCAGCGCCACTACTGCACAGCTCGATGGTGCTTAGTTTGGCCCCTAGTGAGTGCTTGTATGTCGGTGACCATGAACGCGATATTGTTGCTGGTAAAGCAGCGGGCATGGATACTGGAGCAGCACTTTGGGGCTATATACAGGACAATGAAAACCCACATGACTGGAATGCAAATTATATTCTTCAGCAACCTACTGGTTTATTAAAACTAATAGAAGATAAACTTAACTCTCATTAA
>CAZFEM010000019.1:15651-19127 GCA_964517515.1 uncultured Gammaproteobacteria bacterium | reverse complement strand
TCAGCAACCTACTGGTTTATTAAAACTAATAGAAGATAAACTTAACTCTCATTAAGAATCGCAACGATCATGCAGACACCTCTAGATTGGCAGTCATATCAGACCCCAGACAACGCTTTTAGCAATAAGATCATTCTAGTCACTGGTGCTGCTGATGGAATTGGTAGAGCAATTACAATCGCTTTAGCGCAACACGGTGCGACGGTATTAATGTTAGACAAAAAAGTTCGCCACTTAGAAAAATTGTCAGATCAAATTGTTGCAAAAGAGAAACCAACACCGGTAATCCTGCCAGTTGATCTTATGGACATTAACCCAACGACAGCGACGGAACTCGCTCAAGCGGTTTATGATGACTTTGGCAAGCTTGATGGCGTATTACATAATGCTGCAGAGCTAGGCTCGCCAAGTCCAATGGATCAATATGACATTGAGTATTGGAATCAAGTGATGCAAATAAATTTACAAGCGCCTTATTTTCTTACCCGGGCATTACTCCCCATTCTTAAGCAAGATGATACAACCAATATTTTATTTACCACTGCCGATGTAGGCTCGGAACCTCAGGCTTACTGGGGTGCCTATGCAATCGCCTACGCAGGGCTTGAAGCGCAAATGACTATTTGGGCAAAAGAATTAGAAAACACCTCTAACATAAAAATAAACGCCATTGATCCTGGTCCAGTACGCACCTCTTTTCGGCGTCGCTCTCATCCTGGAGAAAGCCAAGAAAACTTAATCACGCCGCAAGCAATCACACCTGCCTATTTGAAAATCCTGAGTTCGACTAATGAATTACATAATCAAAACATAAAGCTACAGCCCTAAAGCTAAGCAAACACATTATTATTTTGTTCTAAGCTTCTGGTACAACTTTCTCGCTGAAAAATGCACAAATGCTATAAGATGAATTTGCCATACAGAACGCCATTCATCGTCATAACGAATAACATCACTATTACGTAAAACAAAATTCTTATTACCCATTGCAATATGCGATTTTGAATTATTCTTAGTTAGATCAATCACATCATGGTTTATATTTGCATTTTTTGTTACTAGCTCGAGGAATTCCAGAGGTTGATTGCATAGCTCCGAATAGCAGCTAATCGTCACCATATGTTTTCTTTCTAAGCAATAATCAAATATTTTTTGATTAGTTGAATACCACCAATTAAACGCTCTAAGAATACTCAGTAATGATTTTTTCTGATTTTTTCTGATGACTGACATAGCAAATTCACGTGGATCTTTGACAGCAAACACAATATGAATATCGGCGTCTCGCAAGCCAAAGAACTCAGCTTGCTCACACAGCATCGAAATTGTTTGGAGACTCTTAGATGAATCCACAACAACCGCATCATTAGAATATTTTTTTATTACATAGTTAAATAACTGACGATATTTTCCTTTGATATCTATATTAGAACTCAATCCATTGATAGGCTCCAATTCAGACCAAAAATCACAATCTGACCAGTCTTTTAAACAAGAGCAAACTCTCACATCATCATATTCACCCCACCTATTCATATAGTACTTCATATGTTTAGGCGAAAAGAATTGTGTTGCTTCACCAATGCCAATCGAATCAGGCAATCGACTCAATAGGTGATTCGTCAATGTGGAGCCGCTATGTTCAAGACCTAATATATAAATGAACTTCATCTTGAGTTTATCAACAATTATTAATTAACCATTCTTCCGATAAAATAAAGACAGAAAAAAATTCACCCAAGATTTAACACTTAATGGATGCAACTTAATCGTTCGATACCAATATTTCTTTGCATATTGAGATTTATTTTTACTTAAACAGCGTGCCAAGAAATACATTGTTGAAAAATCGCTTGCACGAGAATTAGCTTTACTATTTAAATTATCAACAGATGGCCTGATTTTTTCTGCTTTCTTCAATAAAGTTATATCAACTTCACTAAGGCTATTTTGTTGCGCGACTAAACTTTTTAAGTTTCTTTGCTCCTGCAAATGTAAACCACTAATCCCGCGTTTATTAAAAACACCTATTGTTAATACCTCTGGAATTACAAAAAGACCTGCATCTTGCACCATCCGCGGCCAAAGATCGCAATCTTGCGCAAAATAAAATTGTTCACGGTAACCTCCAACTTTGTTATATAAGGACTTACGAAACATAACTGAAGCATGAAATGGTGTCCGTAATTTTTCTTCATCAGGACTAATAACCGCACGCATGAGTGCATCACTGTCAAATTTAATATCATATAAGAAATATTTTTCTTCGGTGACGACATTAACCCAACTGGTCACCAAGCCAATTGACTGTTGCTCTATTAAAATATCAGCCTGTTTTTTTAATCTATTTGGCTGCATTATGTCGCCCGCATCAATGCGTGCAATCAAGTCATATTTAGCTTCAAAACAACCTTTAATTAGTGCTTTAGTTAAACCTTGATTGGGTTGTTGAAAAACACGAATCTGTTGACACTCTGAAAAACTATTTAAAACACTTTTCACACCTTCAGTTGCACCATCATCAACAATAACAAAATCAAGCAACACATTAGATTGAGCTAACACACTTTCTATAGTGCGAATAACATGGTCTGGGTTGTCAAATACAGACATCACCACAGAAACACCTAACATTTTATTATTATCAAAAAATACACCATCAATGTCGTTCTTAATATTCATATTTATTGAATGATTTCAGCAATATTTGCCGCTACGCGCCATCCAAAAACCTTACCAATCATGGCAAATACTGAAAGCTTTATATTGCTTCCCCCTCTAGCTTGATTTGCTAGCAATAACATACGTTCAACACAATCCCCCATATTTTGTTTCGCGCATTGTCGCGCTAGTAAAAAAACTGATTTAGAGAAAAAAATTAGAGCTTCTTGTGGAATTGGTACAGCTGACTTACTAGCTGATTCGAATATATGTTCTCGAGCTATACATCGGTCTTGTAATTTCTTTTTGTCAACACCGCCATATGACGACAAATGTTCATCATGAAAATATGTAACAGAAATAAATTCATCAACATAAGCTAATTCACCGCCCTGCGCAGCTATTCTACAATCATATTCCCAATCTTCTTCATTGATCAATGCTAACCATGGGCCTGCTTTATCAACAACACTGCGCCGGTATAAAGGTGTCGATGTGCTCCACCACCGCGACTTCAAAAATTCAGGGAACATCGAATTAATTTTTTCACCCGTTAATTTCCAAGCTTTTTCTGGCTGATCAGATTGCAACTGCCGTGAATCTGTTTTTCCATATGCGACATTACAATTTTGATTTTCATGTAATGCAGCAACCTGCAAAGAAAACTTCTCAGGCAACAATTGATCATCACTATCGAGGTATTGTATGAATTCACCACGCGCATGTTGTCGACCATTTTCTCGGGCAACACCAGGCCCTGCATTTTCTTGAAAAAGAGCAATTATTTCTGGGTATTGTTGCACTAACTTATTTAC
>CAZFEM010000019.1:0-15551 GCA_964517515.1 uncultured Gammaproteobacteria bacterium | reverse complement strand
CATTTTCTTGAAAAAGAGCAATTATTTCTGGGTATTGTTGCACTAACTTATTTACAACATCAGTCGTTTCATCATTCGAACCGTCATCCACAATAATTATTTCAATGGGGCGATATGACTGCGCCAAAACTGATCTAACTGCAGCTTGCAGCATACTTGATCGATTAAATACCGGAATAATTGTACTAACTAAATCTGCTTCAATTTTTGACATACAGCGAGCAATCAGAAATATTGTTTGATACGGTTAACAAACTTAATAGAAAAATATTTGAATGGGTTTGCTTTCAAACCATGCTGCTTAAGTGCTTGGTATGATTCCCAATTCCCTAGCACAATATTTTTTAAACTGTTATTAGTTACCCCACCTGTTCTCATCCTGACCCATAGTTTAGCTACATACTGACTATTTATTTTATGTACCTCAAACATGCGTGCGCAAAATTCAAGGTCTGCCTGAAATTTGAGTTTTGTATCAAACTTACCTACTTGTTGATAAACATGTTTTTTAAGAAATAGTGTTGGATGCGCTGGCATCCATCCATTAAAGCATAACCCAGGTGTGTAATCACAAGACTGCCAATTACGTACAACTTTAGATAGGTCATTTGCTTGCACATAAACTAAATCTGCATAGCAAGCATCCAGCTCTAAATCGCTATGCACTTTTGCAACTTGGGCTAATATAGTTTCGTCTTGATAAATATCATCAGAATTCAAAATCCCAATGACATCACCAGTGGCATGACTGATACCTTTATTCATCGCATCATAAAGACCCGCATCTTGTTCAGAAATGATTTTTGCGAAATGAGCTTTATGACGATTAACAATTTCCATAGTATGATCGTCCGAATCGCCATCAATCAAAATATGTTCAATATTTTTATAGCTTTGCTGCTGTACTGATTGAATCGTTTGTTCAATTGTCGCTGCACCATTGCGAACCACAGTAATAATAGAAATCTTCACTATTTTGAAAACTATTTCTTCTTAAACGCCAGCTCATTTTTTGCGTTTTTGCGTCTTACCTGAGTGCGTTTATTATTGCCTTTAGGCGCCCGTTTAGATGTCGATTGTCGCGCAGAATGATTTTTTTTCTGTGGTTGACTGCGAGTCTGAGTTCCTGAATATAATTGCCCTTCAAAATGTTCATTTAAACCAGCCGAAGATACTAGCTTCTCTAGTTGCTTAGGTGCCATCTTTACATGTTGCCCAATTTTAACGTCACGCGTTAATTTGACTGTTCCATAACGAATTCGTTTAAGTCGACTTACTGTATGACCTACCGTTTCCCAGATGCGGCGCACTTCTCGATATCGCCCCTCTTTAATCACTACACGATACCAATGATTAGTCCCTTCCTCGGCAAAATCAGCGGCTACAACACTTTCAAATTTTGCAGGTTTACCGTCTAATTTAACACCTTTAGTTATTAGCTTACGAATTACATCTTCGGCTACGATGCCTCTTATCCGTACTAAATATTCACGTTCTATTTCAGTTGAAGGGTGCATCAACTTATTTGCTAGTTCACCATTATTTGTAAACAATAATAAGCCGCTAGTATTAATATCTAAACGTCCAACCGACACCCAACGGCCATTCGGAATATCTGGCAAGTTTTCAAACACTGTAGGTCGTCCTTTAGGGTCTTTACGCGAACAAATTTGCCCTTCAGGTTTGTGATAAATTAGTGCTTTAAGCATCTCTTTTTGTTGAGAACTTAAATGCAGTAAATCACCATCCAATAACAAACGATCATTCGCAGTAGCTCGATCTCCTAACTTCGCACGTTTACCATTGACTGTAATTCGCCCAAGGCTAATCCATTTCTCTATTTCTCGCCTAGAACCGTAACCTGCATGTGCTAGCAATTTTTGTATTTTATCACTCATGATCTGACGGTGAATCCGTCTCAGCTTGATCTTCAGAAAGCTCTACGTCATCACCTTCAGATTGTGGATGCAAGTCAATAACTTCAGCTGATTCAGCTTTACCTTCTTCAACTTTTTCAGATTCTGCATCTTTTTGTTCCTTTTTCTGTTGATCTTCCTGATCAAGTTCGGCGTCACCTTTTACACCATCCATCGGTAAAGTTAAGTTCATTTCTTGCGCGATTTCACCTAAAGCTCGCTTATCCATCAACTCAGGTAATTCACGTAAACTGCTCATATTAAAATACTCAAGAAAGCTTTGTGTCGTTGCAAACAATGCTGGACGACCAGGAACATCTCGATGGCCTACTTGCTCAATCCACTCACGCTCTTCTAAAGTGCGAACAGTATCACTACTGACGCCAACACCGCGAATATCTTCAATATCACCTCGCGTTACAGGTTGTCGATAGGCAATGATTGATAATGTTTCAAGTAATGCTCGAGAATAACGTGGCGGTTTTTCCGCATCTAGTTTTCTTAACCATGTTGCGTACTTTTCTTTTGTTTGAAAGCGCCAGCCTTTACCAATACGACGCAATTCAATACCACGGTATTCACAGCTTTCTTCAAGATTTAACAATACATTTTGGATATCAACCTTACTAGGTTTTGCATCGTCGGGAAACATTGCCATCATTTTACGAATGCCAATTGGCTCACGTGCAGCAAACAATGCCGCTTCGATAATATTTTGTAGCTCACTATCGACTTGCTGTTGCTTCTTCTTTTTATCTGCTTTGGCCATGGATAACTCTTTTTGTTTCATTTTATTTATATAACTAAATTAAGCTGCACGCTTAATATGAATTGGCGCGAATGGCTCGTTTTGCACTACGATCAACATATCATCTCTAAACAATTCCAATAAAGCGATAAAAGTAACAACCACGCCTAATCGACCCTCTGCTCGATCAAAAAGCTCTTCAAATCGTAAGTAGTCTTGGTCACGCAAGCGTTTTAGTATGGTAGTCATACGCTCACGCATCGATAACACCTCGCGAGACACCAACATATGCGTATTTGCCTCAGCTCTAGCAATCACGCCTTGATAGGCATTTACTAATTGCTGGAGGTTTACCTGAGCTTGTGGCTTTTCTTTATTTGAATCTTCAAACTTTACTGTAGCCTGAAAAATATCACGTTCCAATCTAGGTCGATCATCAAGCTTGTTTGCCGCTGTACTAAAACGTTCATACTCTTGCAAACGTCTTACCAATGCTGCGCGTGGATCTTCTTCATCCTCATCATCTTTTTTAGGTTTTGGTAACAACATGCGTGATTTAATTTCGCCTAACAAGGCTGCCATCACGAGGTATTCTGCCGCTAAATTAAGATCCGCTGCGCGCATAATCTCAACGTAACTCATATATTGCCTAGTTATATCAGCAACTGGAATATTTAGAATATCTAAGTTTTGCTTACGAATTAAATAAAGCAACAAATCTAACGGGCCTTCAAAACTTTCTAAAACTACTTCAAGAGCATCTGGCGGAATGAATAAGTCCTGCGGCCAACTACTCATTACCTCGCCCATAACAACCGCTTGCATAGATTCTGCGTATTCAGATTCGCTTTTTTCAGTAGTAAGCGTTTCAGTTTCAAGCGATGCTTTGTGCGCTTTACTATCCTGCTTATCTACATCAGTGTCTTTGCTTTCAGCCATTTTAATTTATCTGTTGTAATCAATAAGATCTCAATCTAATAATAATCTAGGTTCATCACGCTGCGAACCTGTTCCATCGTTTCATCAGCAGTTTCTCGAGCATTTTCGCAACCATCAGCAATAATACTACGTACCAGTGTTGAATCTTTAATATACGGTTCTGCTCTCTCAGCAATGTCTTTTTGTTCTGCTAATAAGCTATCAATTAATGGCTGTTTGCAGTCAACACAGCCAATACTGGCAGACCGACAACCCTGTTCAACCCAATCGCGCGTATCTTGATTTGAATAAACATTATGGAATTGCCAAACTGAGCATTTGTTTGGATCACCCGGGTCATCGCGGCGAACTCGTGCTGGATCAGTCGGCATTCCTTTTATTTCTTTTTCAATACGTTTTGGGTCATCACGCAAGGCAATAGTGTTGCGATAAGACTTAGACATTTTTTCGCCATCAAGGCCAGGTAGCTTAGATGCTTCTGTCAAAATTGCTTCAGGTTCGGATAAAATAATACGGCCGCCACCTTCAAGATAACCAAATAAACGTTCGCTCTCAGCATTACTCATATTCTGGTTAGCTTCTAATAACGCTTGCGCTTTCTCTAAAGCCTCATGGTCACCACGTTCAGTATAAGCTTGGCGTAAGTCACGATACATTTTCGCGCCTTTCTTACCTAACTTTTTAATTGAATTTTCAGCTTTTTCTTCAAAGCCAGTTTCGCGCCCATATAAATAATTAAACCGACGCGCAATCTCACGTGTTAATTCAATATGTGGAACTTGGTCTTCGCCTACTGGCACCTGCATCGCATGATAGAGTAAAATATCCGCCGCTTGCAGAACGGGATAACCTAAAAAGCCGTGTGTTGATAAGTCTTTCTCTTTAAGTTTATCTTGTTGATCTTTATAGCTAGGTACCCGCTCTAACCAGCCTAGAGGCGTAATCATCGATAACAGCAGATTTAACTCTGCGTGTTCTGGAACACGCGACTGAATAAACATTGTTGCTCGACTTGGGTCAACACCCACCGCGAGCCAATCAATCACCATCTCCCAAACATTTTGATCTATGGTATCTGAATCTTCTTCATAATGAGTCGTCAAGGCATGCCAATCTGCAACAAAAAAATAACAATCATACTCATTTTGTAGTTCAACCCAGTTCTTTAATACACCGTGGTAGTGCCCTAAGTGCAAGCGCCCTGTCGGCCGCATACCTGATACAACTCTCTGCGAATTTCCCGATGTGGATGCCATTATGTCTCTTTAAAAAATCTATTCATTTGTGTTTTATTTAATCTTGTAAAACATGATTTACAATCTTCAAAACTTGAATCTCTAGTCTACAATCATGCGCCGCATAACTCTAGCAACTCTTGAGAGTCTCGCCATTAAGATGGTGATTTTTCTAGAAAATCAATATTGCCTACGCCTATTCGGGTGACTTTTAACTCATCGAGATGCCAATCAATGACGGTCGACGGTTGGTTTGTAACCAACCCAGCATCAATAACTAAATCGACATCATGTTCTAATTTTTCACGTATTTCATTGGGGTCACCCAAAGCAACATCTGTACCTGGTAAAATCAAACTGGAACTCATTATTGGCTCGTCAAAGACTCGTAATAATTCAGACACAACAGCATGGTCAGGAATACGAATACCAATAGTGCGTCGTTTAGGGTGAACCAAACGATTCGGTACTGAGCGCCTAGCTTGTAAAATAAAAGTATAAGGCCCTGGGGTAAGACCTTTTATCAATCGAAACTGTTCGTTACTAATTTTTGCAAATAAGCTGATTTGCTTTAAGTCCCGAGCAACCAAAGTAAAGTTATGATGCCTATCCAATTTGCGAATACGGCGAATTCGATCAACAGCACGTTTGTCATCAAGATGACATCCAAGTGCGTAACTTGAATCAGTTGGGTAAGCAACTAACCCGCCCTCTTGTAAGATTTCTGCTGCCTGTCTAATTAGGCGTAGCTGAGGGTTGTCTGAATGAATTTGAAAATATTGCGCCATGGCGCAAACATAGCAGAAAACTAACCCAATCGGTAAAGTCTCTGGTCTATAAAAAGATCATTCTCAATACCATTTTTTAACACTTGCGCAACGCTCATAGTGTTGTTAACAAGCACATTAGAATCCAGCTCACATAAAGGCTCTAAGACAAATAATCGTTCGGTCATTCGAGGGTGTGGAACAACCAAGGAATCTAAATCAATATTTTCGTTACCATACAATAAAATATCCAAATCAATGACGCGAGGTGCATTTTGATTATCAGGGTCACGCTTACGACCTAATTGAACTTCAATATCTTGTAATGCATGCAAAAGAGCAAGTGCAGACAAGCTTGTATTAATCATGCCAACACAATTGACAAAATCAGGTTGATCTCGATAACCAATAGGACTACTTAGGTATAAAGAAGAATTCTGTAAATCAGTAATATCTGGATTTTGTAGCAAATGTTTTCGAGCATTCAATATTTGCTGGACTGGGTCATTAATATTTGCGCCAAATCCTATAAATGCACGCACTAGCATGGCAATTACAACCTGATATTCAAACGTATTTTAGAAAACTGATGGTTCATCGGTTTTACGTGTTCTAGGACCCGATAAAACTTTGCGTTTATGCCGAACCTTCACTTTTTTCTCGCTCGCAGGAGAGGTTTCTACTTCCTGATGATTACCGTAATTATCTTTAGGCGTAGAGTTACGACTGTAGTTAGGATTATTACTACGCCCACCACTACGCTGTGTACTTTTACGCGTAGAATTGCTGCCAGGGCCAGAACTCGAACGACGCCGATTATGATTTGATTTCGAGCGACGTCGACCATTGCTTTGATTCGATCGACTATTATCTCTAGAATTATGAGACGAGTTGTAGTTGACACTATTTCCATTAGCTTCACCCTCTTGTCGATAATTGTACTGGCGATTTTGTCTCTGTTGTTTATAGTCTTCGCTAATGTCATCGACCATTTTTTCTTGCGTTTTTTTATCAACTTCTTGAATTTTAGTCCACCATTCAGCTATCTCTTCATCAACTTCGTGTAGAGAACTACGCAACAATAAAAAATCATACGCCGCGCGAAAACGACGATTATTTAGACTGGAACGAACCATCCGCGGGTTACGTTTAATCAAACGGAAATGTATTTCCCATATATCGATAATAATATCAGCCAAACGCCTCGGCACCGCCACATACTGATTTTGATCGCGCAACCCATCTCTCATCGCAATCTTCCAAGCTTGCGCTTCAGGCGTACCGTCATTCAGCAACACTTGCGCATCAGCTTTAACTGGATCCCACATCATCGAGGCAAACAAAAATGCAGGAATAACCGGTTTGCCCTGACTGATACGTTTGTCGGTATTTTTTAAAGCTCGTTCAGGCATCCCTTCTTCACCAGCAACAGCCGAATGATCTGTAAAAGGGAAAAGGTACTTGAACACGCCATATTCACTTAATAGTAAATAAGTCTTATAGGCAGCGCCGCCATGGAACAATTTAAGAACTTCATCAAACAATCTAGCTGGCGATACGTTTGACAATAAATTGCCATCTTCTTTGATAATTTGCTTCGCCTCATCTTCCATCGAGAAACTTAATTTACCCTCAAACCGAATAGCACGAAGCATCCGCACAGGATCCTCTCGAAAACGTTGTTCTGCTGCACCAATGCTGGTTAATTTACTTTCTCGAATATCACTAAGGCCATCTAAAAAATCTAGAACTTCATCTTTGATCGGATCGTAATAGAGCGCATTCGCCTTAAAGTCACGCCGTACAACATCTTCTTCAATAGTTCCGTAGACATTATCGCGTAATAGCTGCCCTTCCTCGCTTTCGCTCATCTCATTCTTTTTTACTGAGTCGCGATCATTTGCATTTGCTCGAAAAGTAGCAACTTCAATCACTTCATAACCGAAGCGTACGTGTACAATTTTAAATCGCCGACCAATAATCCGGGAGCCTTTGATTAATTTTTTTATATCTTCAGGTGTCGCATTTGTCGACACGTCAAAATCCTTGGGCTTAAGTTTGAGCACTAAATCTCTAACACAGCCTCCTACTAAATAGGCAGTAAAGCCTGCGTCTTGTAATTGCTTAACCACCTTTAAGGCGTTATCACTAATATTTTTTTTGTCTATGCCCATTTCCGTGGCAGACAATACAGTTGCACTAATCAATGTTTATCTCTTTAAATTTATCTATCTTTTTAAGCATGTAGTTAGGTTAAGGATGTAGTTATATGAGCTGCGATTTACTGTAAATGCTGGTTAGTGATTTTCACTAATTTTTCAGAGTTTTGAAAAACACAAATTTCAAGTGAACGTTTATTTTCTTTAAGTATGAAAACACTCAGAGCAAATCCTATCAGCTCATTTATTTTATTATTTTAATTTATCTATTTAATACATATGCACTTGATTTAGCGCATTTCTAAGCAAAATTACATTCGTTGTTTATTACGGTTTTAGCTTGATTAAAAAATTCAGTTAATAAAAAGTAGTTGAAAATAATTTTTGCCTGCTAAATTATACCGATCCCCAGTTAGCGCCAAACAATCCGTAATTGCGTCAACAAATTAATTGTGCCTAAAATTCAAGCCATATACTAGTACTTTTTAATAAAATATCGCTCTTATTAACCACGTGGGTGATGTTGCGAATGCATCGATTGCAACCGTTCACGAGCAATATGGGTATAAATTTGTGTTGTCGACAAATCAGCATGCCCTAACAACATTTGCACTGAACGTAAATCAGCACCATGATTAATTAAGTGCGTTGCGAAAGCATGTCTTAAGGTATGCGGAGATAAGGTCTGATTGACTCCACAAACAGCCGCGTACTTTTTAATCAAATACCAAAATGCTTGGCGCGTCATTGCCGCGCCACGAGCAGTAACAAAGACAGCGTCACTCGTTTTAACTTTTAGCAGATCGGCTCGTGATTCTTCTAAATATCGTTGAATCCAATCTACTGCTTGCTCGCCAATGGGCACTAATCGCTCTTTGTTACCTTTACCGACAATACGCAAAACACCGATTTGCAGATTCAATTCAAGCATCGTCAAATCAACTAATTCACTTACCCGCAAACCAGTCGCATAAAGTAGCTCTAACATAGCTCTGTCACGTAAGCCTAATCTGGTTGAAGTGTCTGGCGCACCTAATAGGTCATCAATTTGTTTTTCACTGATTGCTTTTGGCAATGGCCGACCTTGCTTAGGAGATAAAACATGAGCGCATGGGTCAGTTTGTAGCCTGTTTTCACGAATCTGATATCGATAAAAACGTCGTAATGTCGACAGCACTCGTGCACTACTACTGCTTTTGTTGCCTGCAGCTAGTAAGGTTGCTAAAAATTTTTGTATGTCTGATTGATCAACACTTAATAATAATTTTGACTCAAGAAACGTCGACAAACGGTTTAAATCAGAACGATATGCCGAAAGGGTATTTTTTGATAACCCAGACTCCAACCAAAGCGCATCAATAAATTGGTCAATAACATCACTGTTGTCTAGGTTGTTGTCTGCAGTGCTTGGCATTTTTAAAGTATAGCAATATTATAGTAAGGCAATGACAATAGGCATACTCTTCTGCGCAGTATAAAAAACACTCAACATATGACTACTAATATCATTACAAACATTCAGCGAAGCAAAAAAACTCTCTCAGTGTTGGTTTATATCGGCCTTTTTTACTTTATCGTCAGCAACGCAGTCACTGCCGCAGAACCAGTGCGCCAATATTTGGAAAGCGATCAAAGACCCCGCTACGACTCACTACTTGCGCAATATGGCAATAATAAGGAACTGCCAGAAGGCTACGAGCTTCAAGCTTTACTCGCATTAAGTCATTACCCGGAATTACGCGACATAAAAATTAAATTCGTCCTCAATGACGTTAATGCCGCAATATCATCGCGCCCTTACTGGGCAAGCTTACTTAGATCGGCAAAAAAGCGTACCTATCTTATTGTTATAGATACTGAACGTGAAGGGCCGCGCCCTGCGCTGATCTTAAAAAACCAACCTTTTAATGCGCAGGTAGGCATTTTAGGGCACGAGCTAGCGCATACTGTTTATTACTTGAATCGTTCATTTTTTGGCATAGCTGGAGATGCATTTTGCCAACTGACAAATTGTCGTGTTGATTTTGAACGTGAGACCGATGAGCGATTAATTGATTATGGCCTTGGCTGGCAGCGCTTTGATCACTCAATGTTTTTACGCATCGAGACAACCAGTAGTATCGAACGTGCTTTTAATGTTGAGGGTGCTGGAGGCGCCTATATGAGTCCAAAGAAACTACTGGAAAATATGGCTGCTTCTAATTTATATGGCGATATAAACATTACCCCAGCGGAATATATTGATGCGCCTGTCTTTAAAGCTAATTAATTACTAATAAAATAGATAAAATAAAAAAAGCCAAGATTATTCATCTTGGCTTTTTTTATGTTTTTTTTAAGAAGAAACTTAACTCAATTTTTCCTTAATACGTGCCGCACGACCTGTAAGCTCACGCAAATAATACAACTTAGCGCGACGTACTGCCCCACGACGTTTTACAACAACTGATTCAATCATCGGGCTGTGTGTTTGGAAAACACGTTCGACTCCTTCACCATAAGAAATCTTACGAACCGTAAAAGCAGAATGCAAACCACGATTACGCTTTGCAATCACAACGCCTTCGTAAGCCTGAGTTCGCTCACGATTGCCTTCTTTAATTTTTACATTAACGACAACCGTATCGCCTGCGCCAAACTCAGGAATATCTTTATTCAGTTGCTCGTTATTAATTTCATCAACAATATTAGTCATCATTTTCTCCCAGTACTATTGACCCAACTGCTTACCACAATAATTAGTAGTAAAAAGTAGCCAAGGAAGTACAGCGTTTTGACTGTTTAAATATACTTCACTTTAAAGCTCGCGCTTAATTTGTTTTAACAGCTCAACCTGCTCGTCTGTTAATTCAATCTTTTCTAGCAAATCTGGCCGTCTCAATAGAGTCTGCCGTAATGACTGCTTTAATCGCCATTGCTCAATGGCTTTATGATCACCGCTGAGCAAAACTTGTGGAACCTTCTCACTACGAAAGTCCTCCGGTCTAGTGTAATGTGGGCAATCTAACAAACCCTCAACAAATGAGTCTTTTTGCGCCGACTCAACATTACCTAGACTATCTGGTAATAACCGTGCAATTGCATCAATCATTACCATCGCAGCTAATTCGCCGCCTGATAAGACGTAGTCACCAATCGACCATTCCTCATCAACACTATTTTCAATTACTCGCTGATCGACACCTTCGTAACGACCCGCCAATAAAATTAATGATTCTTCTTTAGCAAACTCATTTGCCGCAGCATAATCAAATCGTCGACCTTGCGGGCTGAGATAAACCACTTTCGGTTTATCTGATTTAACCGAAGCAGAAGCTTTAGCCTCATGAGCAGCCTTAGCCTCATCAACAGCTTGCGTTAAAGGCTCAGGCATCATCACCATACCCGGCCCACCACCATAAGGTCGATCATCGACGGTTCGCCTTTCATCTAGAGCATAATCACGCGGATTATGTAATGTCAGCTGCAAAATATTCTGTTCAATAGCTCGGCTGATCACACCTTGCTCAGTAATTGCGCTGAACATCTGCGGAAAAATCGAAATAACATGTATATCTATTTTTCCATACCTCTATTTTTTTAAAATAGCTTTAGATTAATCTAAAACAGCAGGGTCCCAATCAACTTGCATAGTGCCCTGTTCTAAATCTACTGCTTTAATAACTTCATCTATATAAGGTATTAAAGCGTCATTTTGTTTCGCTCGCTTAATGACCAAAACATCGTTCGCTCCGGTCTCAAGTATTGAGCTTACTTTGCCTATCTCTTGATCAGCATTAACAACATTCAAACCAATCAATTCTTGCCAGTAAAACTGGCCATCTGGCAGTTTAGGTAAATCGTCTCTTAAAACAAAAATACCTTTGCCATTCAATAAAGCGGCTTGATCAGGGTCATTCACACCTGCTAACTGCGCGGCAATACCTTGACCCTGTTCTCGACAATTCAGTACTTCATAAGAAACTGGATCGTCATTTTTACTTTTCAAAAACCATGTTGAGTAATTAGCGATATCGTTACGGTTACGACAATACGAATGTAACTTAATCCAGCCTTTTACTCCCCAAACACCAACAACTTTGCCAAGCTCAATGTACATTGTTTATGCACATATCGAAGATAACTCGATAAAACCTTAAGACTCTTCTTTTTCCTCAGCAGCTTCTTCGGCCGGCGTTTCTTCAGCAGGGGCTTCTTCTGTTGCTTCAGCCGGTGCTTCTTCGGCTTCAGCCGCTGCCGCTTCTTCGGCCGCTGTAGCAGCCGCTGCTGCTGCCGCAGCTTTTTCTTTTGCTTTTACTGCATCTAGCTCAGCTTTCTCAGCTGCCGCACGTTTCTTAGCTTTAGCTTCATCACGTTTAGCTTGCTCAGCAGCCAATGCTTCAGGACCAAGGGCAAATTGTTTAAGCAATGATGAGACTCGATCAGAAGGTTTCGCACCTTGGCTAACCCAATAATCAACACGCTCCGTGTCGATACGTAAACGTTCTTCACCACCTGTCGCACGCGGGTTATAAAACCCAACACGCTCGATGAATTTACCACGAGGCGAACGACGCTGATCTGCGACCATAATGCCGTAGAATGGGCGTTTCTTTGCACCGCCGCGAGCTAAACGAATTGTTACCATAATCTATCTCTATCTTGCTTATATTATTTTCAGTATGTATCAGAAAGCTAGCAGACCATACGAGTGTTTAATTAATTAAATATCGAGAGCTAAATATCAGAGCTCTAAAGGCGCGCGATTTTAGCCCCTAAACGCTGTAAAGAAAAGGCTTTTAAGACAATTTCGCGAAAAATATCACTGATTTGCTCTAGAAACCTCTTTTTCAGTCGTAAGTCTCTGAAAAACAATAAATAGTCAAACATAATTCCATTTATAGTATTGCGTTATGTTGTTGTTAAACCTAGAATTCGCCCGCATTTCAATGATTAGTCTGTTTCTTCACACTAACACTTTAACAAACACTCGACGACTTTAAATATTGTCACCGCTTTTCTTGTCAATTTCTGGGAAAACCCATGTTCGAAATTACTGCTGCGCGCCGCATAAGCGTAAAAAATGATCTTTTATCTGGGTTAACTGTCGCACTAGCGTTAGTACCTGAGGCTGTCGCCTTTGCGTTAATCGCTGGTGTTGAACCATTAGTCGGACTTTATGCCGCATTTATGGTTGGTTTAATTACCGCCGTTGCAGGTGGCCGCCCCGGTATGATTTCTGGTGCGACCGGTGCACTTGCCGTCGTTATGGTTAGTCTAGTAGCTGAGCATGGTGTTGAATATTTATTTGCCACAGTCGTGCTAATGGGTGCCATTCAAATAACAGCTGGTTTTTTGAGGGTCGCACGGTTTATTCGCCTAGTCCCGCATCCTGTAATGTTGGGGTTCGTAAACGGCCTCGCTATTGTGATTTTTCTTGCGCAGCTAGGACAATTTGGTGAACCCGGGCAACCTGGTTGGGCGACTGGAACCTTTCTAGAAGGCAGCATTCTTGATGTCGCATGGATTGCTCCAGATAAACTTACCGTGATGCTGATATTAGTTGCGGTAACCATGGCAATTATTAAATTCCTGCCTCTTATCACTAAAGCGCTACCATCATCACTGGTCGCGATTGTAGTTGTTTCTCTCGCGGTTATATTTCTAAATATAGATACTAGAGTGGTCGGTGATGTTGCCTCCATTGCTGGTGGCTTTCCTCAGTTTAGTATTCCTACGGTGCCATTCAACTTGGCAACTTTATCGATAATTTTTCCGTATGCTCTTATTCTTGCTGCTATCGGCTTAATTGAATCACTATTAACTCTGCGTTTGATTGATGAAATAACTGAAACACGTGGTAATGGTAATAAGGAAAGCATTGGTCAAGGCATTGCGAATGTCGCAACGGGCTTCTTTGGTGGTATGGGTGGTTGCGCGATGATCGGTCAAAGTATGATCAACATCAATTCGGGTGGTCGCGGACGTCTATCTGGAATTATGGCTGCTTTGTCATTATTAGCCTTTATTCTATTTGCCTCGCCATTAATCGAACAGATTCCGATTGCAGCATTAATTGGTGTGATGTTTATTGTCGTGATCGCGACTTTTGAATGGAGTAGCTTCAGGATTATTCGCCGCGTTCCCAAGCAAGATGCCTTTGTCCTTATTGCTGTTTCAGCGGTAACGGTATTTACCGACCTAGCTATCGCCGTGATTGTCGGAGTAATTATCTCTG
Source organism: uncultured Gammaproteobacteria bacterium (assembly GCA_964517515.1). GTDB lineage: Bacteria > Pseudomonadota > Gammaproteobacteria > Arenicellales > Arenicellaceae > Arenicella. The sequence continues at coordinate 1,570 of CAZFEM010000019.1, read as the reverse complement.
CGCTAGTTTTTGCTTGGAATCACGCCAAAGAAGTGCGTGTGGAAAAACGCGAAAACCGTTATGGCTCACATTATTACACCGTCCATGGCCCCCTATTTTTTGGCTCAACCGCCTCTTTCTCTGAACAGTTTACCCCGCGCGATGACAATGTTGACGTGATTATTGATTTTGCCGACTCACGTGTCTGTGATCATTCTGGTATTGAAGCCATTGATGCCCTAGCTATGCGCTATAAAAAGAATAACCGCACATTACACTTGCTACATCTCAGCCCTGAATGTAAAACACTACTCAGAAAAGCAGGCGACATGGTTGAAATTAATGTTGTCGAAGACCCTGATTATTTCGTCGCCATTGAAAATGTAGATTGGGATTGGGCTGGTACTAAAACCAATCCTTAGATAGCTCAATATCAATCCAGTGTTTCACCGTATTTCAATCGAGTCTGACCCTATTGATTGAATTCCATTTAGGTGTATCAGAGTTTCATGTTATGCTTGTTTTTTAAAGGCTTAACTTGGGTCTCCAATTTATTTTAGTATTATGAAACCATTTCTCAATTCTCTAATCCTGCTCGTGATTTTAGCCATCAGCGCGGTCGGTTCAAAGGTCTTCGCTCAAATTAACGATCCTCGTGATCTGGTTGGTAATACGTTGTGGCTCGATGGAAGCGATGTCGATGGCGACTTCGTTCCCGGCGGAACCTTCTTAAATGGTACAACATGGGTAGACAAGTCGACTGCTCAAAACGCAAGTGCCACCCAGCTTAACGCCGCTGCGCTTCCGACGATTGTAAATACGCCAGTCAATAATCTGACAGCCGTCCAATTCGATGGCAACGATTTTTTGGATGTGAACAGCGCCTCGTTTGGAATGCTCCGAAACGTCGCAGGTGCAACGATGATAGGTGTTCTTTCGACTGAGGTGAACACTGCCAACGGCGGCCTCCGTGCATTGATGGTTTCTTCGGGGTCAAATTCTGCTGCCTCACGCGCCGGAATCAATCTATTTGACAGCTTTGGCACCAGCATTGGTGGTAACGGTGATTTTGGATTAGCCGGTCGGCGACTGGACTCCGATGATTTTCAGCGGATCGAAGGCGGCAATGTGGTCGCTGGACAAATCGCTACATTAACAGGGCTGTTCGACTACCAAGCTGGTGAACTTTCGCTACTGGTAGATGGCCAACAAGAAACGTCAGTAAACACATTCCAATCGCCAGGTTTAACGAGTGACACAGACAGCCTCAATATCCGTGTCGGTGCTGACGCCGCCCTCAATACACCGCGTGGATTCTTTAATGGGCAAATCTCTGAGTTGATCGTTTACGACCGCGTCCTGAGTGCCAGTGAGTTAGCGGATATCGATACATACATTGCTGAAAAATGGACCGGGGCGCCAGTCCCTGGGCCTGGGCCTGAGGCTGAGTCTTCTTTTCTGCCGAGTGTTATATTGTTGTTGGAGTAAGTGTATCTTGTTGGACAGACACTCATGCTTGGCTATTCTAGTTTTATACGCGACAATTTATATTTATTTTAATTAGATCTGAAAGGCAGGTATTTGCCCTAAG
>CAZFEM010000018.1:12976-38504 GCA_964517515.1 uncultured Gammaproteobacteria bacterium | reverse complement strand
TATCAATAGTTGCTAAATGCGCAGCATACAGTACTGTAAATTAGCTATTTTTTCTAGCTTTGAAAAATACAAGTCTCTAACGCTACCCAACCCAAACTCGAGCATTGCGAAACAAGCGCATCCAAGGGCCATAATCCCCCCACTCCGGGTCTCGCCATGAATTAGTGACTGAACGGAATACTCGCTCTGGATGTGGCATTAAAATCGTTACTCGTCCATCGGCGTTGGTTAAGCCTGCAATACCTTCGGGTGATCCATTTGGATTGGCAGGGTATTGAACAGCCGTGTTTCCTGCATAATCAATATAACGAAGAGCAACATAATTGCTTGCAGCGCTTTGTGTTTTCGTAGAAGAAAACTCTGCACGGCCTTCGCCATGTGACACAACAATCGGTAATTTTGAACCTTGCATGCCAGCTAGCAACACTGAATTAGTGGCAGGAATTTCTGTTTGCACGACTCTTGCTTCGTATTGCTCAGACAAATTGCGCACAAATCGTGGCCAATGTTCCGTGCCTGGGATAATACTTTTAAGGTTCGACATCATTTGGCAGCCATTACAAACTCCCAAACTAAACGTATCATCGCGCTCAAAATAGGCAGCAAACTCAGCAGATACTTTTTGATTAAACAGTATCGATTTTGCCCAGCCTTCCCCTGCGCCCAAAACATCTCCATAGGAGAAGCCACCACAGGCGACTAAGCCTTTAAAATCATCGAGCGCAACACGGCCTTCAATAATATCGGTCATGGTGACATCAATCGCACTAAAACCGGATTGGCTTAATGCAGCTGCCATCTCAACATGACTATTAACACCTTGCTCACGCAAGATAGCAACCTTAGGTTTAGCACCACCAATAAACGCAGTGGCAATATCTTCTTGTGGGTTAAAACTTAGATCAGAAAAAAGTCCGCTGTCATTTGTGTCTAATAAACGATCATATTCTTGTTGTGCGCAATCTGGGTTATCGCGCAGGCTTTGCATTTGATGACTCGTTGCTGACCACACTCTATGTAAATCAACACGCGACTCTAATAGCAACTGCTCACCCTTCTGCCTTATGGTAATTGCCTCACCCGAAACTGGCTTAGCAATGTCTACGACATGTTCTGTTAAGTCAAACTCAGCAAGTATTGCATTTACCTTTTCTCTATCTGCTACTTTGATTTGCACAACCGCACCCAACTCTTCGTTGAAAAGTTGCGCTAGAACATTGCCTTTCTTATCACCTACAGGAAGCTCTATATCCAAACCACAGCGACTAGCGAACGACATTTCTAGCAATGTGGTGATCAAACCACCGTCTGAACGATCGTGATACGCAAGCAATAGTTGCTCTTTTAATAAGGCTTGGATAGCATTAAAGCCGCGTTTTAATAAATCCGGCTGATCGACATCTGGAGTTTGAGTACCCACTTGGTTATAAACTTGCGCTAATGCAGAACACGCTAGGCGTTGTTGGTTACCTGAGAGGTCAACAAATAATAATTGTGACTCTGAAAATGGCGCTTGCAGCTGCGGTGTTAAGGTTTTATTTACATCAACAACGGGTGCAAAAGCACTGATCACGCAGGATACTGGAGCAGTTACGCTGTGTTCGCCTTGTTGATCTTGCCATACTGTTTTCATAGACATCGAGTCTTTGCCAACAGGAATCGAAATACCCAAAGCTGGACAGAGTTCCATGCCAATTGCTTGTACGGTTTCATATAAGGCGGCATCGTCACCAGTATGGTCTGCTGCCGCCATCCAATTAGCGGATAGTTTAATTTCAGACAAATCACGAATATCTGCAGCAGCGACATTAGTTAATGCTTCGGCAACCGCCATACGGCCACTAGCAGGTGCGTTCACTGAGGCTAGTGGAGTGCGTTCACCAACCGCCATTGCTTCACCAACAATGCCTTCGTATGAACTTGTCGTTACTGCGACATCCGAGACAGGTACTTGCCAAGGGCCAACCATTTGGTCACGCACGATCATACCTGTGACACTGCGGTCGCCAATAGTAATTAGAAAGCTTTTATCGGCAACCGTTGGCAACGCCAGAACTCTGTGTAGCGCATCGACCAAATCAATTTTTGAAAAGTCTAACTCAGGTGCTTGTCGATCAACGCTTTGCACATCGCGCAACATCTTTGGTGGATTGGCAAACAAGGTCGACATGGGTAAATTAATCGGCGTTTGCTCACGCTCCGATTCAGCATCAGCAAAATGTGCATCATTTAATACCAATACTTCGTCATCAGTGGCAACGCCTACCACACAATACAAACTACGCTCGCGTGCACAGATTGCTTTGAACTCTTCTATTCTCTCTGGTGATACAGCAAGTGTGTAGCGCTCTTGCGCTTCGTTACACCAAATTTGCATAGGTGTCATGCCCGGTTCGTCATTCAGAACTTCGCGCAAATTAAACTTACCGCCACGACCCGCATCGCCTACTAGTTCGGGTAAAGCATTACACAACCCACCCGCACCGATATCGTGTATAGACACAATAGGATTTTGCTCACCCAGTGCCCAGCAAGTATCAATCACTTCTTGGCAACGACGCTGCATTTCTGGATTGCCTCGTTGCACTGAAGCAAAATCCAGTTGCTCAGAACTCTGCCCCGAAGCGACACTCGATGCTGCACCACCACCTAAACCAATCAACATCGCTGGACCGCCTAAAACGACGATGTAAGAGCCATCAGGAATAATATTTTTAGTTACGTGTTGCGCACGAATATTACCCAAACCACCCGCTAACATAATCGGTTTATGATAACCACGAATGTCTTTTTGATGACTAATCACTTGCTCGTAAGTACGAAAATAACCAGTGATATTAGGTCGGCCAAATTCATTATTAAAAGCAGCAGCACCAATTGGCCCTTCCAACATGATTTGTAAAGGTGTCGCTATTCTCGTTGGCTTTGACTCAGGCGTTTCCCAAGGTTGCGGCAGCTCTGGCAGGCGTAGATTGGAGACAGAAAAACCACACAAACCAGCTTTCGGCTTTGACCCACGACCAGTTGCCCCTTCGTCACGAATTTCACCACCGGAACCCGTTGCTGCTCCAGGAAACGGTGAAATAGCAGTTGGGTGATTATGTGTTTCTACTTTACATAGAATATGAATCTCTTCGTTGTGAGATTGATATTCATTTGTTTTAGGATCGGCGAAAAAACGTTCTCCCTTTGAGCCTTCTAAAACCGATGAATTATCGGAATAAGCAACTAAAGTCCCCGCTGGATTCAACCGATGCGTTTCGCGAATCATGCGAAACAATGAATGTTCTTTTTGTTCGCCATCGACAACCCAATCGGCATTAAATATTTTATGCCGACAATGCTCGGAGTTGACTTGCGCAAACATCATTAATTCAACATCCGTTGGATTGATGTTTAATGCCTGATATTGCTCACTTAAATAAACGATTTCATCACTGGATAATGCCAAACCCAATTCTTGATTTGCTGTATGCAGAGCGCCATCACCCTCTTCCAACAAGCTCACTTCAAACAGTGGCTGTGGCTGTTGCGACTCGAATAATTGTGCAGCTTGGCTCAAATCAGTAAAGACCGATTCGGTCATTGGATCATGCAGTAATGCAGCAACCTCTGCTAACGCCTGTTCGTCTAATGATTCCTTTGCGGAGATATAAAAAGCGATGCCACGCTCTATGCGATGGATATTTGCAAGCCCGCAATGGTGCGCAATGTCAGTTGCTTTTGATGCCCAGGGCGAAATTGTACCAACACGAGGCACAACATAAATACGTGCCACGCTGGGGTCATCATGAATAGCATCTAAAGACGAATTGTCAGCTGGTCCATAAGTGAGCAGCTGTTCGAGTTTATCTAACTCCGAGTCAGATAATTCGGCATCGTCAGTTAAGTTAATAAGGTGTTGATACTGACTATGAATAGTCTGAATAGATCCGCAGCAATCTTTTACACGACTCAGAAGTTTGTTAATACGAAAATCTGAGTAAGCTTGACTGCCTCGCAATCGCAACATGAATATTCCTGATTAAGACTTTATTTGTCTTATATAAATAGTTTGAGTGATTTGAAAGTGTTTATTCTTTTAAAAATTAATTAAATCTTTAGGCCAATTCTTTCAGCCACCATTTCATACGCTTCAACAACACCACCTAAACCTTTTCGAAAACGATCTTTATCAAGCTTTTCACGTGTTTCAACATCCCAAATACGGCAACCGTCTGGGGTGAACTCGTCACCAAGATAAATTTCCGTGCCTTGACGACCAAACTCAAGTTTAAAGTCGACCAAGATCATGCCTGCATCAATAAATAATTTAGACAAAATTTCATTCACTTTAAACGTTTGTTCTTTCATGACTTCAATCGCTTCTTGGTCGGCCCAACCAAATGATGCAATGTGATACTCATTAATCATAGGATCATGCAGTTCATCATTTTTTAGAAAAAACTCAAACGTCGGCGGTGACAAATCAATACCATCTTCCACCCCAAGACGCTTACAAATTGAACCAGTGGCAATATTTCTTACCACGCATTCAATTGGAAACATGTCTAATTCGCGCACCAAAGCTTCATTGTCAGATAGCAACTCAAGGAAATGTGTTTTAACACCCGCTTCTTCAAGGTGCTGCATAATAAATGCATTGAACTTATTATTGACCATACCTTTACGATCAAGTTGTTCAATTTTTTCACCGTCAAACGCTGATGTATCATTTCTAAAATACAGTATTAAGGCATTTTCTTGACCTGTTGTATAAACAGATTTTGCTTTGCCGCTGTATAGTTCTTTACCTCGCTGCATGATTTCTCCAGTCTGTTACTAATGGTTTTGTTAATTTGGCTATTTGTTGAAAATTTTATTAAATATTTCTGTAGCATCGGATGAACTAAATTCACTACCTGCGCGATCAAAAGCAGTGACTTGGGTTGCACCACGATTCGATGTCAGTTTGAGCAAACAGTATTCGGTAACTTCATTATCTGCGCCGAACACTCTCCAACCTGTTTGGTTTGCATCTAAATCGCTAACAACATCACCACAGCCTATTTCAAAAAAGTTAGCTGTTTTATTTCTGCCCTGTAATGTGACCTCTGAGTCACGCAAACTATCTAACACAAAATCCCAAGCTTGATCACCAGTAGCATCAATATTCATTCTCACTCGATTAGCTGATACTTCTTCTATAGATGCCGTAATTTCATCTATCGACCCAGTGTTGTCTTCTGCAATTTCTGGCGGTGTAGAAATATCAACAACATCAGGTACAGAGCTACCTGTTTTAATCAACGGCGGGAGTTGAACAGCTGATTTATAATCGGCGCTATCATCTGTCGTAGTAACCACTCTGTTGCCACTACAAGCTGTTAGCGATAATAGGCAAATTGTTAGCGTTGCTTTAATTTGTGCGTTAGTAAAATTCATCATCTATTTAATAAAACCTAATCTAGTGAAGCTTGAGACATTGCAGCATCAATCGCTGCCTGATTATCAGTCAATAAAGGAGTTAGAGGCAAACGCAAAGTATTGTTGGTAAAGCCCAACTTTGAGACCGCATATTTTACTGGTATCGGGTTTGCTTCAATAAATAAATTTTCATGCAAGCCTCGCAATTTTTGATCTATGTTCTCAGCTTTATCAAAATCTTTATTTAATGCTGCTACACATAAATCGCTCATTTGTTTAGCTGCAACATTAGCTGTTACAGAAATATCACCAACCGCACCAAGTTTCATTAAATTTAAAGCGGTTGGGTCATCACCAGAAAGAATAGCTAAGCGGTCGCCACATAAATCAATCAGCTCTTTACCTCTTTGCATCTCTCCGGTGGCATCTTTACAAGCAACAATATTGTCAAAATCCGCTAATCGATTAATAGTTTCATTATTCATATCGGCAACCGTTCGACCTGGCACATTGTATAAAATCTGTGCAATTGGCACTGCCTCAGCGACTGCTTTGTAATGCAAATACAAGCCTTCTTGAGTTGGTTTATTGTAATACGGAACCACCAATAATGCTGCATCAGCGCCTAACTCATAAGCTTGCTGTGTTAAATGGATTGCTTCGCGAGTTGAGTTAGCGCCAGTACCAGCAATAACTGGAATACGACCAGCCACTTTATCAATGGTAAATTCAATAATACTAAGGTGCTCAGCAACGGTTAGAGTAGACGATTCGCCCGTTGTACCTACCGACACAATTCCGTGTGTACCATTAGCAACATGATATTCAATTAACGCAGCCAGGCTATTAAAATCAATCTCACCCTGCTTGTCCATAGGGGTTATTAAAGCGACTAAACTGCCTTGGATTTTCATTAGGTTATTTAAATAGTATGGCTATAACAATTAGTGTAACAATCTCAATTCAATTATGAATTGAGATTGTTACTACGATATTTTTTAATGATTTTAAGCAAGTAGCTTAGGCTACCACTGACAAAATAAATAGTACCGATAGCTAAAAAAGCGAGCGGCGGATCTAGGTAAATAATGGCAATTACAACAACTAGTAATATTAAGCCAATGAATGGCATTTTGTCACGAAAATCTACATCTTTGAAGGATCTATATTTGATATTACTTACCATTGAAAAGGCAATAACCGTTGTTATTAGTGCAAACAAGGCTGCGTAACCAATAGGAGCTATATTGTAATCAACAAAAACCCATACGACTGAGGCTAACATCGCTGCAGCGCCAGGACTCGGCACACCTGTAAAAAAACGTTTATCACTAACCTTTTGGACATTAAACCGCGCTAATCGTAAAGCAGCACAAGCTATATAAATAAATGCAATTAAACTGCCAACCCTACCTAAATCAGCCAGTATGTAGTCGTACATCAATAATGCTGGAGCTACTCCAAAGGACACCATATCGGCTAAGCTGTCATATTCAGAACCAAACTCACTCATAGTGTTAGTTAATCGAGCAAGGCGACCATCTAAAATATCCATAATCATAGCAACAAAAATTGCTAAACAAGCCGCTTCAAAGTGACCTAATCTTGCTTGCATAATTGCATAAAAACCAGCAAACAAGCCCGCCGAAGTAAATAAATTCGGTAAGACATAAATTCCTTTTGACGGTATTTTTACACTTTGCGAGTCCTTGCCGCTACGAGTATTATCAATTGCAGTAACTGCTGCCTTTTTATTCAGCGCGTGTTTATTAGATTCTTGGTGATTAGACATTATTATTCTCTGTTCTATCCCCTTATTATACAGTTTTTTGATGTATTAATTGAAGCAACTCAAACACCTTAGCATTTGACCGTATTAATTAAACTGTCCTAACAATGATTCTCCTGCGGAGACATTATCACCTAACGCTACACCTGGTTGAAAATCTTCTGGCAAAAACAAATCAACTCTTGATCCGAAACGAATAAAGCCATAGCGCTGACCTTGTTGTAATTTCTCACCTTCTGCGACATAACAAAGTATGCGGCGAGCGACTAGACCTGCAACTTGAACTGAAATAATATCTTTGCCATCTTCAGTCTGTAGCCATATTGCATTACGTTCATTCTTTTCAGATGCCTTATCCAAGGCAGCATTTAAAAAAGAACCCGCTTGATACCATATCTTTTTAATTGTGCCGGCAACCGGCGCACGATTAGAATGCACTGAAAAAACATTCATGAATACACTGATTTTAAATGCTTTTCTATCAATATAAGGGTCATCAACAATACCAGTAAAAATAACTTTGCCATCAGCAGGCGCAATCAACACACCGTCTTGCTGAGGAATCTCGCGATGCGGATCACGAAAAAACTGTAAAACAAATGCCGCAATAACCCAAAACCAAATAAAGACCCATACTGGAAAAACTAAAGTCGTTAAAATCGCTGCGACTAAACTGATCGCAATATAAAGCCAACCTTCTCGCGCTAATTTTGGATGCGTATCAATCATTGCCATGGCAGAACCTATTTATGACCTTGTTAGAATAAATTTAGAAAAGATAGTTAATCAAAAATAAAAAACGCGCCGATAAAATTCAGCGCGTTTTTTATTGATTATTACGAATGACTTAACTTACTTAATGTTAGTTAACGTCTTTATCAATGATTTTTTGGATCCACGGCATCATTGAACGTAGCTTTTCACCGACTTTCTCAATTGGGTGCGCAGCATTATTGCGACGCCAAGCTGTCATCATAGGATAATTAGCTGCGCCTTCAGAAATAAATTTCTTCGCGTACTCACCATCTTGAATATCTTTAAGTGCCGCTCTCATTGCTGCACGAGACTCCTCATTGATAACTTTAGGACCAGTTACATATTCACCAAATTCAGCATTATTCGAGATTGAATAATTCATATTGGCAATACCGCCTTCGTACATCAAATCAACAATTAATTTAAGCTCATGCAAACATTCAAAATAAGCCATCTCAGGTTCATAACCCGCTTCGGTTAATGTCTCAAAGCCCATTTTGACAAGCTCTACAGCACCACCACACAATACTGCTTGCTCACCAAATAAGTCAGTTTCAGTTTCGTCTTTAAAAGTCGTTTCAATAATACCTGTACGACCACCGCCAATTGCTGAAGCATACGATAGAGCAACATTTTTAGCTGAACCACTAGCGTCTTGCGCGATGGCAATTAAATCAGGAATACCGCCACCATTAACAAATTCGTTGCGAACAGTATGGCCAGGCGCTTTAGGTGCAATCATAATTACATCCAAATCTTCGCGCGGTACAATCTGATTATAATGAATAGCAAAACCATGTGCGAAAGCAAGAGTTGACCCTTCTTTTAAATTTGGGGCAATTTCTTCTTTATATAACTGTGATTGAAATTCATCCGGTGTTAAAACCATCACTAAATCAGCAGCTTCAACCGCTTCTTTGACAGTAGAAACCTTAAGACCGTGTGCCTCAGCTTTACGAATAGAAGACGAACCAGAGCGTAAGCCGACTACTACATCGACACCTGAGTCGTTCAAGTTACAGGCATGGGCGTGCCCTTGCGAACCGTAACCTAAAATTGCTACTTTTTTGCCTTTAATAATAGAAAGGTCACAGTCTTTATCGTAATAAACTTGCATGGTAGATCCTATGTTAAATGATTATGTAAATTGTTTTTTTCTAGTTTAAATTCTTGCTTAATTTTTTCTGCTGCGCTAACTAAATCGCCAGCGTGCGCTCATTTAACGCCAGCGCAGTAACACCTGAACGTGCAACTTCAATAATGCTGTAACGGTTGAGCGCTTTTAATAATTCATCATTTTTTTCACTACTGCCATTCAATTCAACTACAAAACAGTTACCAGTAATATCGATTAAATTAGCGTTAAACACGCCAATCGCGCGCTCAAAATCTGTTTTCTCAGACTCAGCTACACTTACTTTTACGAGAATAACCTCACGCTCTAAATGACGATCAACGGTAACATCTTGCAAGGCAGCAACATCAACTAGTTTATTCAAATGCTTCTCAATCTGATCTATACGACGTTCGTCACCATTAGTCACAATCGTCATACGCGACAGCGTCGAGTCATGCGTAGGGGCAACAGTTAACGACTCAATGTTATAACCTCGCGCAGAAAATAATCCAGAAACACGTGACAAAGCACCAGGCTCATTCTCTAGTAAAACTGAAATAATATGTCGCATGCTAATAATCTATTTTAAGTTTAAGCTTATATCTTGATTTATTTGCTCTATAAACAACTATCTTCAAAATCAAGAAGATTCACGTAAACGCATTTGATTATGAGCTTTACCCGCCTCGATCATCGGATAAACATTTTCTTGTTGATCTGTAATGAAGTCCATAAAAACCAAACGATCTTTCATTGCAAATGCTTCTTTTAATGCCGGTTCTACATCCTCCGGCTTTTCAATCAACATGCCAACATGACCATAAGCTTCGGCTAAAGCTACAAAATCAGGCAATGAATCCATATAAGAATTCGAATAACGTTTGTTATAGGTAAACTCTTGCCATTGTCGAACCATGCCAAGATAACGATTATTCAAATTAATCACTTTCACTGGCAAATCATATTGCTTACAAGTCGCGAGCTCTTGGATACACATTTGAATACTGCCTTCACCTGTTATACAAGCCACATCGGAATCTCGGTGAGCAAACTTAACACCCATCGCGGCTGGTAAACCAAAGCCCATTGTGCCAAGTCCTCCAGAGTTGATCCATTTATGTGTATCTGAAAAACCATAGAACTGCGCAGCAAACATTTGATGCTGACCTACATCTGAAGTGACATACGCTTCACCATTAGTCACTTTATGCAAAGCTTGCACCACCATTTGTGGCTTAATCACCGTATCACTTTCTGAGTACCAAAGACTATTTATACCGCGCCAATCATTAATTTGCGCCCACCAGTCTTTAAGTAAATCATGATTAATATCGTCAGCACGGCTTTTTAGCTCCCGGTTCATTTTTGCCATGACTTCTTTTACATCACCAATTATTGCAATATCGGCAATAATATTTTTATTAATCACAGAAGGGTCAATATCGACATGTAGAATTTTTGCATTTGGCGCAAAAGTATCTAATGTGCCAGTAATTCGATCATCGAAGCGAGCACCTAGAGCAATGATCAAATCAGCGTCATGCATTGACATGTTAGCTTCGTAAGTACCATGCATACCTAACATGCCGACAAACTGCGGATCATTATGCGGATAAGCACCAAGCCCCATAAGGGTGTTAGTACACGGCGCACCTAATTGTTTAACCAAATCGCGTAACTCTTGCTGGGCATTAGCCAAAACCACACCGCCGCCACTATAAACAATAGGCTTGCGAGCCTTTAGCATCGCATCTACCGCAACAACGATCTCATCGGATGCCACCTCTTGCACTGGTGGGTATGAGCGCATTTCCAATGTTTTCGGGTAGATATACTCGGTGACTTTAGCCGTAATATCTTTTGGAATATCAACCAACACTGGGCCAGGGCGACCTGTTTTGGCAATATGAAAGGCTTTTTTAATCGTTGCCGTAATATCATCGACATCCTGAATTAGAAAATTATGCTTCACACACGGCCGTGAAATGCCTACTGCATCTATTTCTTGAAATGCATCATAACCAATTAACGGAGCCATTACTTGTCCAGACAAAACTACCATAGGGATCGAATCCATATAAGCTGTGGCAATACCAGTAATCGCGTTAGTAACTCCTGGGCCCGAAGTAACTAATACGACACCTACCTCACCAGTCGCTCGCGCTAGGCCGTCAGCTGCATGGGTTGCGCCTTGCTCATGGCGCACGAGAATATGCTCAACATCGTCTTGACGATGTAATGCATCGTAGATATGCAAGGCGGCTCCACCAGGATAACCAAATACATATTCAACGCCCTCTTCTTTCAGGCTTTTGACAACAATATCTGCACCGCTTAATTGCACTGCGTTCTCCAAATCACTGTGAGACACATAATGATTTTCATATACTTAAGTAAGTGTTGAAATATATCTCAGTTACTACTTATCGAGAAAAACAACCGAGAAAACTAATTAAAGACAAAAAATGCCCGACTTCGGGCATCTACTCTTATTCATGTGGCGAATTATAAACGTATGATCAACAAACACAAAGACCTAATCTAACTTTTTTAACCTTCAATAAAACTATCAAATTTAACAAGCTTGCAATATTCTTAAGCTTTTAAAAAGCTAGGCAAATACAACATCAGCAAACTTCAACTTATTCGGTATAAATAATCAATTAAGGCGCAGTTATTATGCAAGCCGATTCTAAAATTTTATAAAAATATTATGCATACTTATTTTATTTCAGATTTACACCTGCAAAAACAAACACCACAAACGATTCAAGCATTCATTTACTTTTTGACCAAACAGGCACCTACTGCCGAACGAATTTACTTACTAGGTGACTTGTTTGAATTTTGGATTGGCGACGATGCAGCACCGATGCTTGGCGCTGAACCAATATTAGGTGCTATGCAGGCTTTAGCAAGACAAGTTGATTGCTATTTTATTGCTGGCAATCGTGATTTTTTAGTTGGCGAACAATTTAGCCAACAGTCTGGATTCAAAATATTAGACGATGAAACTGTTATCGATTTATATGGTACAGCAACATTAATTTTGCACGGTGACAGCCTATGCACTGAAGACATCGCTCATCAACAGTTTAGAAAGCAAATAGTCACTAATAAGGAATGGCGCGAAGGTTTTTTAACTCTCTCTATTGCCGAGCGAATTGAACAAGCAAAGCTTGCAAGAATGGAGTCCAATCAGCACAAATCAGAAGTAACTATGGATATTATGGATGTTACTGAAGCAGCCGTAATAGATGCCTTTACCAATAATGGTGTAAAAAATATGATACATGGGCACACTCACAGACAAAATATCCATCAATATGAGTTACAAAATAATGAAAAAGCTACGCGCTATGTGTTGGGTGATTGGCATACAAGCGCCAGTGTATTAATAGCTAAAGACGATGGCACTCTTACTATCGATAATTTTCCGATTTAATTGTCGGCATCTCCCCTTTCAGGGATAACACGATAAAAAATTTCACCATCTTTAATAAAGCCCAACTGACTACGAGCTCGTTCCTCGAGAGCCTCTTGCCCTTCCTTTAGTTCCAATACTTCGGCATGTAATTGTTCATTACGCTGAGTCAATTTATCATTTTCTAATTGCGATCTTTCAATCGTATCTTCTAAAGACCAAAATTGAAAAACACCGTATGGACCAAACCACAATTGCAGTTGCAAAAAAACAAATAATAAAAATAATATACTAGCAATCATTTTCATTTAAATATTGTACTTTAGGCAATAGCCGTGAGCTAGTAGTAATACACTATGAGCTTGGAATAATCAGGTTTGGGTTATAAAAAAACACTCAATATATACAAGAGTTATTTTTAATATTTTACCCAAACTTGTTGTTACAAGTTATTGAAGAAAATGAACTTTTGCTATAAAGTAGCAAAAGCAATGCACGTGAGCTTAGAACAATGTAAATTAGCGCATTGCTGTTAAATAAAGGTTGTTAGAAAAGGCTGTTAAAAGAAAGGTTTAGAATAACGGTTGAAAATATTAAACGTATGATTTAAAAAATAGTCGCGGAGAACTTATGCACTACCTGTCAAAATTAATTTGCATGACTTACAAACTTTGCCTTGTAAGTCTAATCAGTATCACTTTTAGCCAAGCTGCATTGGCACAAATTTTCAGCCAAGAGGATACTAGCGGCCCTTTCTTTGGTAACGAAGCAAAAGGAAAATGGTTAATAGGACTTAAAATCGGGCAAATAGACAACAATGCTGAAGGTATTACCGATTCAGATGCTGTTGGCCTTCTACTAGGATATGAGTTTGCTCGTCCGGTCGGTATTGGTGGCACATCGACAATCGAACTAGAATATCTTGCAGGCAGTGACACCGACATTCTTGGTGGTCTAGCCTCTTATGATGCTGAAAAACTAAATCTATTTCTTACCTATCGTTCCCCGGGCACTGTTTATTACAAATTCAAGATAGGCGCATCATATTCTAATATTGAAGTAGATGGATTTTTATTAGATAACGGATTACCGTTTCAGCCTGGCAATGATCTTGGTCAAATAGGAGCTGTGCCTTTTCTGACTGACGACAATGAAGATGTATCTGTTGCGGGTGGCGTTGGTTTAGGTGTTCGCATACATGAGAATTGGAATGCTGAAATTGAATACGTAACTAGTGCTGGTAATAACGAACTAGACTTAATTACCCTTACTGGTGTCTATCGATTTGAATAATCGATAAAACACATGCAATAAAAAAGGGCCATTAAGGCCCTTTTTTATTGCATGTGTTTATTCTTCTCATAACTGCTTTCTAAAAAAATCTATACATAAAGATAAAGAAATTTTAGAAATGCAGATCTTCGATAATATCCAACGGATCTTCCAACCCAATAGCTAAACGAACCAAGCCTTCATTGATATTTACCGCTACTTTATCTTTATCGCTCCAACGTGCATGTGTCGTTGTATATGGATGCGTAATAGTCGACCTAGTATCTCCCAAGTTAGCGGTAATCGATAATAATTGAGTGCTATTAATCGCCTTCCACGCAGCCTCTCTACCACCAGAAAGTTTAAAAGACAAAATAGCACCTGCTTTGCTTTGCTGACTTTGAGCTAATTCATACTGAGGATGGGTCTCTAACCCAGGATAATAAACATGCTCAACAGCTTCCTGCTCAATTAACCAGTGTGCAATTTGTTTTGCATTTTCACTAGCCTGATTGACTCGTAACGCCATCGTCTCCAACCCTTTAACAAATATCCAAGCATTGAATGGACTCATTGATGGGCCTGCAGTACGCATAAAAGAAAAAACTTGTTCGCCAACAAATTCAGAATCACCAACAACGGCACCACCAACTCCTCGCCCTTGACCATCAATAAACTTTGTCGCTGAATGCATTACAACATCAGCTCCTAACTCTAACGGTCGCTGTAACACTGGTGTACAAAAACAATTATCCACTACTACCTTAATATCTTTATTGTACTTTTTGACAATATCGCTAATTCCCGCAATATCACCAATTTCAGTAGTTGGGTTAGTTGGCGTTTCAAAAAAAACTATTTTAGTATCTTTCGTTAGAGCATCACGCCAGGCAGTTAAATCAACAAGATCTACGAAGGTGCTACTAACACCAAACTTCGATAGGATATTATTTATTAGTATTTGTGAAGCACCAAAGATAGAGCTCGACGAAACAATATGATCACCATACTCTAAACCACTCATACAAATACTTAACATTGCAGACATGCCAGATGATGTCGCAACACAAGCCTCACCACCTTCTAAGGCAGCAAGACGTTGTTCAAACACATTAACTGTGGGATTAGTAAAACGGGAATAAACATTACCTTGTTCTTGATAAGAAAAACGTGCAGCAGCTTGCTCAGCGCTATCAAAGACAAAACTTGAGGTCGTATAAATTGGCTCTGAGTGCTCTTGCTCTGAGCTACGTACTTGGCCAGCACGCACAGCCTGAGTTGCCGATCGATAGTCTTGCCAATTCTTTTTTTTGGTCATCCTTTAAACCTGACTCACGTCACGTAAGGTTTTAACTGGACTAGTTTTGTTTTGTTTAGCGCTATCGCTACGGATCATTTCAAGACCTAATAGATATTCATCATCCACATCATCAGTAATATACTTCTTACTAAAACAAGAGGTATCAAACTCAGTGATTTGTGGGTTACCCTCACTCGCTGCACTAATCAGGTCATTCAAATCTTGATAACATAAACCATCGGCACCAATTAGCTCCTGTATTTGCTCAACCGTTCGATTGTTAGCAATTAATTCAGATGCTGACGGCATATCTATTCCGTATACATTTGGGTATCGCACAGGTGGTGCAGCAGAAGCGAAATAAACTTTTTTAGCACCTGCATCACGCGCCATTTGCACAATTTGTTTTGAAGTTGTACCTCGCACAATAGAGTCATCGACTAATAGAACATTTTTGCCGCGGAACTCTAAGTCAATGGCGTTTAATTTTTGCCGCACTGATTTTTTACGTTCTTCTTGCCCTGGCATAATAAAGGTTCGACCGATGTAGCGATTTTTAATAAACCCTTCTCGATAACGTAGACCTAAAACATGCGCCATTTCTAAAGCAGATGTTCGACTAGTATCTGGAATAGGAATAACCACATCAATATCATGCTCAGGCCAATCTCGCTGAATTTTTTTTGCTAGCTTTTCGCCCATTCGCATTCTAGTACGATAAACAGAAATGCCATCAATCATTGAATCGGGTCTAGCTAAATAAACTTGTTCAAAGATACAAGGAGCATAGCTAGATTGTTTAGAGCATAGTCGCCCTTCTATATCACCGTCAGTCGGTAAAATAATCGCCTCACCAGGTTTGACATCAGCAATCACTTCAAAACCTTGTGAATCTAAAGCAACGCTCTCTGAAGCGACCATATATTCACGGCCATTTGCAGTATCTCTAAAACCATAAATAAGCGGGCGGATGCCAAATTTGTCGCGAAAAGCAATTAAACCGACACCTAAAACATAGGCAACAACGGCATATCCACCATGACAGCGTTTAAAAACACCAGTAATAGCCTCGAATATATGTTCATTAGTTAATTGATATGTTTTATCACCTAAGGAACTATAAATTTCGTGCGCTAAAACATTTAATAGAATTTCAGAATCCGAAGTAGTATTCACATGACGCAAATCATCTTTAAAAATACGGCTTCGTAATTTATCAGCATTAGTCAAATTGCCATTGTGCGCTAAAGCAATTCCAAATGGAGAATTCACATAAAAAGGTTGCGCCTCAGCCGGTGAGCTTGATCCAGCTGTAGGATAACGGCAATGAGCTATACCAATATTACCTTGCAGACGTGTCATATGACGAGTACGAAAAACATCCTTGACCAAGCCATTATCTTTTCTGAGGTTAACAAAACCATCGTCATCGCAGGTCAATATACCTGCTGCATCCTGACCCCGGTGTTGTAATACAGTTAAGCCATCATACAGAGCTGTACTAACTGGGGCTTTACCGACAATACCTAACACACCACACATAACTTTCTCTCAAAGTTGTTTGTTATTCGGTTTTTTTCGGTGTTTTCGTTCAAAACTTTTAAGTTCGTTCAAGACTGTTAAACTCGCTCAAGACTGTTAAAAACAAAAACGCAGAACTAAAAATTAATCATACACCTAGTCAATACAATTAGTCAGTAGAATTTTCTTATGACAAAAAAAATTATGATGGCTCTGAAAGTTCCTCTTCTACTTGCTCATTTGTTTCTTCTTCTGATGAACGAAGTGATTGGGGTAGTAACTGTTCAAAATAATCTGCTGCTGGCACGAAATAACCAATAAGGTTCGAATTTTTCCACCAATTATTATTATCTAAACCTAAGCCTCTAAAAAAGATAATAATAATAATAATAACAGCGACTGCCCGGATAGCACCAAAGATTGAACCTAAAAAACGATCCGCACCTTTTATTGCTTTATTTGCAATAAGCTTATTAATCAAAAAGCTAACGATTGAAAAAACAAATAAAGTGATGATAAAAACAGCCGCAAAACCAGCTGCCATTCGAAAAGCTTCAGCAGGAATACTGACAAATTGATTAATATAATCGCCAGCTGGAACACAAAAAGTTAATGCCAACCAAAAAGCTAAAATCCAAGATGCTAAAGACAACGCTTCACGAATAAACCCACGAAATATACCGATGAGAATCGACAATACAAAAATAGCGATAATAACCCAATCAAATCCACTCATTATTTAAATCCAATATTTCATAAACTACGGATAAGCTTTTATATAGCCATCACTACCTGTTTTTTCTTTTAATGTCGCCATTGATTTAGCCGCTTCTACACGTTGTGCGTAAGGTCCTAAGCGCACACTTGTTCCTGGACCTTTATTGGTATCGACCGGAGTAGTAGATGGATCAAAACCGCGAGACTTTAAATCTGCAACAACTTTTTCGACACCGTTACTATCGGTAAAAACACCAATTTGCACAATCCAACCAACTTCAACTTTCTCTTTCACAACCTCTTTGACAACAGGCTTTGGCTGCTCTTCTACTTTAGCTTCAACTACTGGTGTAGGTTCTACAGGGGCAGAGATTACTTTTTCAGGCTCTTTAGCTTCCTCTACTTTCTCTTCTACAACTTTTTCTTGATTCAGTGTATTACTACTGGGAATAGCATCTAAAGGCGTTATTTTTGAAACATAAACTTCAACGTCTTCAATTTCTCCATTATCGACTGCCGTTAACAACTCCTGTTCAATTTCATCTGGCGTTATTTCGTCAACATTTTGAAAGCTAAGCGCTAAATCACTTTTACTTGCTTCACTAGGAGTACCTAGTAACCACGGTAGAAATAATACGCCAAAAAGAATTAAAAAAGCGGCGCCTGTGACCCTATGTTTCAATACAAACTCAGGCGTGTTCCCAGCAAAGGTTTCGTTATCGCTCATCTAAATATCAACTAAAAATCGAAATTAAATATTACTTAGCTTATGTTAATTCACACATCACTAATCGGTAAGGCGCTCATTATATCACCTGCAACAAAAAATGAACCAAAAACTATTAGAACATCATCTTTTTTAAGCTTAGGCCAAACAGAATCATATGCCTTTCTAGCATCCGTAAAACAAAAACTAAACAAATTATCAGATAATTCATAAAGAATACTGTCAATCAACTGAGCATCAGCCCCACGATCTGTTTTAATAGTAACCAAGTTCCATTCATCAATAATACCAATCAATGGTGAAAAACTTCGCTTGATTTGCTTATCCTTCAGCATGCCACAAATAGCATAAGCTTTACCTGAATAATTTAGATCTTTAACAAAACTTACTAAACTTGCTATAGATGCCTCGTTATGAGCTACATCCACAATAATTAGTGGCTCCCTAGAGATAATTTGACGACGCGCAGCAAGGTGCGCATTATCTACT
This sequence comes from uncultured Gammaproteobacteria bacterium, assembly GCA_964517515.1. GTDB lineage: Bacteria > Pseudomonadota > Gammaproteobacteria > Arenicellales > Arenicellaceae > Arenicella. The sequence continues at coordinate 19,986 of CAZFEM010000018.1, read as the reverse complement.
CCTGAGAACATAGCACTTTTAGGTACTGGCAAAGAATTTTGCAATAGGTTTACAGACGTTAACGCGGCAGAAGCATTTTGTAATTGAATGCCAAGCTGCGCAAATGGCAAAGGTAGTTTTATTAATTCACTATGAGGGTCACTTAATCTCCAAGTCCAATCACTCCCACTTCGATTAAAATCATAATCCACGCCAAGTCTAGACACAGGAATATTTGCATTTTCGCAATATTCCAACATTGTTAATGGAGGGTCACGAAAACCAATAACACAAGGTCGCTCAGTTCGCGCAATCGCAATTTTCTCGCCAGCAATTTCCTCAATAGTTGAACCAAGCCAATCAACATGATCAATCGAGATACTGGTAACGACAGCTAAATCACAATCAAGAATATTAACCGCATCAAGGCGCCCACCCAATCCAACCTCCATAATTGCAACATCAACTCTTTGATCACAAAACAATTCAATTGCAGCTAATGTACCAAACTCAAAAAAAGTAAGACTGACATCGCCTCTGACATTTTCAATTCGTTGCAATACTGCCAACAGGTCGACATCACTAACATCAGAGCGATTAATATTAAAACGCTCATTAAACTTAATAATATGCGGTGATGTGTATTTACCAGTCTGATAACCAGCAGCATGATAAATCGAACTTAATAATTCACAAGTGCTGCCCTTTCCATTAGTGCCTGCAACAGTAATTATTTTAAAACCTACTCCAGCGGGACGTAAACGTTGATAAACAGTTTTAACCCTTTCTAGCGATAGGTCAATCTCGCGAGCATGTAAGGTTTGCAGATAATCAACCCAAGCATCAAGTGTTTCTGGCATCGCTGAGCTCTTATTTAAGTAAACATTTTAACTATAATTAATAGCTACAATTGACAACTACAAGTTTTAGCTACAAACCTTGCAAAAGCTGTAGGCATTTTGCAACTTCACCGATATTTTTAAAACCAGGAGAATCTTCAACTCCACTGTTAATATCTACTGCAAAAGGTTTAAAGCTATTCACTGCTGCAACTATATTACTTGTCGACAAACCACCAGCTAAAATTAATTTATGCTTTTCGACCAATTCTTTATCAGGCCACGACTCAGCAGCTAACTGTTGACCGGTTCCACCATGTTTATTGGCAACATAAGGGTCTAGTAATATTCCTCTCGCATCCAAAAAATCAGATAACTGTTTGGTAACTTGATCTTTTGATTTAGCGCGAATAGCTTTGATATATGGAATACCTAAGCTATTCGCATAATCGTTTGTTTCGTCACCATGTAATTGCACTAAATCTAGCGATATATCATTAGCATAATCAATGACTTTCGAGGCATCACAGTCAACAAAAACACCTACTAATGTAACAAAGGCAGGAACTTCATCGCGAATTGCTTTGGCTTGCTCTAAAGTAGCTAACCGAGGGCTATCCGCATGTAATATCATACCAATTGCATCGACACCCAAAACAACAAGCGAACACACCTCGCTTGCTTGAGTCATACCACACACTTTTACTCGAGTGCGCTTAATTGTAGTTGTATCAGTAACCATAAAAAGCCAGATAGTATTAAAATTCCAATTATAAAGTTATGGTCTACCAAAAAGACACCTGCTTGTAGCTAGATGGCAACTCAAAATCACTTGGGTAATTTACACCGGTTAAATATAGCCCATTAGGCATTGCGGTTACACTACCTTTAGTTCGATCACAGACTGATAATAAATAACTAATCCAATCATTTTCACGCTTGCCATAACCTACTTCGATCAAAGCACCTGCAATATTTCGCACCATATGCTGCAAAAATGCATTTGCTTGGATATCAAACCAGATCCATTCCTCACTCCCTGATAAGGTAAATTTTTCTACCGTTCGAACTGGCGAATTAGCTTGGCAGCCAGAAGCACGAAAGGAACTGAAATCGTGCTCACCTAATAAAGCCTCGCCTGCTTTTTGCATCTGCGATAAGTCAAGAGCACGAAACTCAGGAGTTGAATATTTGTAAAATATTGCGCTCGCCATTGATCGATTATGAATAATAAACCGGTAGCGGCGGCTTAATGCCGAAAAACGAGCATGAAAATCATCATTAACACTGTTTACCCAATGAACTCGAATATCATGATCTAAAAATCTATTAGCTCCTTGGCACCAAGCATGTTCATCTCGTTCCGCATTACTTTCAAAATGAATAACTTGGTGAGCTCCATGCACACCAGTATCAGTACGTCCCGCAGTTATAATTGCAACATCATGATTAGCAACTTTTGTTAATGCAATTTCGAGGCATTCTTGTACCGTTCGTACATTTTGCTTCTGTCGTTGCCAACCACAAAAATTATTACCATCATATTCTATACAAGCAGCATATTTCATATATCCGTAATTATTTTCATTCTAAAAACAACAAGAGAGCATAAAAATGCTCTCTTGTTAAAATACTGCTTATGATTTGATACGTGATGTACTATCCCATTGTTTTCAGTAACTCTTCAGCATCTTTTAAAACATCTTTTGGGTTATCTTTATTGTCAATAATTTCAGTTAAAATCTTACGCGCACCATCTTCATCACCTAAATCAACAAAAACTTTAGCTAACTCATATTGAGTTCTAGACTCATCATAATCAGCATCAATAACAAGATCGCTTACTTCTCTAACCAAACTAGCAGTCGACGAACTTTCTTCAATAGTTACTTCTGATTCTTCAGTAGATTCAGGTTCAAATTCAACAACATCATCTGAAGTACTAGGGTCGAGCGACGAAATACTCACATTATCCAATTCGCTTGCGCCTTCTTCAAAATTGGTTAAATTCACTGACATTGAAGATTCCTTTTCTATCTCGTTACTGTTTGATTCATCAGCAGCAAGATTTGACACAGAACCATCTGTAGCAGCAAACATTTCGCCCGACGAAAGCTCAAACATTGGATTATTTGGCAACAGCTCATTACCCATAATGCTAACATCACGCCACATTTCAGGTTCTGCAGAATCTTTTTGTGCATACAACTCTTCGGCAACACGCTCAAATGCAGGACTGTTACTAGTCTTATGATACAACGCCAATAATTTGAATTTAATATCAACGCGCTCAGGCTGGTTTTTCATACCATCAAGCAAAACTTCTTCCGCCTGTTCGTTTCGTCCATAAGCGATATAAACATCTGCTTCAGCAATCGGATCAACTTCATCGGCCTGAACGACAGCGTCACTATCGCTATAAACTGTTAAGAAAGATGTTTCATCTTTTGAAGTAGCGTCAACAGTAGTATCGACAGAGTTAACATCGAGCTTAGGTTCAGTTTCAACGCTCAGCGGCTTTACAGAAACTTCTTCAGTATCAACTGATGTAGAAGAATCAGCAAGTGTTACGCTGTCATGGCTTTCAATCGACATCATACTAACTTCGAACTCTTCGTCTGATTGACGACGACGCCACCAAAACAAACCACCCAACGCAGCAAGTGCGATAGGTAATATCTTCCAAAGACTACCGCTTAATTTTTCAAAAAGGGATGGTTCAGAACTTAAAGTAACAACCGCTGGAGGGGCAATAGGCTCTTCAACAACAACACTTTCGACAACTTCTTCAATACTACTACCGATATCATCAGCAATACCATCAACAGTTGTACCTAAATCACCAATAACATCATCAACACCATCAACAGCGACATCTAAACCATCAACAACAGTATCTAAAGCCGAACCAGCTAAATCACTACCCTCACCTATTAGATCTTCAGTCTGCTCAAGTATATTGTCTGTTGCTGCGTTATTTTGATTAGCCAATGTTGACTCAAGATTAGCTAATTCAGCATCTTCGATATTCAAACCTATTAAACGATTAACATCAGCAAGCTGACCTTCTAAGATAGAGATACGCTCTCTTAACTCTTGATTTTCTAAACTACTAGAACTCAATGATGCTTCGAGGTCAGTTACTTCTTGTTGTAAGGCAATAATTTCACCTTCGCGACTGTCTCCTTGAGCAGCTGATACAAACGAATCAGTGTCCGAGCTTGAACCTACTTGAAAGGTAACATCTTGATCTTCAGCACTACTTGTGGAAGCGCCTTCAGAATCACCAGTAAACAAAGCATCTTCATTATCAACATAGTCATCTTGACCGACTCTAATTGTGGAATCATCGTTTGAATTTAAGCTACTAGGGTTCCATCGAGCAACTTGATTACGAAAAAATTCTCTACTTTCTTCAACGTCGACCGATCGAATCACATTTATATCAGCAACATTTAAAATAGAACCTTCTAATAGACCATTAATATTTTCATCAATAAATGCAGAACGATTTTGCTCGTATAAAACCTGCATGATTTGATAAATACTTAATGTAGGGAATTGCTGCTGTAACTCTCTAGCAATTATGCTTAGAGACTCACCCCGCGCGACAGGCCCGTATTGGGCATTGCTCGAACTTGGAATAAATGTCTGAGCTTGAATATTATTCGAACCAACTACTGTTGAAGGACTAGAAGTTGGTGCTGTAGGTATATTTTGAAAAGATTGATCATTACCAACAACGCGTGGTTCAGCAACCGTATTCGGTGTCTCTGACGCGTAGACAGGTGGATCTATTAATGCTGTGTATTCGCGCAAAAAACTACCACCAGACCAATCGACCTTAACTAAGAAATGAATAAATGGTTCATTAATCACAACCCCATTACTAGAGATCTTTAATACCGGCTCAGGACCACTTCGATCTAACAAAATAGTCATATTTGTTAGATAACTAGGATAATCAATATTAAAACTATTGAAGTCTTCTAAAGACGCAATTTGCGCTGTTATGGTATCGACATCATCGCCTGGAGCAACATTTAGCGTAATTGCACCATCGAAGGCTTGATCAAGGTTTGACTGTACATCAAGAGAACCTAAACCCAAAGCAGCAACCTGGTTTGACCCAGTACTTAATGCCATTAGTGAGAAGAAGGCAATTTTTTTAATATTGTACATAATTACTTTTTAATTAGTCGTAGGGCTCTTAAAACCTGAATTCAATAGATGCTCTTATTCTATGTAACAGCTCGTCTCTATTTGGGTCTATCATAAAGTCCATATTGGGATATATTTATATTCTAAATTAGTTTTTTTTATTATCTTTTAAGCAGTTAGGAGCGCATTGTAACAAATCACATGACATTATAGCAACCAAATTAGACACAGTCGTAATAAACACTTTAAATATCACAACTTTTAAATCAGGTTACTAGCGCGATTTCATCAAGAACATCGAGCGTAATGAGAACTGTTTTTAAAGATATTCTTTTATTAGGCATTCAGCAATTTGCACGCTATTCGTTGCTGCCCCTTTGCGGACATTGTCAGCCACAACCCACATATTTAAGCCTAAAGGATGCGAAATATCCTCCCGTATACGACCAACATAGACAGGGTCAGTACCATTAGCTTCGGTAACGGCAGTCGGGTAACCGCCATCATTTCTATCGTCCAATACTTCAATGCCTGGAGCATTTTTGAGTAATTCAGTCGCTTGTTCAGCAGTTAACTTTTCTTTTGTTTCAATATGACATGCTTCTGAATGACCATAAAACACAGGAATGCGCACCGCTGTAGGATTTACTTCAATCGCATCATCTCCCATGATTTTCTTAGTCTCCCACACCATCTTCATTTCTTCTTTGGTGTAACCATTGTCTAGAAAGACATCGATTTGTGGTAGAGCATTAAAAGCAATTTGCTTAGGATAAACATCACACTCAATGGCTTTACCATTAAGTAAGTTAGCTGTCTGTCCCGCTAACTCTTCCATTGCATTTTTACCAGTACCAGAAACAGCTTGATAAGTGCAAACATTGACGCGCGTAATACCAACCGCATCATAAATAGGTTTTAGCGCAACTAACATCTGAATAGTTGAACAATTAGGATTAGCAATAATGTTCGTATCTTTATACTGGGCAATAGCTTCAGCATTAACTTCAGGGACAACCAAAGGTTTATCGTCATCGTATCTAAAGTGTGATGTATTATCGATAACAACACAGCCAGCGGCTGCCGCTTTAGGTGCATACTCAGCAGAAATAGAGCCGCCAGCTGAAAACAAACCTATTTGTACCTTAGAAAAATCAAAATCTGCAAGGTTTTGTACGCGAACAGATCGGTCTTTAAATTTCAGAGTACTACCAGCCGAACGCTCACTGGCCAATAAGTACAACTCACCAACTGGGAAGTCTCGATCTTGTAATACTTCTAGCAGTGTTTCGCCAACAGCACCAGTAGCACCAACAATTGCGACATCAAAAGTTTTTATATTCGTTTTATTACTCATTACTTATAAAATTTTAATTAATAAAATATTTTATTTAATTTAACACTAGTTTAACTCGGGGAATTATCATTTTATTTGACAGATAAGTTGCGACAAGTTAAAACTAATAGCTCAGAGGAATTTAAAAATACCTCATAAACAAAATGGTAGCGGATTCTAACACAGCCTTACGCTATTGAACCCCCTAAAGATTAAGATATATATGTTTAAAATACGGAATAACTAATTAATGAGTAAATCTCAACAACGGTTGATTGATCCCTTAGAATTTAAAGAGTTCTGGACATACATCGGGCGTGAGTTAGGGAATTCGAGATTGCGCATTAACCCTAAAGCTAAAGACATTCATAACTTTATTGACCCAAGCAATGACGCTAAAGAATACTTAAAGCATGCTATCAAAGAGTCTTATAAACGCAGTGATTGTACAAACCTACGCAGTAAAATTAATGTTAATTTGATTCTAGATATTTTAGGTGAAACCGCCTACAAATTACGTAGCAATCACCGTGATGATTTATTTGATATAGAACTGCTTGAAGAAATAGCTTGGCATATCAGTGATCGCTACCAGCACTGTTTAGTTATTAAAAAAATCTCTAAATCCTGTGGGCAAATTGTTTCCTTTCCAGACCACCGCATTCGCATCGCAAATTCACGACTATAGAATTCGC